>JAATFO010000077.1 GCA_015655145.1 Enterobacterales bacterium | reverse complement strand
GGTCAGCCAGGTTTGCGGTTGCTGGTCAAGTGCGCCCGGCGGAAAAATAAAGAAAAAATTAGGACGTAAACTTTCCCAGTCAACCTGACGCAAACTGGTAATTTTAGCTGAGAATAGTTGCGTGTCGCCAGTGAATGTCAGAGTGTCACCGAGCCGAACACCAAGCCGTCCCGCCAGTTCAACCTCCATAGAAACCTCACCCGCCTGCGGTGGCCAGTGCCCCGCAACCAGTGGATTATGATCCGGTCGTTTTTCCAGCCAGGTGAGATTAAGCTCCCGGCTCAATGCATTATCCTGAGTTGGGTCCGCCGGTTTACCGTTAATGCCGGTTAACCGTACCCGCACAATCGGATAAAAGATTTGTGGGGAAATATGGTGCTGCGTAAGGAAATCACGCACCTGTGGAACTTGCCCGTCGGTCATATTGAGCAGAAAAAAATTTGGACTGCCCGGTGGAAGTTGCTGCTGCCAGCGATCCAGTAAATCACCTCGCAGCACCAATAACAGCGCCAGTAGCATGAAAGAAAGTGAGAACGCCGCTAACTGACTCAGGGTGGCGCCAGGCTGGCGTAGCAGACGATTGATCGCCAGGCGGAATGCCAGATTACGGCTCACCACTTTACGTAACAGCCACAAGCCACCCCAGCCGATCGCGCCCAGTAATAACGCCAATATCACAATACCCGCCACTAATGCCCACAGTAGTTTGCTGCCGCCCATCAGTAATGCCAGAAGAGCGGTTACCACCACCAGCATCGCGGGCAAGTAATATTTTAGCGGCCACACCTGTGCAATGGCATCACGTCGTAATACCCGTTGTGGCTGTGTCGCGAGCAACACATGGTAAGGGCGTAACCCCACCAACAATGAAATAATAAATAGCGCGCCAGTAGACCAAATCCATGGCCAAATTCCTGCAGCCGGTAAGGCCGCTGGCAGCAGCGGTTTCAACATTCGCAACAGTAATGTTTCAACGCCGAGACCAATCATCCCGCCGCCCAGCGCCGCCAGCAACAGCACCGCCAGCCACTGACCAATAATCAGTTTGCGCAATGAGGCGCGACTGGCCCCAAGGGTTTTCAATACCGCCACCAGATCGTAACGGCTACGACAATAATGACTCATGGCCACCGCGACGGCGGCAATCGCCAGCATCAACGTTAGCAACGCCGACAGTAACAGGAACTGCTGGGCGCGCTGCATCGAACGTCCGAGGGCATCTTGCGAGTTTTCCACACTAATCCACTGTTGGTTTGGTTGCAGTAGCGGTTCAATGTAGTGATCATAACGACTAAGTTGCGCTGGCGTACCGGCGAATTTATTGTGCCAGGCAACGCGGCTTCCTGGCTGTATCGCGCCAGTTCTCGCGACATCAGCCAAATTCATCAACACCCGCGGTGCTGTCTGAAACGGATTAAAACCAGCATCGGGTTCCTGCAACACTTCACCCGCCACGCGTAATGAGGCATCACCAATATCCAGCATATCGCCGGGTTTCAGATTCAGTAATGCTAATAAGCGCGGTGCCACTAATACTGTCCCCGCCACAGGCCTCAGATTTACCGGTTGAGTCAGTAATTGTCCGAACATGGGGTAGGTGTCATCCACCGCTTTTACCGCGACCAATTGCGGCGTATCGGCGGCAAACGCCATCGTCATAAACGTCAGTTGTTTTGCAACCTGTAACCCCTCAGCGCGGGCTTTATCGAGCCATTGCGGCGGAACCTCGCTGGCGCTACGCAGGGTACGATCACCCGCCATAAAATCACGGCTTTGTTGCGTCATCCCTTTTTCCATACGATCGCTAAGGGATCCCAGCGCCAGTACGCAGGCCACCGCCAGGGTCAACGCCATTGACACAATCAACAACGACGGCGAGCGCCATTCACGCCAGAACCAATGCCAAATCATGCTTCCTCCCACAATTTACCTTCGCGCAGCCGCAGGCGACGATCACAGCGTGCCGCCAGTTGCTCATCATGCGTGACCAGGACCAGGGTGGTGGCGAAATCACGATTAAGCGAAAACAGCAACTCAGCAATATGGTCGCCCGTTTGACGATCAAGATTACCGGTCGGTTCATCAGCAAAAAGCAACCGCGGCCGGCCATTAAATGCGCGCGCCAGCGCCACACGCTGCTGTTCACCGCCTGAAAGCTGCGCAGGAAGATGAGTTAAACGCGCCGCCAGTCCAAGTTGTGTCAGCAATGCTTGCGCGTGTTCGCGACTTTGCTTATCACTTTCCCCCCGCAACAAAGCCGGTAACTGAACATTCTCTTGTGCGTTCAGGGTGGGAACCAGCATGAAGGACTGAAAAACAAAGCCGATATTTTTAGCGCGTACCGCAGCACGCTGCTCTTCATTCATTTGGTGTAGTGGTTGCCCCAACATAAACACTTCGCCGGCATCGCCATCATCAAGGCCGGCAAGTATCCCCAATAAGGTCGATTTACCGGATCCTGATTCACCAATCAGGGCGATGGTTTCAGCCGGTTTGACAACCAGCTCAACTCCGGTAAGGATGGTCAGTTGATGTTCCCCCTGACCGACGGACTTACTCAGACTATGTACTTCAAGAATGTTTTCCGCTGGCATTACCCTTTCCTGTTAGTATTGCTGTTGCTGACACGCATAGCGTCAGCGAATACGTTGATGATCCTCGGCGACAGCCTCAGTGCGGGTTACCGTATGTCTGCCTCAGATGCCTGGCCGGCATTGCTGAATAACCAATGGCAACAAGAGCCGCAGGTGGTGAATGCCAGCATAAGTGGAGATACGGCGACGCAGAGCCTGGCACGCCTGCCTATGCTACTTAAACAACATCAGCCACAATGGGTACTGATTGAACTGGGAGGTAATGATGGTTTGCTCGGCTTCCCACCGCGTAATATCGAACAGGATTTACGTAGCATCATTACGGCGGTTAAAGCCGCTAACGCCAAACCGTTATTAATGCAAATCCGCCTTCCGCCAAACTACGGTCGCCGCTATAGCGACGCCTTTGCCAGCATCTATCCGAAGCTGGCGCAGGAATTTGCTATTCCGCTGGTGCCTTTCTTTATGGAACAGGTTTACTTAAAACCACAGTGGATGCAGCAAGATGGCATTCACCCCAATCCGGATGCACAACCATTTATCGCCGGGGTGATGAAAAAAACCCTGACGCCGTTGGTTAAATCGCGATAATGGCAAACCGTCGCCACCTGCGCCTACCCAGTTAAGCATGAGTTATGGCAAATCGTTCCCGCTACCAGGTAAAGTTATGCAAAAAAATATTCTCATTACAGGTTGTTCCTCAGGTATTGGTCTGGTGGCGGCCAACGATTTGTTGCAACGTGGCTATCGCATTTTAGCGGCGTGCCGTAAACCGGCGGATGTCGCTCGGATGGAGAGTCTGGGTTTTACCGGCATTGAGCTTGACTTGGATGATACCCACAGTGTGATGCGCGCAGCCCGCCAGGTGATAGCACTGACCGGGAACCAGTTATATGGTTTATTTAACAATGCCGGATTTGGCGTTTACGGTCCGTTGCACACGCTAACGCGTCAGCAACTGGAACAGCAGTTTGCCAGTAACTTTTTTGGTGTTCATCAACTCACCATGTTGCTATTGCCGGCCCTTCAGGCGCAAGGGGAAGGTCGTATCATCAATACCAGTTCAGTACTCGGCCTGGTGGCGACACCCGGGCGTGGGGCCTATGCGGCGAGCAAATTTGCGCTGGAAGCCTGGTCAGACACGCTACGCATGGAACTCCAGGGGACCGGCGTGCGTGTCAGTCTGATTGAACCCGGCCCTATTCATACTCATTTCAGCACGAATGTTAATCAAACACAGCCGGATAAACCGATAAAAAACCCCGGTATCGCCGCGCGTTTTACCTTACCGCCGGAGGCTATTCTGCCAAAATTACACCATGCGTTAGAGAGCCGACATCCACGTCTGCGCTACCCGGTAACGCTGGTGGCGCATAGCATGAGCGTGTTACGCCGCGTACTACCGGGTTGGATGTTGGATCGCATTTTACGCAGTAACTAGCACTGCAACAATAATTTTGCTTGAAGCACGGGGTAATGCCCCAATATCGTTACAAAGTCATCAGCCAGAGAGACGCATTCATGTCATCACACGCTTCGATTATCAACATCAATGAATCTAATTTGAATCAAACACTTGACCAGTCAATGACACTGCCGGTGTTGTTCTATTTCTGGTCCGAGCGTAGCCAGCACTGCCAGCAATTGACCCCGATCCTTGAGCGTCTGGCGCAGGAATATGCAGGTCAGTTCATTCTGGCAAAACTCGACTGCGATAACGAACAAATGGTCGCCGCGCAGTTTGGCCTGCGCGCCATTCCTACGGTTTATCTGTTCCAGAATGGTCAGCCAGTGGATGGTTTCCAGGGTCCGCAGCCCGAAGAATCTATACGCGCCTTATTACAAAAAGTGCTGCCGAGTGAAGAAGAAGTGAAAATGCAGGCTGCCATGGCGTTGATCGAGGAAGGAAAACACCTGGAGGCGCTTCCTTTGTTAAAAGAGGCCTGGCAACTGAGCAACCAGGCGAGTGAAATCAGTTTGTTGCTGGCGGAAACATTAATTACACTCAACCGCAGCGACGAAGCGCAAGCGACCCTGAAAACCATCCCGTTGCAGGATCATGACACTCGCTATCAAGGCCTGATCGCGAAAATTGATCTACTGAAGCAAGCAGCGGACACGCCAGAAATTCAGCAATTACAACAACAACTACTGAATGAACCGGAAAATGCCGATCTGGCGAGTAAACTCGCACTACAGTTACATCAGGTAGGGCGTAATGAAGAAGCGCTGGAACTACTGCTTAGCCATCTGAAGAAGGATCTGAACGCGGCGAATGGCAAGGCGCGTAAAATGTTGCAAGAAATACTGTCCGCACTGGGCACCGGTGATGCTCTTGCGGCAAAATATCGTCGGCAGCTCTATTCTCTGCTCTACTAAACGCGGCCAATAACGAGCCGAAGAGACTCGGCTCGTCAAACAAACAATCTGGAGGTTTTTGGCATGATTACGGTTATTCCTGTTTTAATCATTGTGGCTCTGGTCATCGTCTGGTCAGGTATTAAAATTGTTCCACAAGGTTATCAATGGACGGTTGAACGCTTTGGTCGCTATACCATGACCCTGCAGCCTGGTATCAACCTTGTCGTGCCCTTTATGGATCGTATTGGCCGCAAGATTAATATGATGGAACAGGTGCTGGATATCCCGTCGCAAGAGGTTATATCTAAAGATAATGCCAATGTGACGATTGATGCCGTCTGTTTTATTCAGGTGGTCGATCCAGCCCGGGCCGCGTATGAGGTCAGTAATCTCGAGCGTGCCATCATTAATCTGACATCAACCAATATCCGTACTGTATTGGGATCCATGGAATTGGACGAAATGCTGTCGCAACGCGATAGCATCAATACCCGCCTGTTGCACATTGTTGATGAGGCAACGAATCCATGGGGCGTGAAAGTCACACGTATCGAAATCCGTGATGTCAGGCCGCCCGCTGAGTTGATTTCGGCAATGAATGCACAAATGAAAGCGGAGCGTACTAAGCGTGCTGACATTCTGGCCGCGGAAGGTGTACGCCAGGCCGCCATTCTCCGTGCTGAAGGGGAAAAACAGGCGCAAATTCTGAACGCCGAGGGAGAGCGCCAGTCTGCGTTTTTACAGGCTGAAGCACGTGAACGGGGCGCACAAGCCGAAGCGCGCGCCACACAAATGGTTTCGGAAGCCATTGCCGCTGGCAATATGCAGGCCGTGAACTATTTTGTGGCACAAAAATACACTGATGCGCTCCAAAAAATTGGTTCCGCCAATAACAGCAAAGTGATACTGATGCCGCTTGAAGCCAGTAGCCTGCTGGGTTCAATTGCCGGAATTAGCGAGTTGCTCAATGCCGGAAAACAAGCGCGGAGCGATAAGTAATGCTGGCTGAGGCGGTATCGCATCCGTACGCCTTATGGCTGACACTCGGCGGCTTACTGTTAGCCGCCGAAATGTTGGGGACCGGTGGTTATTTACTCTGGAGCGGTATTTCCGCTGTCACTGTGGGTTTACTGAGCTGGATTTTGCCTCTGCCATGGGAGTGGCAAGGCGCCACTTTCGCTCTGTTGACCATGGTCGCCGCCTTTCTTTGGTTCCGCTGGATACAACGATCCAATCGGCAAAAAGCACCGACGACACTCAATCAACGTGGTTCACAAATGGTGGGGTTGCACTTGACGCTGAATGAAACGCTGGTAAATGGCCTCGGCCATGTGAATATCGGCGACAGTAGCTGGCGAGTACAAGCCGACAATGATCTACCCACCGGCAGCGAGGTCGTCGTTGTTGCGGTGGAAGGGATTACCCTGCGCATTACACCCACCAGCTTCCACACGACATCAAAACAGTAAGCGGGCAAATGCTGGCGCATCAGGTTATCTTTTGGTGTTCACAGCATCCGGCAAGATGATTGATGATCGGGCAATCTGCGCTGTCATTGCCAGGACAGGTGGCGGCCAGATCCAGCAAACGATCACGCATCACATTGAGCGCCTTAATTTGAGCATCGATTTCCGCCACTTTATTGAGCGTGCGTACTTTGACATCAGCGCTGTGGCGTGCCGGGTCATTAAACAAAGCCAGCATTTCACGGCACTCATCAAGGTTAAACCCTACCTGCCGTGCCTGACGCAATAACGTCAGTTCTTCCAGGTGCCTGGCCGTATAACGCCGATACCCGTTGTCGCTACGTAGCGGTCGGGTAACCAGTCTTTTTTCTTCATAGAAACGGATTGCTTTGTTGCTTAGTCCGGTTCTTCGCGCTACCTCACTAATATTCACCTTTCCCCCTTGACCCTCCCCTTACGGTAAGGTTTAACCTTACTATGCAGCGAAAATCAATGTCAGGTCAAACCGCATAATCAGGAGTATTTATCATGTCGCAGACTACCGTACTGATGCTGGATGGGCTCTCTTGCGGCCACTGCATAAAACGCGTGAAGGAGACCCTGGAACAACGCAATGATGTTCAACAGGCAGAAGTATCGCTTAACGAAGCCCGGGTAACAGGCGATGCCACCAGCGAAGCGCTGGTGAGCGCCATTGAGCAGGCAGGTTATCATGCCCGTGTGAAGACAGAGACCACTCACCCAAAATCTAATCCGCTGACAGTCAAAGAAAACCAGCCAGAAGTGCTGACAGCGGAGACTCAACAGCTTCTGGCAGAAGATACAGAAGAAAGTACTCAGTTGCTGATTGATGGCATGAGTTGCGCCAGTTGCGTCAGCCGCGTGGAAAATGCGCTAAAGCAGGTTGATGGTGTACAACAGGCACATGTTAATCTCGCTGAGCGCAGTGCATTGATCCTCGGCTCAGCGCCGCCGCAGGCGCTGGTCGCCGCGGTGGAACAAGCCGGTTATGGCGCCGAAGTCACCGTTGATGAAGCAGAGCGCCGTGAAAAACAGCAACGAAGCGCGCGCCGGGCAATACGCCGTTTTAGTTGGCAATCAGCGTTAGCACTGCTGCTTGGCGTGCCATTGATGATTTATGGCCTGTTTGGCGACAATATGATGCTGACCGACAGCAACCGCAACGGCTGGTTGATCGTCGGCGTACTGACACTGTTAATGATGATTGTTGCTGGCGGTCATTTTTATCGTGGCGCCTGGCGAAGTCTGATGAAGGGTGTGGCCACCATGGATACGCTGGTCGCATTGGGTACAGCGGCCGCATGGTGTTATTCGATAACCGTCAATCTCTGGCCGGCAACATTTCCAATGGACGCGCGCCATCTCTATTATGAAGCCAGTACGATGATCATCGGTCTGATTAATCTCGGCCACGCCCTGGAGCAACGAGCCCGGCAACGCTCATCAAAAGCTCTTGAGCGTTTACTGGATCTCACCCCACCGACAGCACGCGTGGTCACCCGTGACGGGGAAACAACGTTGCCGCTCAGTGAGGTGCAACCTGGGATGGTATTACGCCTGGCGACCGGAGATCGCGTACCGGTGGATGGTGAAATCACCCAAGGGGAAGCGTGGCTGAATGAAGCGATGCTGACGGGGGAGCCCGTTCCACAACAGAAATCATCAGGGGATACTCTCCATGCGGGGACATTAATCCAGCAAGGTAGTGTGCTGTTCAGGGCACGCGTTATCGGTAAACACACCACACTGGCGCGTATCATTCGTTTAGTGCGGCGAGCGCAAAGTAGTAAGACACAACCAGGCCAGCTTGCGGATCGCATCTCGGCGGTTTTTGTGCCTGGCGTTATCCTTGTTGCGCTGGTGAGCGCCACCGTGTGGTACTTCATCGGCCCGCAACCACACATAGTCTATACGCTGGTGGTGGCCACCACCGTGCTGATTATTGCCTGTCCCTGCGCTCTCGGTCTGGCAACCCCGATGTCAATCATCGCCGGTATTGGCCGGGCAGCGGAATTTGGCGTACTGGTGCGAGATGCGGATGCGCTACAACGTGCCAGCTCACTGGATACGCTGGTCTTTGACAAAACAGGCACCCTGACAGAAGGAACACCAGACGTTACGGCAATCACCACCTTTAATCACCATGACCAGGCGCAAGTCATTCGTTGGGCCGCCGCACTGGAGCAAGGCGCAAGTCATCCGCTGGCACGGGCAATTACGCAGTATGCGCAAGATGCCGCGCTACCGCTAACGACACAATTTCGCACCTTCGCCGGTCAGGGCGTCAGCGGTACTATTGACGGTCTTGAGATGTTGCTGGGTAATCGCCTCATGCTGCAGCAACAAGGCGTGGTGATAACCGAGGCGGAAACGCTAATCCAACAGCACGCCGAATGTGGCGCTACCCCAGTGATGCTGGCGGTGAATGGTAAGCTTGCCGCACTGCTGGCTATTCAGGACCCTTTACGCAAAGAGAGCGTTGCCGCGCTAAAGCGCCTGCATGCTGAGGGTTATCGTTTACTGATGTTAACGGGTGATAATGTCATCACTGCCCGCGCCATTGCCCGCGAGGCGGGTCTGGATGAGGTAATTGCCGGAGTATTGCCTGAAGGGAAAGCCCAGGCGATTATCGATCTGCAACAACAAGGGCACCATGTGGCAATGATTGGTGACGGCATTAACGACGCGCCAGCGCTGGCGCAAGCCGATGTCGGCATCGCGATGGGCAATGGTAGCGATGTTGCAATTGAAACTGCGGCCATGACTCTGATGCGACATGATCTAAACGGGGTGGTCGATGCGCTGGCAATAGCAAAAGCGACGCTCCGCAATATGAAACAGAATCTCTCTGGCGCATTTGTTTATAATCTGCTGGGGATTCCGATTGCGGCTGGCGTGCTATATCCACTGACCGGCACTCTGCTCAGCCCGATTTTCGCCGGGGCAGCAATGGCGCTGTCTTCGATTACTGTTGTCAGTAACGCTAACCGGCTGTTGCACTATCAACCACCCGGAAGGTAAACCATGCGCTTAATGAGCGGAAAAACGGGGTACCTGGCAGCAGCGAAACAGGCAATGCGGCGGTTCTCCTGTTCATCACCGCGATAAACCGCTAGCATGAGTTGTTTCATACCATGAGGCGGAGCAATGGGTAAATTATTGCGCAAAGCGGCAGCACTGTGGCATACCCTGGCACCGGTACATTACACCTATCCGGCCATGGATATTTTCCTGCCGGGTGATCGTGCATTACACCTGGTGGGCAGTATTCATATGGGTACGCGTGATATACAACCACTCCCCGCCCCATTACTGCAACACATCAACAACGCCGATGCCCTGATTGTTGAAGCTGATATCAGGCACGCCGCCTCCCCTTTTAGTCATAGTGAAACTCATCCGCCACTGTCTGAACGGTTGAGCCACGAGAGCCTGCGCATCCTGACGCGTATTTGTGATGAGTTAGCGCTTAGCAATGAAATCATTGATCGTGTCCCGGGCTGGCAAGTGGCATTAATGATCCAGGTACAACAAGCGCAACGGCTGGGATTACGTCCGGATTACGGTATTGATTATCAGTTACTGCAGGTTGCAGCGGCGCGCGGTTTACCCATCATCGAGTTGGAAGGCCCGGATGAACAACTGAAGTTGCTCAGGACATTGCCCAATAATGGCATGTTATTATTGCAAGATACACTGGATCACTGGCATACCAATGCACAACTTCTGCAAACGATGGTCAGTTGGTGGCTGGAGAACTCGACGGAACAGCGGCAGATGACATTAGAAAATACCTTCAGCCATGAGTTAAACGAGGTGTTAATGAGTCAACGCAATCAGCGCTGGAATACGATGCTGCGGGCGTTATCTGCCGGACACTATGTTGTCGCGGTCGGTGCTATGCATCTCTATGGCGCAGATAATTTGCCTGCTTTGCTAAAAGTCAGATAAAAAAAAGGCCAATATTATTTATTGGCCCGTCAAAGAGGAATTTGTTTATAATTTTAGTTATCCGTCGGCAACCGGGTTGCCGACGCGATGGCGATTGTCGCTTAAAGCCCGACATTTCGCCAGCACTATTCTTCATCAATACCTGTGAATTTTTTCCGGGTAAGGAATCTGACATGACACCAGCGATAAAACTACTGGAAAAACAAAAGGTCGCTTTCACGCTACATCCTTATCAGCATGACGACAACGAAACAAATTTTGGCGATGAAGCGGTACGCAAGCTGAATCTTAATGCCGGGCAGGTTTATAAAACATTACTGGTGGCATTGAATGGTGATGCAAAAAGTCTCGCCGTGGCCGTCACGCCAGTTGCCAGTCAGCTTGATCTGAAAAAAGTGGCAAAAGCGCTGGGCGCGAAAAAAGCAGACATGGCGGACCCGCTACAGGCACAGCGTGTTACCGGTTACCTGGTTGGTGGTATCAGCCCCCTGGGGCAGAAAAAACGCTTGCCGACAGTGATCGATAATCAGGCCAGCCAGTACCCCACTATTTATGTTTCCGGAGGCAAACGCGGACTGGATATTGAACTGGCTGCCAGTGATCTGGCCACGCTGCTTAATGCCACTCTGGCCGATATCGCCCGGCGCGACTAATCCTGTTGTTGCGCGCAGAGTTGGTCAATCATCCAGATCCCTGCCGGCCCCGGGGGCAGGCGTTTCGACCAGACCACATCAACCGCGATGTTTTGCGGCCAGCCATTTACGGGTAATTCACACAGCACCTGATGACCAAACTGCACCACCAGCCAGCGTGGCAGAATACTCCAGCCAAATCCCTGTTCAGCCATTTCTAATAACAGCAGGTAAGATGGCGCTGACCACATTTGCCCGGCAGGTTGATAATCACCGTTTTGTATCCAGGTATTAAGCCTGAGCTGGCGAACACGATGCAGTTCTTCTTGTTGCACTATCGGCTGCTTCGCCAGTGCATGGCCAGAATGAATATAAATCGCCATTTGTGCCTGAATTTGCAGACGTGATGAAGCAATTTCATACGGTATTTTTACCTGCGCCCGCACTATGCCAAGGTGCACCCGCCCGGTCTGTAGCAAATCAATGACGTCTTCATCTTCAGCAATCATGCATTCGAACTCAATATCAGGATATCGCGCCGCAAAACGTTTAAGCAGGGATTCATGGTGATCCGCTTGCCAAAAATCGGAGGTCACTACACTGAGTCGTGGTTCTGTTTCGCCTGATAGCCTTAATGCCAGTTCGTCCAGACGACTGCTTGCCGACAATATTTCCCTGACCTGTCTCAACACGCGCGAACCAGCCTCAGTGAGCACTGGTTCGCGCCCTTCACGGCTGAACAGAGCAAAACCAAGGTCGGTTTCTAAATTAGCGACCGCCGTACTGATGGTGGACTGGCTCTTATGCAACGCCCGCGCTGCGGCAGAAAATGAACCACTTTCAACGGTCTGGACAAAAGCCACAAGGGACTCGGGAGAGTAGCGCACAGATATATCTCTTTTATCGATGGGTGTTGGTTTTATTTTATCAAAAAAAACGATGAAAATACCCCGGTGATTAAGTTAAGAGGCCAATATGCGTACCAAAACACTGCAAGAACGTTTTTTACATGCCATCATCTTTGAAGTACTGGCGATCCTGACTGTCTCGCCGTTAGCCGCCTGGATAATGAATAAACCACTGTTTCAGATGGGCACGCTGGCCATCATGCTGTCAACCATCGCCATGGTGTGGAATATGATTTACAACACCGGTTTTGACCATTTTTTCCCACGCGATAAGGTAAAACGCGGCTTGCTACTGCGTATTGCCCATGCTCTCGGGTTTGAAGGCGGGTTTATCATCATCGGTCTGCCACCGGTGGCCTGGATGCTGGATATTGCCTTGTTACAGGCCTTTCTATTGGAAGTGGGTTTCTTTTTATTCTTCCTGCCCTACACCCTCATATACAACTGGGTATGGGACTGGTTGCGGCAAAAAGGTTCTCACGGCAAAACTGCGACGAATAAATAAATAGTCGGAGCCAACATCAGGCTGATCGACCCGCCACAATGTTACCACACCCTTAGTGTGTCTATTTTATACAAAAATCAGGGACATAAAATGCTTTACAACTAAATTGAGAATGCTTATCTTTCTCTTTGCCGAATACCTGAGCGTGATAGTCGGGTACTCAGCACGACATTGCTCACATTGCTTCCAGTATTTACTGCCCGCTTATGCGGGCTTTTTTTTATCGACCCTGCAAAGCCTTCCTGAGTAATGTTCTCTCACCGCGCTTACTGGCACGGTTGGCCCTGAAAATAAACATTAATGCATCAGCCGTGAAAAGTTGAACGCATGCAGCACAATCACGCAGCTTAAAGCAAAGCGATGAATTGGCACACGGCGGGCGTTCATATCAAAAATAGCGCCTTTTCACGCTGGCGACGCGGGAGCAGGATATTGGCATCGTTTCCCGCACGTTTCCACAATAAAAAAGCGCTGGCCGCCTGAAGGTAGTTTCCCTTATTCAGGTATTTCAGCACCGATGAACCGATAAATGCTGTCGCGCCGATATTGAATATCAGGCTGCAAATCGCATCATACTGGTTTTGAGTCAGCGGTACCTTAACCTTGTCGCTGATGGTTTTTTCTACCCAGGCAAGATCAGACAATAGCAAATCGGTGGATTTATTTTGTGAGATGGACAGATCTTTGGCTATCGGTTGGTTATCAACCATACCGGTATGCCCCACGCCAATGGTCCATATACCCCGCGAATCCGGGTATGCCGTCAGACGCTCCCCTTCCTCAGATTTAATGAAAGCAAGACCATTAGCGCTGATTTTTTCCATGATGATCCCCATGCCATTTTATGGCAGGGCCTGATGCCAGTCAGATGCTTCTGACAAGGAAACGTTCAGATAATGTTAGTTTCATCGCGCTAAAAGTTCTCGTTGGCCGGGCTGTTTTCAGTTTTTTCCCCGAGTACAGTCACAGGGTAAACGGGATAATCGTTCGCTTGTTTTCAATCACATCTCGCCGTTCGCGGCAAACAACATCACCGATAATTATCCGGGGGGGATTTCCTGCTGATAACCTTCCGTTGAGGTTAATTTACTTCATCGTATGAATATAAAAAGTTAAAAAAATAACCCGTTAAAACGGTAATTGACAGAATACCTTGACGGCTGTTAGCGCATAAATTACTGTATATTAAAACAGTAATAATAAGAGATAAAAATGTACGTTGAACTTATTTATGACAAACGGAATGTTGCCGGGCTAAGCAATGCCCAGGAACTTATCCAGGCTGAACTGGAAAAGCGCATCTGCCATGTTTTTCCTGATGCGGAAGTGAAAGTGAAACCCATGCAACGCAATGCCATTGAAACCGATGCCAGTAAAGGTGACAAAGCTATCATGGCGCGGGTTATTGAAGAGATGTTCACTGAGTCTGATATGTGGCTGGTGAATGAATGAAGGGTGGGTAGTGCCTCCAATGAGTAGAACATGTATTTCTCAATGAAGGCCCCGATGACTTTTTCATGTAACTCAACAGAACGTGAGAGACTGTAAATTAAATTGTGTAATTGCCTGTTTTTGATATCGTTATCCGAACAACGGAGACAGGCAAATTATGGACGAGAAGAAACTTCAGGCACTTGCTACAGAACTGGCCAAAGGCATCAAGACTGAACCTGAGTTCCATCGCTTCCGGCGTTGCTGTCCGCAACGTTAAAACCTGTTGCGGACAGATTTATCGCTGCGCGTTTTTTGTTCTGTTAAGTCTGTTTTGTCAACCATCATAAAAACAGAATACGCTAACAGTGACACAGAATTAGTTAACCGGGCAAAAGACACCCTATTTTATCATTACTTATACACAATTTCGCCCTTCGGCGCATAGGCTGACGCGTCAAGTGGCGAGTGCTTCTGGATATACTGCTTCAGCACTTCCGCATCAACAAAGCCAGTATCGACAAACCCCGGTAAGGTATTAACCGGCGGATAGCCATCACCACCATGGGCATTAAAGCTGAATGTTGCCATACGATAGATTTTATCTGCCTGCAACGCCTCACCGTTGATCTTAACCTCACTGACACGTGCACCGTCTGCAACCAGGCTGACATTGGCGAATTGCGCATACCCGCCTGAGTCGACATGTATGTTTGCCACCACCGTCAGGTATTTTTCTACTTCAGATCCAGGCATATCGATATAGGTCAACGTATTGCCGAATGGTTGTACTTTCAGCACATTTTTATAGGTAATATCCCCGGCGTCGATAGAATCACGTATACCACCACCGCTCATCACCGCAAAATCAGCCTGGGTACGCGCCATCTGTGCGGCAAGAATCAGATGGGCCAGGTTGGTTTGTACGAAACGCACTTGATTACGCTCACCTTCGAGACGGCCATTCACCTGGCCAATCTTCTGGTTAATTTGGGCATCACCTTTTTTCTGGAAGGGTGTCAGCAACTTCAGCATGGCCGAATTCTGGGCGATTTCCGGGGTGTAATTCAACCAGCGCGTTTGGCCATCACGATCTGTTACTTTGTGTTTCAGATTCACCGGGATCAATTCGTAATGTTCCAGCGTTAATACGCCATTACGGAAGGAAAAATCAGCACGTCCAACATATTTCCCCCATTCATGCGCCTGCACAATCCAGGTACCATTTTGTTTATCCGGCACACATGGGGTCCCTGGCACATAATTAGCCTGCTTAACATTATCCTGCGCCATACATAATGGATTCTGTGAGTGTCCGCCAATGATCATCGCAAGATAACCGGCAGGCAATGCTCGTGCCATTTCAACATCCCCCGGAGCATTTGATCCATGGTTACCATTGTCATAATGCCCCATATGTGTCGCGGCAATAATCACATCGGGTTTCTCTTTCATTCGTAATTTTTTAATTACCGCCAGCGCTTCCGTTGCCGGTGGGCGGAATTCAATATCGGTAAAATATTCCGGATTGCCTATTTTTGCCGTGTCGTCGGTGGTTAAGCCAATGACCGCAATCTTCAACCCCATGCGATTAAACAAAGCGTATGGCTGAAATAAACGTTTTCCAGTACTTTTTTGATAAATGTTAGCGGAAAGCAGCGGGAATTTTGCCCACTTTTGTTGCTGGCGCAACACTGACAACGGATGATCAAATTCATGGTTGCCTATCGCCATGGCATCATAGCCAATCAGGTTCATGCCGCGGAAATCCGGTTCCGCATCCTGTAAATCTGATTCAGGCACCCCAGTGTTAATATCGCCACCGGAGAGGATCAGCACCGCGCCGCCATGTGCCTGTACATCATAGCGCAGCTGATCCACCAGTGTTTTTTGTGCCGCGAGGCCATATTCGCCCTGTTCGTTATGCCAGAAACGGCCATGGTGATCATTGGTATGCAACACAGTAAACTTATAGGTACGGTCCTTTTCCCATGCTTGCGCCGCCAACGGTAGCGCTGACAATGCCAATAATAACGCCCCCAGACATCTCTTGTTTCGTGTGTGCATCCTGTGTCACCTTGCCCGTTATCGTGTTTAACCCGATTGTGATCAAGTCGTTCACCGCAGTAAACATGAATTATTGCAATTTTCTTTCACTTCTAATCGATTATGTCGTCAGTCAGGTCTTCCCGATAATGGCATTCACTTATACAGTTACAGTTACAGTTACAGTTACAGTTACAGTTACAGTTGAGCAAGGTAAGGGGTCGTCCGCATTGCGCAATATACTTGTCACCCTCCGCATTATTGCCTGTGCGCCCCTTGCCCAAATCAATTAATGGCTGTAAGCCCCTCGGGATGCTTTCGTTTGCCGCAATGCGAATTATTTAGCGTATAGATGCCAATTTCAAAATAGGTTTTTTAATGGAAAACCCTCAAACTGTTTTGCCGTCTGTGGCGGTGCCACAACAACGTACTGCGTTCCGGGTACTGGGTGCAATTAGCCTCGCTCATCTGCTGAATGACATGATTCAGTCATTAATTCTGGCGATCTATCCATTACTGCGTAGTGAATTTTCGCTCAGTTTTGTACAAATCGGGCTGATCACGCTGACGTTCCAGGTAACCGCATCATTATTGCAGCCGGTGATCGGCCACTATACCGATAAACATCCACAACCGTGGTCACTGCCGATCGGTATGGGATTTACCCTCTGTGGCCTGGTGTTGCTGGCGCTGGCGCAAAGCTTTGGTATGGTGTTGCTCGCCGCCGCACTGGTCGGGACAGGCTCCTCGGTATTCCATCCAGAGTCATCACGCGTAGCACGCATGGCCTCCGGAGGACGGCATGGGCTCGCACAGTCACTGTTTCAGGTCGGTGGTAATGCGGGCAGCGCTCTCGGCCCTTTACTGGCGGCGGTGATTATTGCGCCTTACGGCAAGGGTAATGTCGCATGGTTTACCCTTGCCGCCCTGCTGGCCATTGTCGTACTGTTACAAATCAGTCGTTGGTATCAAAATCAGCGTCAGATAGCGAAAAAACACACATCGGACGTCGCAATAAGCCCATTACCACGGAAGAAAGTGGCCATGGCAATCACCATTCTGCTACTACTGATTTTCTCGAAATACTTCTATCTCACCAGCCTGAGTAGCTATTATACCTTTTATTTAATGCATAAATTTGCGCTGTCGGTACAAAATGCGCAACTGCATCTGTTTGCATTTTTGTTTGCTGTTGCCGCAGGAACGGTGATTGGCGGCCCGCTTGGCGATAAAATCGGTCGGAAATATGTTATCTGGGGATCCATTCTTGGTGCCGCGCCGTTTACGTTGCTATTGCCGCATGCATCGCTTGCCTGGACCGGCATACTCAGTGTTCTTATTGGCCTGATTCTCGCTTCCGCGTTCTCCGCCATTCTGGTTTATGCCCAGGAGCTGATGCCTGGGCGTATCGGTATGGTTTCCGGCTTATTTTTTGGCTTTGCCTTTGGTATGGGGGGCCTTGGCGCCGCCGTACTTGGTCTGGTGGCTGACCGAAGCAGTATCGAGATGGTCTATCAAATCTGCGCTTATCTGCCACTTCTTGGTGTTTTCACTGTTTTCCTGCCAGATAACCGCGGAAGATAGCCTGTAACAGGCATATTTCATTGTGAACTGTGCCGTAACATTCCACGATATACTCATACGCATCGAGACATAAGTAGATAAAATACTACTTCTGAACCTCTTTTATCATTTTTTGTGTTTTTTTAACAATTATACCTTTTATTGGCAAGCGTTCATCGCCAATATACCATAAACTTATAACCGGTAGTCAGGCACATTTGTCCATCAGGAGACCGGCATGCATCACACCACACCGCTTATCACGACAATTGTCGGAGGCCTTGTTCTTGCCTTCCTCCTTGGTATGTTGGCTAATCGCCTGCGTATTTCGCCACTGGTGGGTTATTTATTGGCGGGAGTGCTTGCCGGACCGTTCACCCCTGGTTTTGTCGCGGACACCAATCTGGCGCCTGAACTGGCTGAGTTAGGCGTCATTCTGCTGATGTTCGGCGTTGGTCTGCACTTTTCGCTCAAAGATCTGATGGCGGTTAAAAGCATTGCCATTCCCGGGGCCATCGCACAAATCATTGTCGCCACCCTGCTCGGCATGGGTTTGTCGTGGGCGTTAGGTTGGCCATGGATGACCGGACTGGTGTTCGGACTTTGCCTTTCTACTGCCAGTACCGTGGTGCTCCTGCGGGCGCTGGAAGAACGCCAGTTGATTGACAGCCATCGTGGACAAATCGCTATCGGCTGGCTGATTGTCGAAGACCTGGTGATGGTGCTGACACTGGTATTACTGCCCGCGATTGCCGGAATGCTGGAACAAAATAACGCCAGCATGTCATTACTGGCATGGGACCTGCTGCTAACCATTGGCAAAGTGGTGGCCTTTATGGTGCTGATGATGGTGGTCGGGCGCCGTGTGGTCCCCTGGATTCTGGCGAAAAGCGCCGCCACCGGCTCACGGGAACTGTTTACACTTTCCGTACTGGCGCTGGCGCTGGGTATCGCATTTGGTGCCGTTAAATTCTTTGATGTCTCTTTCGCCCTTGGTGCCTTCTTCGCCGGCATGGTGCTGAATGAATCAGAACTGAGCCATCGTGCCGCTCACGATACGTTACCGCTCCGTGATGCTTTTGCCGTGTTGTTTTTTGTCTCCGTCGGGATGCTTTTTGACCCGATGATCCTGTTGCAACACCCTCTGGCGGTGCTCGGATCAGTGGTGATTGTTGTGTTCGGCAAATCGCTAGCCGCCTGGTTATTAGTCATGTTACTCGGCCATTCACGGCGTACTGCATTGACCATTTCTGTCAGCCTGGCGCAGATCGGGGAATTCGCTTTTATTCTCGCCGGGCTGGGTATTTCACTTGGTTTGCTGAGCCCTGAAGGGCGAAATTTAGTTCTGGCCGCTGCAATTTTGTCGATTATGCTCAACCCCATTTTGTTTACCTTGCTGGCGCGTTATCTGGAGAAAACGGAAACCATAGAAGAACAAACCATGGAAGAGGTAGCCGAAGATGAAAAACAGATCCCGCTAGATATTTGTCATCACGCCGTGATTGTCGGTTTTGGTCGCGTCGGCAGCCTGCTGGGAATGAACTTAACCGAAGGGGATATTCCAATTGTGGTGGTGGAAAATTCTCGTCCCCGGGTGGATGCCTTACGCGAACAAGGTATCAAGGCGGTTCTGGGTAATGCAGCACGTGCTGAGACCATGAACCTGGCGCGGCTGGATTGCGCGCGCTGGCTTATCCTGACGATACCCAACGGCTACGAAGCCGGTGAAATTGTCACCGCAGCCCGCCAGAAACGCCCGGATATTACCATCATTGCTCGCGCTCATTATGACGATGAAGTAGCTTATATTCTCGAACATGGCGCCGACCATGTGGTGATGGGCGAACGTGAGATTGCTCATAGCATGCTCGCGATGCTCAAACAGAAGATAGAAAGCGAACCGCAAGCGGATCGCTGCCTGATTTGATAACGGTTTCCGCCATCAATGGGCGGGTAACACATTTGACGGAAGAGCCCGCACGCAGGTTGCCATTAACGTTGCGCGTTAACCAATTGCACCATCATGGTAATGTGGCTTTCATCATCATTGAGTGCAGGAATGTATTCAAACTGTTGCCCGCCCGCATGAAGAAAGAACTCACGGTTTTGTTTGTTGATTTCTTCCAGCGTTTCCAGACAATCTGCGGAAAAACCCGGACTCATAATCTGAATGTGTTTCACGCCTTTCGCTGGCAAACCACGTAAGGTTTGATCAGTGTAAGGCGTCAACCAGGGTTCGCGTCCGAAGCGTGACTGGAAGGTCATCATCACCTCGCCCGAATTTAATCCGAGTGCCGTGGTCAATGCGGCGGCGGTATCACGACAGCGCTGTGGGTAATCGTCGCCTTCTCTGACGAAACGTTGTGGAATGCCGTGGAAAGACATCACCAACAGGTCAGGTTTGCCATGTTGTGCAAAGCTACGTTCGACCGATGCTTTCAACGCCGCGATATAGGCCGGATGCTCGGCATAATCACGAATGAAATGCACTTCAGGTAGCGAGCGATAGCCGGCGAAGATCGCCGCCAGACCATCCCAGACAGACGCCACTGTGGAGCAAGAAAACTGCGGATAAAGCGGCAAGACAATCAGACGCGTCACACCCTGTTGCATCAGGCTGTCAACGGCGCCCTGTAAACCAGGATCACCGTAACTCATTCCCAGAGCTACCGGCATATCCACACATGCCGCCAGCGCATCCCGCTGCCGTTTGCTGTAAACCATGAGTGGCGATCCCTCTGGCATCCATACTGAAGTATACAGTTTCGCCACACGCGGTGAACGCAGGGGCAAAATGACGCCATGTAAAATGGGCCACCATAACCAACGAGGCGTATCAACAACACGTGGATCACTGAGAAATTGCCTGAGAAAACGCTTTACGGCAGGAGCGGTCGGTTCGTCTGGTGTGCCTAAGTTGACCAGCAATACACCAGGTTTATCTTGCCTCATTGCTATTCCTTCTAGTGGAACTGACGATCGGTGAAAACGAGGATCATTTTAATAGAAAAACAGAGGAGAGAAACCTATTGTTGCAAAAGGGCCAGCCAGTGGCCCTACAGAGGAAGTTAACCGAGAATTTTTGCCAGTTCAGCACTGACTTCAGCAACCTGACGGGTTCCGTCGATTTTATAATACGCCGTATGGCCCGCAGCGGCTTCTTTACTGTAGTAAGTAATTAAAGGCGCGGTCATTTGGTGATACTCCACCAGGCGCTTGCGCACCGTCTCTTCCTGATCATCTTTACGCGTGGTAAGTTCTTCTCCCGTGACATCATCTTTTCCCGCCACTTTTGGCGGATTGAATGTCACGTGATAAACCCGGCCAGAAGGCGCATGCACACGACGCCCGACAATGCGTTCAACAATCAACGCGTCAGGCACAGCAAATTCCAGCACAAAATCCACCTTGATACCGGCTTCGTTCATCGCATCCGCTTGCGGAATCGTCCGAGGGAAGCCATCCAACAGAAAACCCTTACGGCAATCTTCCTGGGTGATCCGTTCTTTTACCAACGCAATCACCAGTTCGTCGGTAACCAGTTTTCCCGCGTCCATAATTGCTTTGGCTTTTTTACCCAGTTCAGTACCGGCTTTTACGGCAGCACGCAGCATATCACCCGTGGAGATTTGTGGAATGCCATACTTCTCCATAATGAACTGCGCCTGAGTTCCCTTACCTGCGCCCGGAGCACCGAGCAGAATAATACGCATTGCGTAAATCCTCTTGCGAATGACATTGATCTAACTGAGAAGGCCAAGAACATACCACTATGGCCAGCTATCCACAAGAAAACGGGTGACTCAATGTCACCCGTAAACGTGCAGCATTATGCCAGTAATAACTGATTCATACGACGAATGAACTGGTTGGGATCGTCCAGCGTGCCGCGCTCAGCAAATAAGGCCTGATCCAGCAATAGTTCAATCCATTCGGCAAAGCGGGTATCGTCTTGCGTCTCAACCGCCCGTTTAACCAGAGCATGATCCGGGTTGATTTCAAAGATGTATTTCACCTCTGGCGCCGCCTGACCCGCGGCAGCAAACAGTTTTGCCATCTGGGTGCTCATTTCGTTGGCGTCGGTGGTGACAATCGCCGGGGTATCCGTCAGACGATGAGTCAAACGCACTTCTTTTACCCGATCGCCTAACAAGGTTTTCACACGCTCAACAAAGGGTTCGAGTGCTTTCTCGGCTTCTTTCTGCGCGTCACTATCTTCATCTGCCAGTTGACTCAGTGATTCATCCGCTTTACTGACAGACTGGAAGGATTTGCCATCAAACTCGGTGAGATAACTCATCATCCACTCATCGATACGATCGGACAACAACAGGACTTCAATTCCTTTCTTACGGAACACTTCAAGATGTGGACTACTCTTCGCCGCGGCATAACTGTCGGCAGTGATATAATAAATTTTATCCTGGCCTTCAACCATACGACTGACATAGTCTTCCAGTGACACCGTTTGCGCAGCGCCTTCGCTGCTGGTTGACGCGAAGCGCAGTAACCTGGCAATAGTTTGCTGATTGGCGCTGTCTTCCGCCGGCCCTTCTTTCAGCACCAAACCGAACTGCTGCCAGAACTGTTGATATTTTTCCGCATCATCTTTTTCCAGTTTTTCCAGCATCTGCAAAACACGTTTGGTCAATGCTGCACGCAGGTTCTGGGTGATACGGCTATCTTGCAAAATCTCACGCGATACATTGAGCGGTAAATCGCTGGAATCAATCAGGCCCCGAACAAAACGCAGGTAGTTCGGCATGAATTGCTCGGCATCGTCCATAATAAACACCCGCTGAACATACAACTTCAGCCCGTGTTTATGATCGCGGTTCCACATATCCCACGGCGCCTGTGTAGGCAGGTAAAGGAGACTGGTATACTCCTGTTTACCTTCCACACGGTTATGGCTCCAGGCTACCGGGTCGCTAAAGTCGTGGGAAATATGTTTATAGAATTCTTTGTATTCATCGTCGCTGATTTCCGCTTTATTGCGGGTCCACAACGCCTGTGCTTTGTTGATCTTCTCCCAGGACGTGGTGTCATTCTCTTCATCACGGGACTCAATCTCTACCGGTAGCGCGATATGATCGGAGTATTTACTGATGATGCTGCGCACGCGCCAGGCATCAAGAAACTCATCTTCGCCTTCACGCAGATGCAGGGTGATTTCGGTACCACGGTCCGCTTTGGTGATATCCGCAAGGGTGTATTCGCCTTCGCCGGCAGATTCCCAAAACACGCCTTCTTCAGCGCTTACACCGGCAGCACGGGTGCGAACTGACACCTTGTCGGCAACAATAAACGCCGAATAAAAACCGACACCAAACTGGCCGATTAACTGACTGTCTTTCGCCTGATCTGATCCCAGCGACTCAAGGAAGGCTTTGGTCCCTGATTTGGCAATCGTCCCGAGGTTGTCAATGACTTCGTCACGACGCATGCCAATGCCGTTATCACTTAATGTCAGCGTACGTTTTTCTTTATCTACCGAAACCCGCACCCGTAATTCACCCTCGCCTTCGTACAATTCCGGTGAAGACAGTGCACGAAAACGCAGCTTATCTGCCGCATCGGAGGCGTTAGAAATCAGTTCACGCAGGAAAATTTCTTTGTTTGAATAGAGAGAATGGATCATCAAATGAAGAAGCTGCTTCACTTCTGACTGGAAACCACGCGTCTCTTGTCCTTTCATGGTCATTGATACCTCAACTAAAGCAGGTTTAACGAACGTTGAGGAGGAGATGGGGATGGAAAACAACTTTTCAAGCTGGCACAGCAAATTGTGCCAGTGAATATTCAGAATTTAATCTTGTGGCGTCCAACCAGGGAGTGAGATAACGTGGTGCCGTCAACCATTTCCAACTCACCACCCACCGGAACTCCGTGCGCAATGCGGCTGGCCTCCACGCCATACTGATGACAAAGCTCCGCAATATAGTTCGCGGTGGCATCACCTTCCACCGTTGGGTTAGTGGCGAGGATCACTTCCTGAATGGTTTCATTTTCCAGACGTTGCTCCAGACGATCGAGCCCAATATCCCCCGGACCAATACCGTCAAGTGGGGAAAGATGTCCCATCAGCACAAAATAACGTCCGGCGAATTGCCCGGTCTGCTCAATGGCATGGATGTCAGCCGGGCTCTCAACCACACAAATTTGCCCGTTTTGGCTCCGCCGGGGATTGGCGCAAATGGTACAAATTTCTTGTTCCGTGAAGGTATGGCAATCGGCACAATGACCAATTTCCGCCATCGCCCGCGTTAACGCCTGCGCCAAACGCATACCGCCGCTGCGATCACGTTGCAACAGATGGAACGCCATCCGCTGCGCTGATTTCGGCCCGACACCCGGTAAACAGCGCAGCGACTCCATTAATGCTTCCAGGAGAGGGCTGGTTTGCATCAGAACGGCATCTTAAAGCCCGGCGGTAATTGCATACCGGCGGAAACTGACGCCATTTTTTCTTTCTGTGCTTCATTGATACGACGTGTTGCGTCATTAAACGCGGCAGCGACCAGGTCTTCCAGCATATCTTTGTCATCCGCCAGCAAGCTCGGATCAACTTCCACACGGCGGCAGCTGTGTGCGCCATTGATCGTCACTTTCACCAGACCCGCACCGGACTCGCCGGTGACTTCCATCACTGCGAGGTCTTCCTGTACCTGAGTCATTTTATCTTGCATCTGTTGGGCCTGCTTCATCAGGTTGCCCAAACCACCTTTACCAAACATAGTTTTCTCTCTCAGCTCAGGCCGTCTCATCGTCAAGACAGTTAGACGGCGATTCAAACAGGGCGAATGCTCTCTTCATCCAGATCCGCGTCAAAATAGCGACACAGTGTCTGAATATGAACATCCGCAATTATTGACTGACGCGCCTGCGCCAGTTTCTCTTCGTAAATTTTTTGTCGCCACTCCAGCGGCGTTAACACCGCTGGATTATCATCTTCAATGATGGTGAGTTCAACTGTTCGTCCGGCGGCGGCGCTCAACGCCTCCGCCAGTACACTTTGTGCCGCGCCGGAATTGAGATGACGCTGAGAAGAACGCAAATGCAGGCATACGCCTTGTTCTGTTTGCTCTTTCCAGGCATTCAGCGCAATTTGCTGTACCCGTTTTGCCAGCGTCAGGCTGGCTATCTGTGCAGCCCAGTCATCACGTTGCTGCGACTCTGCGGTTAATCTGGCCGCCAGTTCTGGCGTTTTTTCATGCTCCAGTGCTGAGCGTAGCGCTTTAGGTGTGGTAACCGTCACCGGCTGCTCTTCCGTGCCGGATTGCGCTTTCCAGCGATATGCCTCTTTTTTTACCGCTACCGCCGTCGCGCTCTCGCTACGTGACACTTTCTGCCCACGTTCAACCACAGACGCCAGGCGATCCAGTGCTGAAGTCACCGGCTGTGCGCGCCGCACCGCCGGTTCAGCTTTTTTTCCTTTATGTTCCCCCTGCTGCTGTCGCAACTGTGTCCGCGCCTGTAACAATTGACTGGTGGCATCGGGTAACGGTTGTGCTGAGAAGTCATGCGCTACCGGCGCTGTCTCTGCTGGCACGCCCGGCATTTCCGGGGCAACATTGGTCAGCGTGGCAGCGGGTGATATGGCAGGTCTTCCGCCAACGACTGGCGTAATGACTTCTTTCGGATAAAAAGCCAGCGCCCGCAGCAATGTCATTTCCACGCCCATACGATGATCAGGCGCCAGCGGCAGTTCTTTACGTCCGGTCAATATTATCTGGTAATAAAGCTGCACATCATCAGGTGGCACTCTGCGCGCCAGTTCTCGTAAACGTTGTTCAAGCAACAGGAACTCTTCGCCCAGCGCGGACGGTAATAGTTGTATCAGCGCAACCCGGTGCAATAAACGCAGCATCTCCACCAGCAACGCTTCCCACGACACACCACGGGATGCGGCCTGATTGAGCAACGCCATAACCTGTTGTCCATCGGCGTCAACCAGTGCTTCAATTAAGGCCAGCGGTTGTTCATCATCCAGCGTGCCCAGCATCGCGCTCACTGTTGCGGTGGTAACTTGCCCTGCACCCATCGCGATAGCTTGATCAGTCAGACTTAGCGCATCACGCATACTGCCATCGGCAGAACGCGCCAGCAATTGCAGCGCCCGCGGTTCAGCGGTAATGTGCTCTTTACCAAGGATGTATTCCAACTGCCCACGAATTTGCTCTACATCCAACGCTTTCAGATGAAACTGCAGACAGCGGGAAAGGATCGTTACCGGTAGTTTTTGCGGATCGGTTGTCGCCAGCAAAAACTTGACGTGTTCGGGCGGTTCTTCCAGCGTTTTGAGCAACGCATTGAAACTGTGCCGCGACAACATATGCACTTCGTCGATCAGATAAACCTTGAACCGTCCCCGTGCGGGCGCATATTGCACGTTATCCAGCAGATCGCGGGTGTCTTCTACTTTAGTGCGTGACGCAGCATCGATCTCAATCAGATCGACAAAACGGCCTTGTTCAATTTCACGGCAGTTATCACATTTCCCGCATGGCGTCGCCGTAATGCCGGTTTCGCAATTCAAACCTTTGGCTAACAGGCGCGCAATGGTGGTTTTTCCGACACCGCGGGTGCCAGAAAAAAGCCATGCATGATGAAGACGCCCCAGCGACAGACCATTTGCCAGTGCGGTCAGAACATGTTCCTGACCGACAACGTCAGAAAACGTCTGGGGACGCCATTTACGGGCAAGTACCTGATAGCTCATTCGTTTATGAAATATGTTAGCAACCGATGGATCATGCTAACACAGCCCTGTCGATACCGCGAGACTGAAGGCCGGATCAATCAATGGCCCGGAAAGCTAACAAGGCTGTAGCTGTTTATACCCATCGCTTTCAGGCGGGTTTCACCATCGAGGTCGTAAAGATTGATGACAAATGCCGCATCTTTTACCTCACCGCCCGCACGGCGAATCAATTTTACCGTGGCTTCAATTGTGCCGCCCGTCGCCAGCAAATCGTCCACCACCAGTACCACGTCCCCTGGATGAATCGCATCACAATGGATTTCAAGTCGATCACTGCCGTATTCAAGTTGATAGCTTTCACTGAATGTTTTACCCGGTAGCTTACCAGGCTTACGGACCGGCACGAAGCCAACCCCCAGACCCAATGCGACCGGGGCGCCAAACAAAAAGCCCCGCGCTTCCGTACCCACCACTTTGGTGATACCGCGGTTGCGGAAACGTTCAACGAATAACGCAATGGATGTGGCATATGCAGTGGGATCTTCCAGCAAGCTGGTGATATCACGGAAAAGGATACCCGGCTTAGGATAATCTGGAATGCTTTTTATGCTGTTTTTAATCAATTCAAGCTGCTGCACGGACGCGGTCATAATGTTACGCCTGATGAATACAAAACTGACTCGCGCGGCTTTACTGCATACCAGGAAACACCGAAGATAGCACAGTATTCAGACAGAAAAGCCACGCATGAAAACGACCAAATCTAAGCAAAGCACAAAATAATTGCAACCTCGATAAGCGGGATCAGGTTTTTTCTTGTTTTTCGTCAATCACCGGTAAACGCAACATAAAAATCACCAATACTGCCAGCATTGCGATCAGCAAAAGACGTAGCCAGAATAACTTCACCAGCCACAACGAGACGGAGAAAGTGATAACCATGAGAAATATTGCCTTGCCCCGGGCTCCCGGCGGTAAAGCATGATGCAACTGCCAGTATCGCAGATAATGACCAAACCATGAGCGCCAGAGCAACCAGTGATGGAAACGCGGCGACGAACGGGCAAAACACCAGGCAGCCAGTAAAATAAACGGCGTGGTCGGCAGCAAGGGCAACACAATGCCCAACGTGCCTAGCAGCACGGCCAGCCAACCAAGAATAAATAATATAATGCGATTCATGGTATCACCCACCCGCTCAAATTACTGCTACTGTAGCATGGCGCTGATACGGCAATGGAGAGTGAAAATGAAAAACGAGCAACGATTACACCAGCTCGGTGCTTGCCTCAATCAGCTAACACATGATGTCAACCGGCAAGCTGAACAGCCCAGCGCCATGCCGCGCTTTGACCAGCAGCTCTTTGGCTGCCGGAAAAACGGGCTAAAAGATTATTTGCAAGAAACACAGCGGACTTATACCCAACTACAACAACATATCAATGATGCCAACATTGCACGAGTGAACTGGCTGGCAGAACGCGTCATTGCGCAAGTTGCCGCGTTACAACGCGAAATAGCCACCCAGCATTTACGTTTCCCCCGGCAACCACGCAACCATGCTGGCGAGCGGCTACACAAAAAACTGACAGAACATCACCGTTATGAACAACGGTTACAACTCATGCTGGACCAACGAGAAAAGCAGTTAGGATGTGTGGAAACACTGGCACAACAACAGCAATTGAAAGAGGAACTGCGTACGCTGGAAGGCCGGATGGCACGCTGTCGCACCGCGCTGGCGGCGATCGAACACGATCTGGCATTACAGGGTTAAGATGGCCGTTATGGCTGGCTCACTCATCAGCGATCATCACGACATTGACCGTTGTACCACCATATCAGGAACGCCTCATCTAAAACCGCCCTCCCTTACAGGGCAATAAATTATGTTATTAATGGCATGAAAATGCTCGGCAAAAAGGTAAACGTCATGTCCTTAGAACAGGCCCCCGATGAAGTTAAACTGGCCGTAGATTTAATTATGCTGCTGGAAGAAAGTCAGATCGCGCCACAAACTGTACTGGCGGCGCTGGAAATTGTAAGACGCGATTTTGAACAGAAACGGGAAAAAACGTGATTCAGGGTCTAGTTGTCTGTCATTTTGCGCAAGGTCGAGCTGTATTTCAACATATCAATCAAGGTGTCCACCAGGTTCACGGCATCGGCAGCAAGATCAAAGCGCTCAGGCATGAACAGCCAGTTTTCCATGATTCCGCTCACATAACCGCGCATAATGATCGCGGCCCGTTGGGTATTTAATTCAACCGGTAATTGACCAGCGGCGATGCACCCCTGTAGCACATCTTCTATCTTTTCGTAGCATTCCAGATACAAATTTTGCTGCATCATTTGCAACATGGTCATCTCGCCGACAAACTCACATTTATGGAAAATAATTTCCATTAGTGATCGTCTTCGATGGTCACATACTGTTGATTTAAACACATAGATCAGCATGGCACGCATGACTGAGAGTGGATCAGATGGGTATTTAGTCTGATACTCATGTTCTAAGTCTTGCAGACCAGACTCAGATTGCAGCCAAATTTCATTCAACAAGTCGGTTTTATTTTTAAAATGCCAATAAATGGCGCCACGAGTTACACCTGCTGTTGCCGCAATATCGGCCAGAGAGGTCATCGAGACACCATATGCGGAAAAACGCGCAATGGCAGCATCAATAATTTGATGTCGTGTTTCAAGGGCTTGCTGTTTGGTTTTTCGTGCCATAAATGTACTTTTACAAAGCGCCATACTTACATACACTAGAGAATGTATGTACCCTATCACAAGCAAAATTTAAACGCAGCAATGGGCATAACGGTTTGTTCTCCATTGACCAATCGGAATCAAATACTTGAGGCTTATTTATGAATAAAAACAGAGGGTTAACGCCTCTGGCGGCCATCCTGATGCTTTCAGGTAGTGTGGTACTCGCAGGATGTGATGAAAACAAATCCCAACAAGCTGGCCAACAACAAGCACCTGAGGTCGGTGTGGTCACGCTGAAAAATGCGCCATTAAAAATGACAACCGATTTGCCAGGCCGTACCTCGGCTTTTCGCATTGCGGAAGTCCGGCCACAAGTTTCGGGTATTATTTTGAAACGGAATTTCGTGGAAGGCAGTGATATCAAAGCAGGGGAATCACTTTATCAAATCGATCCCGCCACTTATCAAGCCACCTATGACAGTGCGAAAGGCGATTTATTACAGGCCCAGGCAAATGCACACATTGCGGCCCTGACGGTAAAACGCTACAAACCGTTGTTGGGTACCAGGTACATCAGTCAACAGGACTATGATCAGGCGATTGCCACCCAAAGCCAGACAGCCGCGGCCGTTGAAGCAGCTAAGGCCAATGTGGAAAATGCCCGTATCAATCTGGCCTATACCAAAGTGACCTCGCCGATCAGTGGCCGTATTGGTAAATCGTCGGTGACGGAAGGCGCGTTAGTGCAAAGCGCTCAGACTACCGCGCTGGCCACGGTGCAACAGCTCGATACCATCTATGTTGATGTCACCCAATCCAGTGATGACTTTTTGCGTCTGCGCCAGGAACTCGAATCGGGCACGTTGAAACAAAGTGACGGTAAAGCCAGTGTTACCCTGTTAATGGCCAACGGCAGCGAGTACCAACAACCCGGTACGTTAGAATTTTCCGATGTTACTGTTGATGAAACTACCGGCTCTATTACGCTGCGCGCCATCTTCCCTAACCCGGATAACCGTCTGTTACCCGGCATGTTCGTGCGGGCACGTCTGGATGAAGGGATCAATCCGAATGCGTTACTGGTGCCACAACAAGGTGTCACACGGACTCCGACTGGTCAGGCGACTGCGCTGGTGGTCGATCAAAACAATAAGGTGGAAACCCGTAATATCATCACCGAGCAAGCTATTGGTGATAAATGGCTGGTGGCTGATGGCCTGAAAGCAGGCGATCGCGTGATAATCACCGGCATCCAGCGGGTGAAATCCGGTGCACAAGTGACACCACAGGAAGTTTCAGATAATGCCAAACCCGCTCAGGCATCCGCTGAAAACACTCAGTCTTAAACAGGAGCCACTGATACATGGCTAAGTTTTTTATCGACCGACCCATTTTTGCGTGGGTTATCGCTATCATCATCATGCTGGCAGGCGTGCTATCGATTCTCAAACTTCCTATTGAGCAATATCCCAATATTGCTCCACCGGCGATTGAGGTTCAGGCATCCTACCCGGGGGCGGATGCGAAAACCTTACAGGACTCGGTGACGCAGGTTATCGAACAAAATATGAACGGCATTGACGGCTTGATGTACATGAGTTCAAGTAGTGACTCATCAGGTGCATTAACGCTAACGCTGACTTTCCAGTCAGAAACCAATGCTGATATCGCCCAGGTCCAGGTACAAAATAAATTGCAGTTGGCTATGCCACTGTTACCACAAGAGGTGCAACAACAAGGGATAAAAGTACAGAAGTCGTCCAGTAGCTTCCTGATGGTGGCAGGCTTTATCAGTGATGACGGCAACATGACGCAGAACGATATCGCCGACTATGTGGGTTCTAATATTAAAGATCCTATTAGTCGGGTGCCCGGCGTTGGTGATACCCAATTGTTTGGTGCGCAATATGCTATGCGTGTCTGGCTTGATCCCCATAAGCTGAATAATTATCAACTGACGCCGGTTGATGTCATCAGCGCGATCAACACACAGAATGCGCAGGTAGCTGCTGGTCAGTTAGGCGGAACGCCGCCGGTGAAGGGACAACAGTTGAATGCGTCAATTATTGCCCAAACCCGTCTGACGTCTACCGATGAATTCGGCAAGATTTTGTTAAAAGTGAATGCCGATGGCTCTCAGGTTCGTCTGCGTGATGTGGCGAGAATTGAGCTGGGTGGCGAAAACTACGAAGTCATTGCACGGTATAACGGAAAACCCTCTTCGGGTTTAGGCATCAAACTGGCAACCGGCGCAAATGCGCTCGACACCGCTGCAGCGGTAAAAGCGGAATTAACCAAACTGGCGCCATTCTTTCCGGCAGGGCTGAAGACCGTTTATCCTTATGACACCACGCCATTCGTTAAAATATCCATCAATGAGGTGGTAAAAACCCTCATTGAAGCGATCATTCTGGTGTTTTTGGTGATGTATCTTTTCCTGCAAAACTTCCGCGCGACATTGATTCCCACTATCGCGGTACCGGTGGTTTTGTTAGGGACGTTTGCCATTATCAGCGCTTTTGGTTATTCAATAAATACCCTGACCATGTTCGGGATGGTGTTGGCCATCGGGCTATTGGTGGATGACGCTATCGTGGTGGTGGAAAACGTCGAGCGCGTGATGGCAGAGGAAGGATTACCGCCGAAAGAAGCTACCCGCAAATCAATGGAGCAGATTCAGGGGGCATTGGTTGGGATTGCGTTAGTACTATCGGCAGTATTTATCCCGATGGCGTTTTTTGGCGGCTCGACCGGGGTTATCTACCGTCAGTTCTCCATTACCATTGTCTCGGCCATGGTGCTATCCGTTATTGTAGCGTTAATCCTTACCCCGGCGCTCTGCGCTACCATGCTAAAACCGATTGCTAAAGGCGACCACGGCAAAACCACGGGTCTCTTTGGCTGGTTTAACCGTCTGTTTGAAAAAAGCACTAACCACTACACTGACAGTATTGGTCATATTGTGCGCAGTACCGGGCGTTATCTGGTGATTTACCTGCTGATTGTGGTGGGAATGGCTTATCTGTTTATGCGCTTACCGACCTCATTTCTACCAGAAGAGGACCAGGGATTACTGTTAGCACAGGCTCAACTGCCGGCCGGCGCCACGCAGGAACGCACACAGAAAGTACTCGATCAGGTAGCCAACTACTTCCTGACAGAAGAAAAAGCGAACGTTAACTCCGTCTTCACCGTTAACGGTTTTGGTTTCTCTGGTCGGGGACAAAATACCGGCATCGCCTTTATGAGTCTGAAGCCCTGGGATGAACGTAGTGGTTCGGAAAATAAGGTTCCGGCGATTGCCGCTCGTGCGATGCAGGCACTGGGTACCATTAAAGATGCCATGGTTATCCCCTTTAACCTTCCGGCGATTGTTGAACTGGGTAATGCCACGGGCTTTGACTTTGAATTGATCGATCAAGGCAATCTCGGTCACGCTAAACTGACAGAAGCACGTAATCAGTTATTTGGCATGATAGCGCAACATCCGGATACGCTGGTCGGCGTTCGTCCTAACGGCCTGGAAGACACGCCGCAATACAAGCTGACAATCGATCAGGAAAAAGCCGAAGCACTCGGTGTTGCTATCTCGGATATTAACACCTCGCTGGGTGCGGCGTGGGGGGGCTCATATGTCAATGACTTTATCGACCGTGGTCGGGTGAAAAAAGTCTATGTTATGGGTCAGGCAGATTCCCGGATGTTGCCAGATGATGTCAAACGCTGGTATGTACGGGCCTCTAATGGCGAAATGGTGCCCTTCTCTGCTTTTGCTTCGGCGAAATGGGAGTATGGCTCACCGCGTCTGGAACGCTATAACGGCTTACCTTCAATGGAAATTCTCGGTCAGCCTACACCCGGCAAAAGCTCCGGTGATGCCATGAACCTGATGGAGCAACTGGCCTCTACCCTACCGACGGGGATTGGTTATGACTGGACCGGGATGTCCTACCAGGAACGCCTCTCAGGTAACCAGGCTCCCGCGCTCTATGCCATCTCGCTGATTGTCGTTTTCCTCTGTCTGGCGGCATTGTATGAAAGCTGGTCAATTCCGTTCGCCGTTATGCTGGTGGTGCCGTTGGGGGTTATCGGCGCACTGATATTCACGACGCTGCGCGGACTCAGTAATGACGTCTACTTTGTAGTTGGCTTGTTAACCACCATTGGCTTATCGGCCAAGAATGCGATCTTAATTGTTGAATTCGCCAAAGACCTGATGGAGAAAGAAGGCAAAGGACTGATAGAAGCCACACTGGAAGCAGTGCGGATGCGGTTACGTCCAATTCTGATGACCTCACTGGCCTTTATCCTCGGCGTGTTACCGCTGGCTATCAGTAGTGGTGCCGGCTCCGGTGCCCAAAACGCCGTAGGAACGGGGGTAATGGGAGGAATGGTCACTGCAACCATCCTTGCCATCTTCTTTGTGCCGGTATTCTTTGTTGTGGTTCGGCGCCGTTTTGGCAAACATAAAGAAGAACGGGAAGCGCCTACATTGGCACAACACTGATCCGTTGTTTGCCCGTTAAAAAGAGGCCGTTTTACGGCCTCTCAGATTGCTGAAGAACCCCACATTTTCCGTGGGGTTCTTGTTTTATCAGCGACGGCAGGTCGCGAGCGCGATATTTTTTGCCTTCAGCCCATAACCGCGTTTAGTGTCATCATCCGCTTCTTATTGCGCCTTATCAGGCTGCATTCAGCCAGTAACAGCAGACAAAACAGCGCCTGCAGCGCCATCTTCTTCATATTTTGCGCCGTGGCCGCCAGCAGGCATTGCATCTGCACTTTCATCAGACCGCGGAACCGCGCATAGCGATGACCATGATGTTGTTTCGCATCCGCGACGCTACGCTCCACCGTTTCCTTTCGCCGCGCATATATCTTTTTGCCCCATTTCGTCAGCCGCAGCGCATTCGCCTTCTCCTTTGCCTCTTCCCACACATGGCGGGTGAGGGTCTTCTGCATCTTGCTATTTTTAGTACAGTTATCTCGCAAGGGGCAGGCTGAGCACTCGCCGGCATCCGACCGGTAGTGACGGTAGCCGTTACGGTCTGTCGTACCGTACGTCAGTAACCTTTCCGCCGGACAGATATACACATCCCGCTCCGGGTCACAGGTAAAATGTTTTTTCTGACAGGCATTCTTCCCCTTGTTCGGTCGCCGGTAACCCGGCACCAGCGCTACCCCCATTTCCTGCGTCAGATGACACACCGCCGCCGTAAAGTAGCCCGCGTCCACCCCCGTTGCCACCGGCGCCGGCCTGAAGCGCTGTATCTGCCGCTCAAGTCGTCCGATATACGGCTGGCTGTCATGCACGTTGCCCGGCGTGACATGGGTCTCCATGATGATGCCGTGTTTCCCGTCCACCGTGCGGTGGTCCAGATAGAAGAAGCCCTGTGGCTTGTTGTCCCGGTGCATGAAGCCGCTTTCCGGGTCGGTGGTGCTGACCTGGGTGTTCTTAACGGCGGCTTCGCTTTCTGGCTTGCTTTTTACGGCGGGCAGCGGCTTTTTTTCGGGTTGCTTCCGGTCGGCCTCCACGGCGGCGTTAAGCTGTTCCAGATACTCGCTCACCCCTTCCGGGCGCCGTTCGTTCACCGCCTTGTGTGGGTTGGTGTCGGCTTTCAGGTGGGTACTTGTCGGTATACAGTACCCGGCCGTTGGCCATTCCGTTTGCCAGTGCCTGCTCGACGATATGGTCAAAAATCTGCTGGAAGACCTCGCTGTCGTTAAAGCGGCGGAGGCGGTTCTGGCTGAGGGTGGAGGCGTCAGGCACTTTCTCGGTCAGGCCCATGCGCAGGAACCAGCGGTAGGCGTTATTGACCTGGATTTCTTTCACCAGACGGCGCTCGGAAGGGATACCGAAGAGGTAGCCGAGCAGCATCATTTTAATCAGGCGCACCGGGTCGATGGCGGGACGACCATTATTGGGGCAATAGAGGTGGGCAACGGTGTCGAGGATAAATTCAAAGTCGATGGCGGCATCAATTTTTCGCACCAGGTGGTCTTCAGGCACCCGTTCTTCGAGGGTAACCATTTCAAACTGGTACTGCTGTGGGGCGGGTTCTCTGAGCATGGCGGTCAGTCCGTTTTTTGCACTGACCTTATTAGATCAAAGTCTGAGTGGCCGTTTTTACGGCCTCTTTTTTTTGTTCTCTTATCGGGAAAAGTAACTAATGCTTCCCGCTTCTGGGGTTGCAATCACCAGGCAACCGTCGCATAATATTTGGTATGTTATAACATATTATGTGGAGCTGTAATGAAACCTGATATCCATCCCAATTATCGGCAGGTGCTTTTCCATGACACCAGCGCTGACCATTACTTCAAAATTGGGTCAACCATTAAAACTGATCGTACCATTGAATTTGAAGGGGCTGTCTGGCCTTACGTTACGCTGGATGTATCCTCTGAATCACATCCTTACTACACCGGCAAACAGAAAGACTTCGCAAAAGAAGGCAGTGCAGCGCGCTTCAATCAGCGTTTTGGCCGTTTCCTCAGCAAAACAAAATAAGGCGTCATTATGCAAGTATTGAGTTCATTGCGTTCAGCCAAAACGCGTCATAAAGATTGTAAAATCGTACGTCGACATGGGCGTGTTTACGTTATTTGTAAATCTAACCCACGTTTCAAAGCAGTACAGGGAAGAAAGAAAAAACGATAGTGTCGCGATTAATTGGGCCGAATAAAATCGGCCCTTTTTTCTTACTTCATGCTCTGTGATATTGCCTCTACGTTATGTTTGAAGGCCGCGACATAAGTTGCTGCCGGTCCATCCTTCTCTGATAACGCTTCCGGATAGAGTTCCCCGCCAGACTTCGCGCCCGTTTCAGTGGCAATTTGTTTCACCAGACGAGGGTCGGTTTGGTTCTCGATAAAATAAGTGTGAATCTTTTCTGCTTTAATTTGCTTAATCAATGCTGCCACATCGCTGGCGCTGGCTTCCGCTTCCGTCGACAATCCTACTGGCGCAAGGAATTTCACTCCATAACGTTGCCCAAAGTAGCCAAAAGCATCATGACTGGTCAGCACTTTGCGTTTTTGTTGCGGAATGGCGGCAAAGGTTTTTTGTGCCCATTGATCAAGCTTATTAAGCTGGCTGATATAAGCACTACCCTGTTGACGAAAATATGCTGCATCTTCCGGGTCCGCCGCAATCAACGCATTCATCACATTGGTAGCGTAAATCGTACCGTTATAAATGCTATTCCAGGCATGCGGATCGGTCACCGTGGCACCGTCTTCTTCCATCTGGTGCGTACTGACACCAGTAGAGGAGACGATCACTTTTCCTTTATAGCCCGATGCACTGATTAAACGATCCATCCATCCTTCCATACCCAAACCGCTGACAAACACCACATCGGCTTTCGCCAGTGACTGGCTGTCTTGCGGTGTTGGTTCAAAGGTATGAGGGTCGCCATTCGGACCCACCAGACTTTTAACCTGGACATGATCTCCGCCCACTTCTTTCACAATATCAGCCAGTACGGTAAAACTGGCAACCGCTTCAACCGTCTTTGCCAACGCCAGCGGACTGGCAAACAACGCGGCCACAGCCAGCGCAACCGATAACTTTTTCATGTTGACTCCTATACCTACAGACAAAATTAATCACGACGACAAAGTCCGCCGCATGGCCCCACTAACACTGAAATGAAGAAAAGTATTGCCGCCGAAAGAACCACAGCTGGCCCGGCAGGCAGAGAAAGATAAAAGGAAGAGAACAGTCCGATGAAACTGGCCAGTACCGCCATCAACATCGCGGCCAGTAACATGCCAAAAAGGCGACAACTCCAGAATCGTGCGCTGGCAGCTGGCAGCATCATCAATCCCACAGACATTAACGTGCCTAATACCTGAAATCCGGAAACCAGATTCAGCACCACCAGGATAAGGAAAAGGGCATGGACCAACGGCGCACTCCAGCGGCTTTGCGCACGTAAGAAAGAAGGGTCAAAAGCATCCATCACCAGTGGACGATAAATCATGGCTAACACCATGACAGTGACGGCTGAAATAGCACCGACTAACACAATAGCAGTAGCATCAACCGCCAGTAAGGAACCAAACAAGACGTGCAGCAGATCAACACTGGACCCGCGCAATGACACCAGTGTGACCCCCAATGCCAGCGAACCAAGATAAAAACAGGCAAAGCTGGCATCTTCACGTAGCGGGGTAAAGCGACTCACGGCTCCTGACAATAACGCCACCGCCAGGCCGGCAATAAATCCGCCGATCCCCATCGCCACCAGGGATAATCCCGAGAGCAAATACCCAATAGCCGCGCCGGGCAATACGGCATGTGAAAGCGCATCGCCCACCAGACTCATGCGACGCAGTAACAAAAAAACGCCCAATGGGGTCGCACTAACTGAAATGGCAATGCATGCCACCAGTGCCCGGCGCATAAAACTAAATTCAATAAACGGCTGAACAATTAACATCATAATGCGCCGGTCCGTTGTGTTGCAGATGACAGTAGCGACAAATGGGGTTTGGGCGGAATCCATTATGCCTGTGAGGCATGTAAGCACAGCACCTCGGGAAACCAGCGTTCTACTATCGCCTGATCATGCAATACCACCACCATGGTGCGTCCCAACTGATGTTGCTCCTGCAGCAAAGCCAGCAATAGTTCAACTGTTTGGCTGTCGATACCCGTGAATGGCTCATCCAGTAGTAATAACGGGGCGCGCTGCATTAACAATCGGGCAAACAAAACACGCTGTAGCTGGCCACCGGAAAGTTCACCAGGTTGAGCATTAACAAACGCCATCATGTTGACTTTATCGAGGCAACTCAGGATTTCCTGACGTAATGCCCGTCCAATGCCACCAAACCAGCCACTTCGTTGCCAACAACCCATAGCGACCAAATCAAAAACAGTGATCGGAAATTGCGTTTCGATTTCCGATTGTTGCGGCAACCAGCCCACCTGTGAATGTGGTACGGAAAGCGTGTAGCGCCCGGCGACTGGCGGTAATAAACCAGCGAGCGTTTTCAGCAATGTGGATTTGCCACTACCATTGGCGCCCACCAACGCCAGCATGGCGCCCTGAGAAATGTCCCCCTGCAATAGCGGCGTGACAGCTTTATGCCGATACCCCGCCTGGAGTTGCTGCATTTGTATCATGATGATGCAGTCCACCAGACCAGTATTCCAATGAGTGCAACCAGCAGCAGACTGCAGGTCAGACGAGCCACGGCAGAAAGGGTAAAAAAAGTCGCGGTGGGCGGTGTAAAGAAAGACATGACTACCATCACAATCAGCAAAATATGTTATAACATAACATAAAGTGCACTGTTATTTTTAGAACAATTGCAAATAAAAATGTATCTATTTATGAAAAAACACGTCATACTCCTCCCCTATCAAATTGATTAGATTTATTGCTGCAATCACCTTTCCATTAGTCTCTCCTTTACTCATCAAAAAAATAAAAACCATACAAATCATAACAATAAACAAAAAAGTAAAAAATAATATTATTTACTGCTAAAAAACATAATATAATAGTTAATATTAATTAATAAATTTAGCATGGTTAGCAAGACTATTCCGGGGTAAGTTTTGCAATATACGCGGTAATGTCATTGAGCCCCGGGTTAATTATTGAACGGATTATTCCTAATATCAGTAATGACATTAATCCGGGGTTGACAGTTGCCGGTACAAAATGTGATTAATTAACGCTGAGATCTAACATTTTTCCAGGAAATCGTCCCACGGTTTAAAAGGCTGCCAGTGGAAGCGACGAGCAACGCCGCAACTCTCATGGTAATGAATATTTAGGCTGGCAGCAGACGGCAATTCCGTAAACACTGATGCGCAGCACAGTTAATGACGCCGGTAAATAAATACGACTAATACATCGGCAACAAGGAAGAAAGTGGGTATATAACATCAATCCTCTTTCCTGGCACAGAATGTTTTTACTCTGTGTTGATATCAGAAAACTCAACAGGCGCAGTGGGCTGGCTGAATTAAGGCTTGTTCTCCCCTTTCCCCACAGCAATGGACTTGTCCATAACGGATAAATTGTAATTTTTAGTAATTATCTCATGCAATTGAATTAACCTGGTCTATATTTACTGAGTACGTTCAACGAAATAAATTTTAATAACCGCTTCCAGACCACCACACAACCTTTTCGCTATGCCGCACGTCGGCTATGTTGCATGCTACGGAGGGGAAAAAGATGGACGAATACTCACCAAAAAGGCATGATATTGCCCAATTGAAATATTTGTGTGAGAACCTGTACGACGAGAGTATGACCACGTTGAGTGATAGTCATCGCGGTTGGGTAAATGACCCGACATCTGCCATCAATTTGCAGTTGAACGAATTGATTGAGCATATCGCCTCTTTTACCATGAACTACAAAATTAAACACGCTGAGGATGGTGATTTAATTGGCAAAATTGATGAGTATCTTGATGATACCTTCATGCTGTTCAGTAACTACGGTGTTAATACTCAGGACCTGCAACGCTGGCAAAGATCAGCAACGCGATTGTTTAATATTTTCACCGAAGAGTGTACGCAACTGCCAGCGCAGCCGAGTCATTCATTTTAGCAACCCACTATCTTTAATATGGCTTAACAATGACAGATAAAACCTTAACAAAAACTGATTATCTAATGCGCTTAAGACGTTGCCGTTCGATCGATACGCTTGAGCGAGTAATTGAAAAAAATAAATACGCGCTTCCTGACGATGAACTGGTAATCTTTTATTCAGCCGCCGATCACCGGCTTGCCGAATTAACGATGAATAAACTGTATGATAAAGTGCCGCTCACCGTGTGGAAATATGTACGTTAAAGACAATATCATCCGAGATAAAACAGGTAACAATGATAAACCCTGTTTCTGGTTCAGTGAAAAATCATATAATACAAATAGTTAAACATAACGCTCAGAGTAACACCCATAATACGCATCATCAGACAGGAGCACATCCTTAACATTTATGTATAAAAATACCATCGCCTGGATTGGTCGCATTGTCTGCTTTCGGCATTAGCCCGCGCAACAAATCATTGATACGGATAATGCCATAACTGACTGGTTGATACTGCTGATAGAGGGATCGTTACTGACTGTATGCCAGTAACGACAATAATGATTGTCATTTCATCTGACGAAAATGAAATAAGAAATATCAGTATTGTTGCTGCGACAGATGAGGATTCACATTCTCAGAATAATTTATTGCAGTTTTAATGGTAAGCCGTCAGCTTCAGGGATTAGCCTGATTCAAGTTAGCGATTGCCAGTCAATAATTACATTAAAAAAACTTCACAATCCATGTCTGTATTTCCTTATGCCACAGGCAGGAATCAACATATGGCGCGCTTTATTTGTACCGATTTAATCATTTTCTTCTTCAGCGGCAGAGGGTATTTAACATTCCTGGTATATTCTAATTAAGGCGAATTGCAGCAAAAAACTGTATTCCGTTGCGCTTACGTCTAACAACGATGTTAGTGAACACCCGTACTATCAACACCTTTACAACGTGAAAGACAACGATAAAACGAAGGTAAACACAATACGATAATACCGGAGAGCCAATACACCTTGTGTAGTCTGTGATGCAAAAATAGTCGACCGGGTTTGTATCATGGGCGAATAACGTCCCGTCCGGATTACCAAATCCAATATGCAGCAAAGCAGCCACCCTGCATCTGACGATGGCGCCTTTGTTGTGTGTGTGTCAGTTTCTATGGCGAGCTAAACCAAATCAGCCAACCTAATTGCCATCGCCATGATGGTGCGTTGCGTTTGACCTTCCTGCAAACCATTTAACTCATACTGATCTTCATGTTTCTTAACCGGACGCAGGTTCAGATAAAAACCATCACTCTCGCCAACCAGTGCCCCCCCCTTTTCGTTAAACTTCTTAACGAAAAGTGATATGTTTCCATCCGCAATTTTCCCCTGGAAGTAATAACCGAAATTACCCCCATTAATGGAACCCGCTTTAATACTCACAATACTGTTCCCCAAATGTTGAGGATTAGCGGCGAAACTAACCGAGTATAAGCCATCTCTCATGCTCGCCCTGGCATTTTCATCTACGGCTGTGCCACATTGCTGTAGATTAATATCCGCTAAGTCATCATCCTTCACTGAAGCAATAAAGTTCCATTGTTTATCTGTCAGTACCCAACCGTCCAATTGAGGCACTCTTTTTAGTTCATCCATGCATAAATTCCCAGTCCAACCAACATCCAGAACAGTATCGAACCGGCGAATATTGCTATCCAGGCCTTGCGCCTCAAATCATTATTACGCTTATCCATAGCTCAACTTTAATCCATAAGATAGTTTGATATACTCAGCATACTTCAAGTTTTATGCACATTGGCTGTACCCAGTCACCCGAATCACTTCAGGATTCTTTCTCTTGCCGCCTTCCTTGTAACTCGAATTGTTTAGAATGTGTATATATGCAGACAGGATTGAGCGATATTACAAACACTACTTATTGTCGAATAATTAATTATGCAATAAAAACAATCACCTGCTACACAATCATTGCCACTGTTGATATAAAAAAACGACGCCCAGATAACCAATCATTCCGAAATTATTCCCCTGCACGATGTTATATTACAGCAAAATGCGCACAGGCTGATAAACATCCTTTACTTTGTGGATTGGCAGTAAAAAATGACAGCACGGGCCATATCCGGAATGCATTAACCGACTACACAATGGCTAATATCTTTCTCTCGCCTGCAAAGTCATATTGAGCACTAATTGACATCGCCATGATTTCTCTGTCTTTGGGTATAACGGTGTAACCGAAATGACAGAATGGCAAACGAGGAGATGGTGGAGGCCCTGCCAGCCACATCCCGGCACACGCGATACCTGCTGCGGCTGCTTCCTTCCGGACCTGACCGAGTTCACAAGCTAGCGTTGCGGGAGAACCAACAGGGCCTCCATTGACGTTGCTCTGCTTATAGAGCGCAGGCATTATCAATGAACCCCCCGACAATTGCAAGCCAGTACAATAGAACCGTGTTTTTCTTGTACAATCTGCTCTCCACATTGCGCATCTCAGGGTAAACGCCATTTCAGGCATCAGGAAGAAATGCAGAAGACACCACCACTGTTCGCTGTTTTTATCTTCCACCGCCACTGATGACAACGTTATTCTGTGTTACAGGACATGAACCATGCTTGAGGACGATTCTTTTCAACAGCGTGTTTATCAGATTGTCGCCGCCATTCCTTATGGTCATGTGACAACCTATGGTGAGATTGCCAGACTGGCAGGTTCCCCACGCGCGGCGCGGCAAGTCGGGGGGGTATTGCGGCGTCTCCCTGCCGGCAGCAAACTGCCCTGGCACCGGGTAATCAATCGAAAGGGGAGTATCTCGCTGCCTGGCGATAATCTGAAGCGCCAGCGTGATGCATTAGCCGCCGAAGGGATAGAGGTCAGTGACGAAGGCCGGGTTTCACTTTCCCGTTATCGCTGTCAGTGGTAAACGCCCGCAAGCGGGCGTTTTTCATCAATACTGGCTTGATGCCGGCACTGAAGAGGTGGGTGTTGCCGACGGCAACTGAGGCTGTGTTTGTAATGCCACTGACGGCACCGGCACCAGCACTAAATCAGCACGTCGTTTGCCGCCATTGATGACAGGTTGAACGTCCTGGGTAATAAATGCCATATGCCCGTCAATCATGATCGCAGCACTCAGCAGAATTCGCGCCTCAGGCTGGATATCAGTTGGGTTGAAAGGCAGCGAGAAATGGAACGGCGCCTGTTTACCGCCGGTACGTACTACCCGCTGCGATAACACTTTCGAGGGCGCATTGGCCCGAGTGGCATCCGACAATGTAACCGTCAATACGGCCTCAGCGGGCAGCGCGATTCTTTGACGAATGTAAATTGAACCACTGACACTCGGTTGAGTGATATCAGCTTGCACAGGCGTTGGCGCCTCTTTTGTTTTCTCTGCACTACAACCCGCCAGGGCAACGACAAGGGCAACGCCACTAATAACAGGCCAAAATTTCATGGATGTCTTCTCCTTATGACTTATGGGGTACTGGCAATGATGCGACTGAAAACAGCATAAACCATATAGTATGCCCTTTATTTTGGCATAGATTACCAATTATTGCCTGGTTCATCGATGCGGGTACACGGAATAGAGAAAAAAGTGGTGATAAATTCCAAGTCAGAGTTGACGCTAACTGGTCGGATTTCGCAAACTGAGTTGTGCATTATTGATAAGGAATAAGCCATGAGCCAGGCACTGCAAAATTTATTAAACTTACTTAACTTAGAAAAGCTGGAAGAAGGCTTGTTTCGTGGACAAAGTGAAGATCTCGGCCTGCACCAGGTTTTTGGCGGTCAGGTGGTGGGACAAGCATTATATGCCGCCAAAAAAACGGTCCCGGCGGAACGTATTATCCACTCCTTCCACAGTTATTTTTTACGGCCTGGCGATAGTCAAAAAGCCCTTGTTTATGATGTCGAAACCCTGCGTGATGGGCATAGTTTTAGCGCCAGACGTGTTAGTGCAATTCAGAACGGACAACCCATTTTTTATATGACGGCCTCATTCCAGGCAGCCGAAAGCGGCTTTGAACACCAGAGCCGCATGCCGAACGTGCCTGGCCCGGATAACCTGCCAACTGAAACAGATATTGCCCGTCAGCTCGTCGCCTTCATTCCTGAAACAGTCCGTGATAAGTTCCTCGCCGAGAAACCATTCGAAATCCGCCCGGTGAAATTCCATAATCCGCTCAAAGGACATGTGGATGTACCTGCTCGTCAGGTATGGATCCGCGCTAATGGTAAAATACCGGAAGATCACAACATCCATCAGTATCTGCTTGGTTATGCCTCTGATTTCAACTTTTTGCCTGTCGCACTACAACCTCATGGTAAAGGCTTTCTTGAACCCGGAATGCAAGTGGCGACCATCGACCATTCCATGTGGTTTCATCGATCATTCGATCTTAATCAGTGGCTGATTTACAGTGTCGAGAGTACATCTGCTTCCAGTTCTCGTGGATTTGTTCGCGGTGAATTTTTTACACAAGACGGCATACTGGTCGCATCGACCGTACAGGAAGGCGTGATACGTCAGCGCAACTAACCTTAACCCGTAAACAAAAAAAACGGGCCGATATGATCAGTATCGCCCCGTGTTATCGCGTTATACCCGTCACTTTCACCTTGCGGCTGAATTAGCCCACGCCCTGAAATCTATTGAGTATTCATTTAGCATACTGCCCTGCTTTACGATGTTCCAGCCTTACTGATTATACGCATTTTCGCCATGGCTGTTGACATCCAGACCTTCGCGTTCCTGTTCTTCTGGTACACGCAGTCCCACTATCATGTCAGCCACTTTAAAACCAATAAAGGCGACAACACCGGTCCAGACAATCGTGACGCCTACGCTGAAAATCTGCACCCAGACCTGATGTCCCATGGTGACGCCTGCGGCATAGCCCACGCCGCCAAGAGAGGAGGAGGTGAAGACCCCGGTAAGAATACACCCCACAATCCCGCACACGCCATGCACACCGAACACATCGCAGGGATCATCAACACGCAACCATTTTTTCAGTGTTGTGACCCCCCAGAGACCGGCCAGACCGCCAACAATCCCCACAATCAATGCACCACCGACACCAACAGTACCGCAAGCCGGAGTGATTGCCACCAGACCGGCAATCATACCTGAGCTGGCGCCCAGTAATGATGGTTTACCGCGTGATACCCACTCACCGAGTGTCCACGCCAGCACTGCACCTGCTGTTGCGATAACGGTATTAAGAAATGCCAGAGCGGCAATTTCGCTCGCCGCACTGGCGGAACCTGCGTTGAAACCAAACCAACCGACATACAGGATAGCCGCCCCGGTGAACACCATCGGCAAGTTGTGCGGTTTAAATGCTTCTTTACCGAAACCGGCACGCTTACCAACCAGATAGGCCCCGACCAAACCGGCTACCGCCGCATTAATATGGACCACGGTGCCGCCTGCAAAATCCAGCGCGCCGTCCTGAGCCAGTAGACCGCCTGCCCACACCATATGTGCAATAGGCAGATAAGCCAGCGTCAGCCAGACCAGCACGAAAATCAGCACAGCGGAAAAGCGAATACGTTCAGCGATTGAACCGACAATCAGCCCTACCGTGATACAGGCGAAGGAAGCCTGAAACGCAACATGGATGTACTGGTAGAACGTGCCCGTTAGCGCAGTCAGCTCAATGTTTTTCAGCATCGCCCAGTTAAAGCTGCCAAAGAACGCATTACCTTCGCTGAAAGCCAGTGAATACCCATAAATCATCCACAACACGCACACCATCGAAAAAGTGACGGCAACTTGTGTCAGCATTGATAACACGTTTTTGCTCCGAATCAGACCACCATAAAACAGTGCGATCCCCGGAATCGACATAAACAACACGAGCGCGGTACAAATCATCATGAAAGCGTTATCCGCTTTATCCGCCACAGCCGGGGCCGCCATCGCGAGCGACGGTAACAACGCCAGGCTAATCAGCCCCATCTTTGTCAGTATCTTATTCATTTTATTCCATCCCATCACAATTCGGAGCCCGAAATTAAAGCGCTGCTTCGTCGGTTTCGCCGGTACGAATGCGGATCACTCGTTGCAATTCCGCAACGAAGATCTTGCCATCGCCGATCTTACCGGTGTAAGCCGCTTTGCTAATCACATCAATCACTTCATCAAGCTGATCATCGGCGATTGCAATATCAATTTTTACTTTTGGCAGGAAATTCACACTGTATTCCGCACCGCGGTAAAGTTCTGCATGACCTTTCTGGCGTCCAAAACCTTTTACTTCAGTGACAGTCAGGCCCTGAATACCTATTGCAGACAGTGCTTCACGCACGTCCTCGAGCTTGAACGGTTTGATTACCACGGTAACCAGCTTCATATGATCCCCTCCAGGTATTAAAAATTATTAGTTACACCCGACATGGACTGATTAAAGCAAAGCCTGTGCCATAAATTAAAAATGCGACAATTTCAGAGAATTAGTCAGATGGCGACTGAGATTATACCAGGGACACATTCACCCGCCGCATACGACGAGAACAGAGCGGGCAACAAAAACGCACCATGGAAGTGCGCGACGCCTTAGATTAGTGCAACACGCAAAACAGGCTGAATGCATTGCGCAAAAAAGGTGCAAACCGACCTCAAACATTGGGCGCTATGCCCGACACGAGTTCATCACTGACCAATTGCAGTTGATACATTTGCCAGTAACGTCCATGTTTAGCCAGTAATTCACGGTGAGTACCACATTCAACAACTTGACCACGGTGCAGTACCAGAATGGTATCCGCATCGACGATAGTAGAAAGGCGATGAGCAATGACCATCAGTGTGGTTTGTTGACGCACCACATTCAGCGCCCGTTGAATCACTTGCTCAGTCCCTGAATCAATATTGGCCGTTGCTTCATCAAGAATGAGGATCTGCGGTGGTGCCACCAGTACGCGTGCCAGCGCCAGTAACTGTTTCTGTCCGACAGAGAGGCTGTTCCCCTCTTCACTGAGCCGGGTATGCATACCTGCCGCCAGTGAACGCGCCAACGGCGCCAGTTGCACGGTTTCCAGCACCTGCCATACTTTCTCTTCGCTGATATGACGTCCCAGGGTCACATTAGCATAGAGCGTATCAGCCAGCACCACGGGTTCTTGTGGCACTATCGCCACCCCCTGACGCAAGGTCTGGCGACTAAGCTGGCTCAGGGGACGACCATCCAGGCAGATGCCTCCCTGTTCCAGCGGATAATATCCCAGTAATAAATTAGCCAGCGTACTTTTGCCGCTGCCAGTATGTCCCACCAGCGCCACAAAACTGCGGGCGGGCACGTCAAGGTTAATGTCTGTCAATATGTTGCGCTCACCACGATAGGCAAAGCTAAGGTGATTAACCGTGATATGTCCACTTTTCAGCGGATTATCATCAACGCCATACTGTTGCTGTGGCGCATCCATCAGTTCAAAAATGCGTTCTCCCGCCACTATCGCCTGTTGTAACATCGATTGCTGCGTTGTCAGTGCGATTAACGGCTCATTCAAACGCCCGAGATAACTGATAAACGCATAAAGAACGCCAACATCAAACGCACCAACAGACGAAAAACTGAACAACATCATCAGACCGCACAAAATCAAGGCCGAGAATAAGCTGAGCAAGGGGCGCAGCAAAAAGCCTTCCAGTCGCAGTGTTGCCATACGCGCCAGATAGTGTGAACGGCTGGCGTTACCCAGACGTTCACCAAAACGCGCCTGCTGGCGGAACTGCTGAATCACGCTCATGCCGTTAATGACTTCATTGAAACCATTATTAATGTCTGCCAGATAGTGGCGCACGCGTCGCACAATCGGCGTACTGTAATGTTGATAAATCAGCATGACCAGGAGAACCAACGGGAAAATGATCAGCGCCACCAGCGCCATACGCCAGTCAAGGCTGAACATCGCCACCAGCATAGCGCCAATCAACGCCACACTCCGTAATAAGGTCGCTATCACTGTAATATAGAGATCTTTTACCACCTCAGTATCGTTAGTAACACGTGCAATGATTTGCCCAACGGGTTGCGTATCAAAGGTATGCAATGGCTGACGCAATGCCGCATCCATCACGTCACTACGCAGTTGCTGAACGACACCGACAGCCGCCTGATTGAAGCGCAATGCCTGAAAATAGTGCAGTAAAGCCGCCAAAATTTGTAACAGGATAAAGCCCACCGGTAACGCGATCACCATCTTCAGCGGCATCTGGTGTTTTGCCACCATATGGTCGATAAAGTAACTGATGAGTACCGGTCCCAGCACTTCCGCTGCCGCCGCAACCCATAGCATCAATACCGCTATCCCCAGTGACTTGCCCCAGGGTTTGCCGTATGACAACAGACGACGGAGTATCGCCCGGCGTGGCGTTATATTAGCCATGTGACCGATCCTTTTCGCTTTCGTCCTCATCTAACGCCGCCGCTAATTGTTGATAACGGTACATATCGCGATACCAGCCACTGGCATTAACCAGCTTCGGGTGATCGCCGCGCTGCGTCACCCGGCCGTTTTGCAACACCACTATCTCGCTCGCTTCAGTAAGCGCTGACAAACGATGAGAACTGATAATCAGGGTGTGTCCTACTCCCCACTGCCGCAAATTGTGCAGAATCTGATGTTCTGTACGACCATCGACAGCTGACAATGCATCATCCAGCAGCAATATTTCCGCATTCAACAACAGTGCCCGGGCAATGGACATCCGCTGCCTTTGCCCACCAGAAAGCATCACGCCGCGCTCACCAACTTCCGTTGCATATCCCTGCGGCAAACGCAGAATGTCCTCATGAATGCAGGCCAGGCGCGCCACATGTTCAATCTCTTGCTGAGACGCGTTCGGCCGGCCAAGCGCAATATTATTCGCCACCGTGTCGGAAAATAAAAAAGGCGTTTGGTTTACCACCGCCAAACGGCTGCACCAGTTATCAATCCGCAGTCGTGTCAACGGTATCGCGTGATAACAAATGTTGCCTTGCGAGACATCAAAGTGGCGCTGAACTAAACTGAGTAACGTGCTTTTCCCCGCCCCCGTCGGCCCGCACACTCCGAGCATCTGGCCGGGCTTCACATTGACCTGTACATCATGTAGCGCAGGCTGCGGGCTATCCGGATAAGTAAACTGGCGAATCGCTATGCGCAATACGCCCGGTTCCTGCGGTAAAATGTGGCTGCCGTCGGCCACGACCGGCGCTTCCTGCAAAAAGGCGTGAATACGATTCCAGGCAGCACTGCCGCGTTCAACAATATTGAACATCCATGCCAGCGCCAGCATCGGCCAGATCATCAAACCAAGATACATGACGAAGCTGGTCAACTGTCCCAACGTCAACTCGTTATGCCAGACCAACCAGCTACCACCGCCAATGGCCAGTAAGTTTTAGATACCAATGGCAATATAGATGGTGGGATCAAAGCGCGCATCAATGCGTGCCACTCGCATATTTTTCTCGCCAGCATCCCGGGCAGTGGCGGCAAATTGATCAGATTGATGATCCTCCAAACCGAAGGCCTTGATCATCCGAATACTGGTCAGGCTTTGCTGAGTTTGATCATTAAGTGAAGAAAATGCAGCCTGCGCCAACCGGAAACGTTGATGAAGTTGATCACCATAGCGCTTAATCACGATGGCCATCACCGGCATGGGCACTAACGCAAGGAGTGTGAGCTGCCAGTTGATTTGGGTGCTCATCACGACCAGCACCGCACAACCCATCACCAGCGAATCCACCAGAGTCAATACGCCTTCGCCAGCCGCAAAGACCACGCGATCAACATCATTGGTTGCCCGGGCGATCAAATCGCCTGTACGGTGACGTAAATAGAATGCCGGATGCTGGCGACTGAGTTGTCGGTAAAAGTCTTCCCGCAGTTCGACAGCCAACTGATATGAGGCGCCAAACAATAAAACACGCCAGACATAGCGCAACAGATACACCACGCCTGCAGCCAACAATATCACCCCAATCAATAACCAAACCTGACGGGCAGCCATATGCTGCCGAGTGACGCCATCAACAATCATCCCAACCAATTTAGGCGGTAACAATTGCAGAATAGCTATCATCATCAGCAAGGAAATGGCGCCCAGATAACGCCGCCATTCCCGGAAAAAATACCCGCGTAACTGACTAAACAATCGCACAAAAACATCCCGTGTAAGTAGATGGCAATACAGATGCTGCCGGGCAATCAGGGCGTTACCGATAACGCCGTGGTATATTTTATTTCTTCCATGGCAAAACTCGACGTCACATCAATAAGCCCCGGAATCGCGTTCACTAATCGTTTGTAAAAAGCGTCATACCGTCGCATATCTTCAACCTGAACGTGCAACAAATAGTCATACTCACCGGCCATACGATAAAATGCCCTTACTTCCGGCATCGCCTGCACCACATCAACAAACTGCTGATACCAGCTACTGTTATGTTGTTGGGTTTTAATCAGCATAAATGCCGTCAATAGCAACCCCAGTTTCGTACTGTCCAGCAAGGCGACCCGCGCACGAATAATGCCATCATCTTCCAGCTTTTTCAGACGTTTCCAGCAAGGGGTTGTGGTCAGGTTAACGGCTTCGGCCAGTACCTGCAGGGAAAGCGTGCAGTCCTGCTGTAATAATGCCAATAGCTTACGGTCAGTTTTATCTAACATTGGCCCACCAGGAGAAAAAAATTCTCTTAATCAGTCATTATAAAGGAAATAAAGCAAACTCTTTTTCCCGCGAATGCCTTACTCTGCTGGCAAGTGCATTAACGGAAACCATCATGATGACGATGTCATGGGTTAAACAGGCCATTCACGAAATAAATGCTGATTTTCAGCGCTCGGCAGAAACACATTTGATCCAGTTTTCTCTGCCATCGTATCCCGGCATCAGCCTTTATCTGAAAGACGAAAGCACCCATCCTACCGGTAGCTTGAAACATCGCCTGGCGCGATCGCTTTTTCTCTATGGTCTTTGTAATGGCTGGATTCGACAAGACACCACCATTATTGAAGCTTCTTCCGGCAGTACGGCGGTATCGGAAGCCTACTTCGCGCGTTTACTGGGCTTGCCCTTTATTGCCGTCATGCCTGCCAGCACCGCGAAACGGAAAGTAGAGCAGATTGCGTTTTATGGCGGGCAGTGCCATTTCGTCAGCGACTCCTGTCAGATTTATCATGAAGCAGAAAAGTTAGCCGGCGATCTTAATGGCCATTTTATGGATCAGTTTACCTTTGCCGAACGCGCTACCGACTGGCGCGGTAATAACAATATTGCCGACAGTATCTTTCGCCAGATGGCCCGTGAACCCATGCCGATCCCCCATACTATTGTGATGAGTGCCGGTACCGGCGGAACCTCCGCCACCATCGGGCGTTATCTTCGTTATCAGGGGCATGATACGCGTTTAATGGTGGTCGACCCGGAAAACTCCGTATTTTTTGATTATTGGCGCACCCGTGATGTCATATTGCATCACCACCGCGGCAGTCGCATTGAAGGCATTGGCCGGCCACGTGTGGAACCCTCTTTCATTCCCGGCGTGATTGATGACATGCTGCAAGTACCCGACGGCGCTTCTGTTGCCGCTATGCTCTATCTGGAAAAATTGTTAGGGCGTAAAGTCGGCGCATCAACCGGAACCAATTTCTGGGGCGTATTGCAGGTGGCTAAAACCCTGAGACAACAGCAACGTCAGGGTGCCATTGTCACGTTATTGTGTGACAGTGGCGAACGTTATCTCGACAGTTATTACCATCCCGCATGGGTAGAAAAGAACATCGGCGATATCTCTGCCTGGCAAGAGGCCATTGAGGCATAAAAAAACCGGGCATCCAGCCCGGCGCACTGAAAAACCTCATCATTCGGGGGAATAAGCGAGGTGGGGGGTTTTAATCCAGTGATTTAAATAGTGAGACACACCCTGTGTCTCGCAAGATACGATAACCGGTAAGTGCGGCAAGACCGCTTTTAACTGGCTCATCGCGTTCGCCATGATAAAACCCTGTCCGACGCTTTCCAGCATCTCTCGATCATTCATCGCATCGCCAAATGCCATGCATTCCGCCATGCTCATTTTTAGGTAAGCACTGAGAAAACGCAAAGCGGCGCCTTTATTACCATTGAGCGGCAGAACTTCCAGACAGTCACGGGCGGAGAAACAAATATGCGCCTGTTCTCCCAGCACCTTCACCAGTTGGGATCGTAAATGGCTGAGCGTCTCAGGGTCACCGATAAAGCATACTTTAGTTACCTGATGAACTGGAATAGTGCGGAGATCGATCAAATGGTAGCTAAAACCACTCATTTGATGAGCCAGCAGCACCTCAGGCACTGCACTGGACGTAAACCAGCCTGTGTCATTAAACACATGCAGGGTGGCGCTGGTATCCCAGTGCGAATGAATTACCCGCTCCGCAACGGCAGGATCAAGATCGCAGGCAAACAAACACCGGCCCTGGGGATCATGAATTCGTGTGCCATTACCGGTGATCAGAAAAGCGTCCAGTGACATTTTCGCCCGCAAAATATTCATTTCCTGCAGGTGTCGTCCGGTGGCAAAAGCCAGTACAACATGTTTCGCCTGCAACGCCCGTAAACTGGCCAGAGTTTCATCACCTAATTGATGATTTGGCATCAGTAAGGTGCCATCCATATCAAAAGCGGCTAAACGCACGTTTTTTCTCCCGGTATTGAGTACACGGGACAAAGTATCCGCTGGAATATACGGAACTAATAGTGAATACTTTAATAAAATACTTCCGGGTTTATGATGCGACAGCTTAATCGCCTTAATCAATTTATCCGCCTCTGGCAGCACAGCCATGGTGCACCGCAACAGACCAGCGTCACCGAGATGGCGGCGCATTGCTTTTGCAGTGATCGCCATATTCGCACATTGTTACACCAGTGGCGTGATGAAGGCTGGCTTGACTGGCAGGCGCAAAGCGGACGTGGGAAACGTGGAACACTGTGTTTTCTCCAGACACCCGATCATTTGCGGCGCCAATTGCTGCAACAGCAATTAGACCGTGGGCAATCGCTTGATGCGTTACAACTGACGCAACTGGCGCCTGAGCAGCTCAGCCGTTTACTCCAGCCTTTTATGGGCGGACAGTGGCTTAATAATATGCCAACGCTGCGAATTCCTTATTACCGTCCCCTCGACAAATTGCATCTCCCCGCGCTCAGCGGACGTGCGGAACAACATCTTGCGCGCCACATTTTCGCCGGCTTAACCCGCTTTAATGGTAATGAAGTGGCACCCGATTTAGCCCATCACTGGGTTTGCAATCAACAACAGACAGCGTGGTTTTTCTTTTTGCGCCCGCAGTTGCACTGGCACAATGGCGAAATGGTGCGTGCAATTCAGCTACAACAACGGCTGCAACATATCCTTGAAAGCACCGAAGGCAGCAAACTGCTCGCCAGTGTAAAACACATTGAACTGGCGCATGCCCTCTGTCTGCGCATTGAGCTGCATTATCCGGATAACTGGCTGGCACACCGACTGGCGACGGTAACGTGCCTGCTGCCGCACCCAACTGACGACATGACAGGTTGCGGCCCCTACCGAATGACAACCTTCAGTGATGAACTGGTGCGTATAGAAAGCCATAGCTGGTACCACCTTCTGCCCCCATTGATGCAGACAATTGAATATTGGATCACACCACAACTGTTCGAGCGTGAACTCGGTACCAGTTGTCGTCACCCAGTGCAGATTGCCATTGGTGGGCGTCGTGATCTGGCCCTGTTACGTCCGGTGAGTAACAGTATCAGCCTGGGCTTTTGTTATCTTGCTACCCGTCAGCATGCCGGGTTTACCCAACGCCAGGCGCGGAAACTGATGATGCTGATCCACACATCAGGGATGGTTAGCCATCTCCCGGTGGATGAGGGCTTGATCACACCAAGTGATGAAATGTTGCCAGGTTGGCCATTACCCGGATGGAATACCGCGGCGAATACCCCACTACCTGCGCGATTAAAACTCCACTACCATCTGCCGGTAGAACTGCATGCAATGGCGCATCAATTGCAGGACGTACTGGCACAGCATGGTTGTCAACTCGACCTTCATTTCCACCCGGCGAAAAACTGGCGCGATTATGCACAGCTATCGGATGCCGATATCATCATGGGCGACCGATTAATCGGCGATGCGCCTGAATTTACCCTTGAAAGTTGGTTACGACTTGATCCGCTTTGGCCGGTATTATTGCCCGATCAACGCTATGCTGCCGTGATCCGGCGATTACGCATTATTCAGGCCCAACACGATGAAGGCCTGCGTATTAACGATCTTAAAACCACTTTCAGCCATCTGATGGCGCGCGCTATCGTATTGCCGCTGTTCAATTATCATTATCAGGTCAGCGCTCCTCCCCATGTGGAGGGGATTCATCTCAATGCCATGGGATGGTTTGACTTTACCCGAGCCTGGATCCCTCCGCCGGTGACAATCGACTGATTCAGGCTATCCATGACCGGTGCCAGGCAGTACCATAAGCGCCAGAAATTGTGGTGTAAGGCATAAAATATGAAACGTGCAGTACTGGTATTTAGCGGCGGACAGGACTCAACCACCTGTCTGGTTCAGGCGCTTCAACAATATGATGAAGTGCATTGTGTCACTTTCGATTATGGTCAACGCCATCGTCAGGAAATTGATGTGGCGCGCGCACTGGCACAACAACTCGGCGCTCGCGCGCACAAAGTACTGGATGTCACCCTGCTCAATGAGCTGGCTGTCAGTAGCCTGACGCGTGACAATATCCCGGTGCCTGCCTATGATCCGGCTGCCAGTGGTTTGCCCAGCACGTTTGTGCCAGGGCGCAATATTTTGTTTCTGACACTGGCCGCAATTTACGCTTATCAGGTCGACGCAGACAGCATAATCACTGGCGTATGTGAAACTGATTTTTCCGGTTATCCCGATTGTCGTGATGCATTTGTAAAAGCGCTGAATCGAGCCATTGAATTGGGTATGGCCCGCAATATACACATTGAAACGCCATTAATGTGGCTCAATAAGGCTGAAACCTGGGCTCTGGCTGACTACTGGCAACAGTTACCGCTGATACGTCACCAGACACTCACCTGTTATAATGGCATTAAAGGTGATGGCTGTGGCGAATGTGCGGCATGCCACCTGCGCGCACACGGTCTGCAGGCGTATCAGCATGATACCAACAGCGTAATGCACAGTATGAAGGTAAAAACAGGCTTGCGATAAACCTGAAAGCAAAGTGGCACTGGTCGATTCAAGTTGACCTTTGCCATATCGCCGTACCAGGCTCTCTCTCATTTTATCACCTCGCTAAAGGAAAGGTCATACCAGACTGATATGACCTTAAGCAGGTTAGTCAATTGTTGAACGCCCGGTGACCGCTTCTGTCATCATTGAAAATACGTTCACAGCTTCAAACGAGATAAATTACGTTCAACCAGAGCGCTGCCAATACCTGGCACTTCTTTAAGCTGTTCAAGCTGGCTAAAAGGGCCATATTTATCACGGTAACTGACGATAGCTTCTGCCTTTTTTAGTCCGACCCCATTCATCACCGCGGCCAGTTCCTGCGCCGTTGAGGTATTAATGCTGGCCAGGCCTTCCTCGCCCTGTATTATGCCTCCCTCCGGGAGGTGCTCGCTGGCAAGTGATGTTGCCGGCACTTTATTTTCAGCTAATGCGCTGTGGCTGATCAATGATGTTGCGCCTGCCAGTCCCAGCGCCAGTGAAAAATACAATGCATTAATGACCCGATTATTCATACTGTTTTCCTCCATGTGTTTAACAGTACGGCTAACTTAATTGCCTGGGGTCAGAGAAACAAAGGGAAGATGACAACAATGGAAAAGGCCGCATAAGCGGCCTTTAAAGTTGCAGTGCATTACATTATTTTTGTGCGGGTTACTGTAACTGCGCACCTGTGCCATATTTAATTTTGGCTTCTTTACGCAACGTACTGAGCAGCGCTTCAAAAACAATTTGCGCATTGTTTTGCGTGATACCTTGTATCATTGCTTTCTTTTGCGGTTCCGGCATCGTACCCGTTTTAACCTGATCCAGCGCCAGCAACACGACATTACCTTGCCTGTCTTCACTGGTACCGTAAGAAGGCCGGCCTCCCTGTGGCTGAGGCAACGTAAACACATCCTGTGTCATTGCATCTTGCCCGTTGCGGCTCAGCGTTGTTGCTTCACCAAAGCTCAATCCGGCGCCTTTCAGGGCATCATCTTTACCGGCTTTCAGTGCGGTAAGGATGTAATCTGCATCTGTTTTTGCCTGCTGCTTCGCTTTATTATGTTTAATAATATTAGCAATTTGCGTTCGCACCTCATCAAGCGGCTTCTCAGCCTCTGGCTTATGGTCGCTAATACGTAGCACAAACGCGCGATCACCATCAACGGTAATAATATCGGAGTTACTACCCGGCGCCCCATTTTCGCCAATCAAGCCGCCATTGAATATCGCCTGCTCAACAGGTTTAAAGTTCAGTACTTCCGGCACGTTGTCCTGACCGAACCAGTCCGTTTCCACGACTTTCACACCGGCAGCCTGCTCGGCGCTGACCAGTGATTCATTATCATTACTGGCGGCCTCACTGACTTTCTGTTGCAGCCGGTAATAGGCATCGATGGCGTTTTCCTGTTTCACTTTGTCCGCGATGACATCATGCACTTCGGCCAGTGGTTTAATCTGTTCTGGCTGAATATCATCAAGGCGGATGTTCAGAAAACCAACGGACGATTTAACGACACCGGAAAGCTGCCCTTTACTGGTCAGATTGGCATTTTTCAACTCATCAGGGGTAGTTTCTGGCTCCAGCCATCCCATATCCCCCCCTTTACGAGACGAAATCGGGTCAATGGACTTTTCTTTCGCCAGCGTCGGGAAATCCGCGCCCTTCTTCAGTTCATCCTGTACTGCCTGCGCATCGGCTTCAGTTTTGCTCTGGATGATGCTGTAACGATTACGCTGTGGCTGTGTGTAATCGGCTTTATGCTGATCATACCAACTCTGGATCTCCGTTTCGCTTGCCGCCTTCTGCATGCTAACTGCATCCAGCTTGATATAGCTGACACGGAACTGTTCCGTTGACATAAAGCTGTTTTTATTCTGCTGATAGTAATGGTTGATTTCGTCGTCGCTAACTTGTTGCTTGTCTGCTAACGCATCAACCTGGATGACCGCCTGACGGACAACGCGTTCCTGAGACACCAATGCTGTCAGGGCATCCGTTTCGCCATTCAACATGAAATCGGTACCGGTAACAGCCGTTACCAGTTGTTGCGTCGTTAGTTGTTTACGCAACGCTTCCGCATATTGATCAGCACTGAACCCCATATTATTGATAATGCTAATATATTTTGCATTATCGAACTTACTATCAGTCTGGAAAGCGGGCTGGTTAAAGATCGCTTGCTTTACCTGTTCATCGCTGATGCCCAGCGTGATCGTTTTTGCATACTGATCCAGCAACAGTTCATCCACCAGTTGGGAGAGTGCTTGTTGACGAACTTGCTTCATATAGCCCTCGTTGCTGGCCAGTTGAGAGAACTGATCACCCAACATCTGCTGCTGACGGCTACGTTCATTTGCGTAGGCCCTTTCCAACTGGGCCCGGCTGATCTCCTGTCCATTAACGCTGGCTGCATAATCACCATTACCACCGACCAGGTAACTTCCAACGCCAGTAAGCACAAATGACAGAATAATCAAACCCAAAATAATTTTGAGCACGACATGGTTCGACGCCGCGCGTAAATTGTCCATCATGGTATGACAACACTCCGCTGTAATATGAATGTAAACCTTGCGCTCTAAGCCCGCAGCCTCAGGCCATGCTATGACAAGCGTCCAGACTGTTTGTCGCGCATCAAGATAAAAAAAGGCACATCATTGCCTGATGTGCCCATATGTTACATGAGAACGCGGTGTCAGTCCTCAATCTGCCAAAGAAATTGCTTCAACAGATATCCTCTGTCATTAGTTCACTGCATCCTTTAGCGCTTTCCCGGCACGGAAGCCAGGTACTTTACCCGCCGGAATGGTAATTTCTTTGCCCGTCTGAGGGTTGCGCCCCGTACGTTCAGAACGTTCACGCACAGAGAAAGTACCAAAACCTACTAACGCAACTTCTTCGCCGGCTTTCAGGGAATCAGAAACGGAACCCATAAAAGCATCTAATACACGTCCCGCCGCCGCTTTAGAAATGTCAGCATTTGCAGCAATTTTGTCGATCAATTGTGACTTATTCACTCTATTCATCCCCTCTTTATTATTCACTATCGCATCCGACTCCCGCCCGGTGCGAACGCGCAGCCAGTTATAGCAAGCTTATTAAGCCGAAACAACGGGAATTATCTGGGTTGTTGTTCCAACAACTGTCTAAATTAGCGGCACAAAAAAAAGCTGGCAAGCTCAATTGCTCTGCCAGCCCCTGTTTTTAGCCGTTTTTGTTACAAATATCTATTTTGCTGTCACAACCTGCATGCCGTAAGGCGCATTTTGCAGTGCCAACGTCAGCACTTCCTCAATCCGCTTCACTGGATGGATATCCAAATCGGCAATCACGTTTTCCGGGATCTCTTCCAGATCACGTTTATTTTCATCAGGAATTAACACCGTTTTAATACCACCACGATGCGCAGCCAACAATTTCTCTTTTAAACCACCAATCGGCAATACCTGGCCACGTAAGGTTATCTCGCCGGTCATCGCCACATCGGCCCTCACCGGATTTCCTGTCAGACAGGATACCAGAGCGGTACACATAGCAATACCGGCGCTGGGGCCATCTTTGGGCGTTGCACCTTCTGGCACATGCACATGGATATCCCGTTTTTCGTAGAAATCGCCATTAATGCCCAGTTTATCCGCACGTGCACGCACCACCGTCAACGCCGCCTGAATTGACTCTTGCATCACTTCACCCAGCGAGCCGGTATAGGTCAGTTTTCCTTTACCCGGCACACATGCGGTTTCAATGGTCAGCAAATCGCCACCGACTTCCGTCCATGCCAGACCAGTTACCTGGCCAACCCGGTTTTCACTGTCGGCACGACCATAGTCAAAACGCTGAACGCCCAGGTAATCTTTCAGGTTATCACCCGTGATTTCAATATGCTTCAGCGAGTTATCCAGCAATAATGCTTTTACCGCTTTCCGGCACAATTTTGACAATTCACGTTCAAGATTACGCACGCCCGCTTCGCGGGTGTAGTAACGAATGATGCCGCTTATTGCGCTGTCATCAACTCTTATCTCATTTTTTTTCAACGCATTACGTTCTATCTGTTTAGGTAACAGATGTTTCTTAGCAATGTTCAGCTTTTCATCTTCGGTGTAACCAGAAAGACGAATCACTTCCATGCGATCCAGCAAGGCTGGTGGTATATTCATTGAGTTTGAGGTTGCCACAAACATCACATCAGAAAGATCGTAATCCACTTCGAGGTAATGATCGTTAAAGGCGATATTCTGTTCTGGATCAAGCACTTCCAGCAGAGCCGACGCAGGATCGCCGCGCATATCTGAAGACATTTTGTCTATTTCATCCAGCAGGAACAATGGGTTTTTCACCCCCACTTTCGCCATTTTCTGGATGAGTTTACCCGGCATTGAACCAATATAAGTACGACGGTGACCACGAATTTCCGCTTCGTCACGCACCCCACCCAGCGCCATACGCACATATTTACGGCCTGTCGCTTTAGCGATTGACTGCCCCAATGAGGTTTTACCCACGCCTGGAGGCCCAACCAGGCACAAAATCGGACCCTTGATTTTGCTGACGCGGCTCTGTACCGCCAAATACTCCAGAATACGGTCTTTCACCCGTTCAAGTCCGAAATGATCGGTATCCAGGGTTTCCTGTGCTTTGCGCAAATCTTTTTTCACTTTGCTACGCGCATTCCACGGAACCTGAACCATCCAGTCGATGTAACCGCGCACCACCGTTGCTTCCGCAGACATGGGGGACATCATTTTCAACTTCTGCAGTTCTGCTTCGGTTTTTTCACGGGCTTCTTTCGGCATTTTCGCCGCATCGATTTTGCGCTTCAGCGTTTCATTTTCGTCTGGCGCGTCATCCATTTCACCCAGTTCTTTCTGAATGGCTTTCATTTGCTCATTCAGATAATACTCACGCTGGCTTTTTTCCATCTGTTTTTTGACTCGATTGCGGATGCGTTTTTCAACCTGCAACAGATCAATTTCAGACTCCATCATCGCCATCAGATATTCCAGACGTTCATTGACGTCGGACATTTCCAATACGGATTGCTTATCTGCCAATTTCAATGGCATATGTGCAGCGACAGTATCAGCCAACCGAGCGGCGTCATCGATGCTGTTCAGCGAAGTCAGCACCTCTGGCGGGATTTTTTTATTGAGTTTAATGTAGCCTTCAAACTGGTTGATCGCTGTACGAACCAACACTTCTTGTTCGCGTTCTTCAATTTCCGGCGAAACAAGGTATTCTGCCTGAGCCGTAAAATGGTCGCCATTATCGGCCAACGTGGTAATACGCGCACGCTGTAAGCCTTCCACCAGCACCTTTACTGTGCCATCCGGCAGCTTAAGCATTTGCAAAATTGAGGCAACGGTCCCTACTGAGAAGAGATCGTTAATGCCAGGTTCATCCGTTGAAGCCTCTTTCTGTGCAACCAGCATGATCTTCTTATCGTGATCCATTGCGGATTCAAGGCACCGAATCGATTTTTCCCTACCAACAAACAACGGAATTACCATGTGCGGATAAACCACTACGTCGCGCAATGGCAACACAGGGATTTCAATGCGTTCAGAACGCTCAGGATTCATAGAGCTCTCTCTTAGTTTAATTTCCGCCAGGTGATGGGAACCGCATCGTGCAACAATGTGCAGTTAAACCCACAAGTAACTGAGTATATGGGGATGAATATCCGACATTCAACGTCAGGCGTATGATAAAAACAAAGGGGAAAAAATTTTCCCCTTTGTTAAGATAACTCGCTGGATTAACGTAGTTATTTATTCACCAGAAGCCTGTTGCGCCTCATGCTTTCCGTAGATCAGCATCGGCTCTGATTGTCCCTCAATAACTGAGTCATCAATCACCACTTTTTCAACATCGTCCATGGAAGGCAAGTTATACATGGTTTCCAGTAATGCGGCTTCAACGATAGAACGCAGACCACGCGCCCCCGTTTTACGCATCATGGCTTTTTTCGCAATCGCGGTTAACGCCTCATCACGAAACTCCAGATCCACGCCTTCCAGGTTGAACAACGCCTGATACTGTTTTGTCAGTGCGTTTTTCGGTTCACGCAAAATCTGAATCAATGCATCTTCGCTCAATTCATTCAACGTTGCGACAACCGGTAAGCGACCAATGAATTCAGGGATCAGGCCAAACTTGATCAAATCTTCCGGCTCAACTTGTTCCAGTAATTGCCCTTCCGTCGCTTTCTGCGATTTCCCTTTCACCGTCGCGCCAAAACCAATCCCCGTTCCGGTTTCCACTCGCTGGGAAATCACTTTATCAAGACCAGCAAACGCCCCACCGCAGATAAACAGGATCTTCGATGTATCCACCTGCAGAAATTCTTGTTGTGGATGTTTACGTCCCCCTTGCGGAGGCACAGCGGCTACGGTTCCTTCAATCAGTTTCAGTAACGCCTGCTGAACCCCTTCACCGGAGACATCACGCGTTATCGACGGATTATCCGATTTACGAGAAATTTTATCGATTTCATCGATGTAGACAATACCGCGTTGTGCTTTCTGTACGTCATAATCGCACTTCTGCAACAGTTTCTGAATAATATTTTCGACATCTTCACCCACGTAACCGGCTTCGGTTAGCGTCGTTGCATCAGCCATGGTGAACGGAACATCCAACAAGCGCGCCAGTGTTTCTGCCAACAGCGTTTTGCCGCTCCCTGTAGGACCAATCAACAAAATATTACTTTTGCCGAGTTCAATACCATTACTGGTATCGCCATTACGTAATCGCTTGTAATGGTTATATACCGCGACAGCCAGAACTTTTTTTGCCTTCTCCTGACCGATGACATAATCATCAAGGTGGTGGCGGATCTCGTGCGGCGTTGGCAACGCACTACGTTCGCGGTGCGGGGCCACTTCTTTTATCTCTTCGCGAATGATGTCGTTACATAAATCGACACACTCATCGCAGATATACACTGACGGCCCGGCAATCAGCTTACGGACTTCATGCTGGCTTTTGCCGCAAAAAGAGCAGTACAGCAGTTTACCTGAACCGTCTTTGCGTTTATCTGTCATCAGTTAACCTCTTCATTTGTCTTCGTCCGCATCGTAATGCGGCGATGGCAGCACTTTTTTCTGCTGCCCTCACTCGATGCCATTTGTTATCCGCGATCCCATTAACTATAGCGTATCGATAACAGGTTTTGAGCTTTATTCGCGATGCGTCAGGATGGAATCGACCAAACCATACTCTACAGCTTCATTCGCCGAGAGGAAACGGTCCCGCTCAGTGTCTTTCTCTATTTGTTCAAGAGATTTTCCCGTATGTTCAGCCATCAGCTCATTCATCCGTTGCTTCACTTTCAGAATTTCGCGCGCATGGATTTCGATATCGGTCGCCTGTCCCTGATAGCCGCCCAATGGCTGGTGGGTCATCACCCGAGAATTAGGCAGACAAAAACGCTTACCTTTGGCGCCCGCTGTTAGCAAGAAAGCCCCCATGGAACACGCCTGTCCCATACAAATAGTACTTACGTCTGGTTTGATGAACTTCATGGTGTCATAAATTGACATCCCTGCCGTAATCACCCCGCCAGGGGAATTAATGTAGAGATAAATATCTTTTTCCGGATTTTCCGCTTCCAGAAATAACAACTGCGCGACGATCAGATTCGCCATGTAATCTTCAACCTGCCCGGTCAGGAAGACCACACGTTCTTTTAACAGTCGGGAATAGATGTCGTAAGAACGCTCTCCGCGAGAAGTTTGTTCAACCACCATAGGCACTAAAGCCATATGCGGTGCTGTTAATTCACGTTCGCCACTGTATGACATGACCGTCTCCTGGATAAATTTTATTTGGCAACATTCTGTACCGATTCGACTTCAGTGTAACGTGAAAGCATTATTTCACATTACCGCCCTCCAACACTATCCGGACGGTTGATCAGCTCATCCTCCACACCAAATCATGTAAAAGACCTATCTGGGGATGTTGCCTTGCGGATTCAAGCATAACAACGTTTTTATCAATTGCTCGCCAGGAAAAACAACATTGTCGATATTTTGCCGTTTAATTGAGCAAGTTAGCGATAAAAGTGCGCATTACTGTTGAGTGATGACAAAAAAGCCCGCCACCTTAACGGTAGCGGGCCGGATCAACATGACAAAAAAAAGCATCAGGCTGCGGCAACCTGATTGATCAAGTCCTTGAAGTTAGCCGGCTTATCAGTCACTTTAGCTTTAGCCAGTACCGATTCAATCGCCTGCTCTTCAAGCGCAACATTGCGCATGTTGTCCATTAATTCTTTATTTTTATTGTAAAACTCGATCACTTCTTGCGGATCTTCATAAGCAGAAGCCATTTCTTCAATCAATGTCTTCACGCGTTCTTCATCGGCATTTAGCTCATGGGAACGAATCACTTCACCCAACAACAAGCCCACGATGGCACGTCGTTTCGCCTCTTCTGCAAACAACTCACGCGGCAATTCAAGCGCCTGTTTCTCGTCACCACCGAAACGCTGTGCGGCCTGGCGACGTAACACATTAATTTCACCGTCGATCAATGCCACCGGCACATCGACTTCATTGGATTTCACCAGGCCGTCAAGCACCTGAGACTTCATCCGGTTACGGATCGCGCCTTTCAGTTCACGTTCCATATTCTTACGCACCTCGGTACGCAAACCCGCTATTGAACCATCGTCCACGCCGAAACGCTTGATGAACTCTTCATTGAGCTCCGGTAAATCGCGTTCTTCCACTTTCTTCAATACAATGTCGAACTTCGCGGCTTTGCCTTTCAGGTTTTCAGCATGATAATCATCCGGGAATTTCACCTCAACGACAAATTCTTCTCCGGCTTTATGGCCCAGCAATCCGTCTTCAAAACCTGGGATCATTCGTCCCTGGCCCATGGCCAGCACGAAATCCGCCGCTTTACCGCCTTCAAACGCTTCCCCGTCAATGGAGCCGACAAAATCAACCGTAACACGATCTTCCGCTGTCACCGCATCTTCTTTCGCTTTCCAGGTTGCCTGCTGTTTGCGCAGCGTTTCCAGCATGTCGTCAACATCTTTATCCGTTACTTCGACAATCGGCTTATCGACTTCGATAGACTCCAGGCCTTTCAGTTCAACTTCCGGATAAACTTCAAATTCGACCGAGTAAGTAAAGTCTTCACCTGGTTTGTATTCACCAGGCACATAATTCGGCGCGCCAACAGGATTGATCTTCTCGTTGATGATGGCATCAACAAAACTACGCTGCATCAGGTTGCCCAGCACGTCCTGACGAACAGAAGAACTGTAACGTCGTTCAACAATATTCATCGGCACTTTGCCTTTACGAAAACCGTCGATACGGACTTTTTTAGCCGCATCAGCCAGCTCTTTTTTCACCGCACTTTCGATGCTGTCGGAGGCGACAGTAATCGTAACGCGGCGGCCCAGGCCCTGGGTGGTTTCTACTGAAACTTGCATCTTGTTACCTCAAAAAAATCACGTACTCGGTAAGCTTCAGACACCACGCAATAGCTACATGAAATCTGGCGCAACCGGGGCGATGCCTGTTTTTAACACTGAACGCCCGATTACCAAAAGCATCCCGAAGACATTCCGGAAAAATAGACGTCGCATTATAGCGGCATCACTGTATCGAGTCGAGAACGCAAACCGCCCACAATCAGGCACTTTTTACAAAATCCGACGAAAATCGCAAAATGCAACTTTCTGGTGTCAGAAAGCACTGAAAAATAAACAACAGATCCAACTGGCATGATGAGGGAAATAATGCCATGAGATTATATTGACGTTTTGCCGCCATAACAGGGAGGGGATGCCGCCAGATTACCCGAGGCGCTTTCCCATTCAGTCGGCGTATAGGTGTGCAATGCCAGGGCATGTACACTGCCAGCCAATGCCTCTGCTAATACGCCGTAAACCGCCCGATGGCGCTGCAAGGGGCGCTGATCCGTAAAACTGTCGCTGACAATAACCACCCTGAAATGGCTTTCAGCACCCTCAGGCACGTGATGGCGATGACTTTCGTCATGAACCTCCATGTGTCGAGGGTGAAACGCAGTGATTAATTTCTCTTCTATCTGTTCATGCATCATCATTATGGTTACACCTCAGCACTGTTGCTAAGAGCCTGGCCCAGTAGGTATTATTGTCGCCGTCAATATGGACACGGACAGCGCGGGGAAACCGGAGCGTACACGCAGTACGTGAGGATTTCGCGCACTGCCCAGGGCCAACGTGGCAAGTAAAATTTGCCTGATGGGCCAGGCGCTAAGAACATCATCACATTTCGTTAAATGATCGTCGGCATTTTTTACTCTATTTTACTGTTTCCACAGAAAACACGGCACCGTATTTTTGTCCGCTTATGGGTAATGTCGCAAGTTAACCGCCCAGACCCGACATGACATCGCCTGTCGCCGGGGCATGGCAACCAGTAAAAACGTCAACGCAATGAAATTACGCGTTATCGGGGGCTTCCTTCGCTGCACGTCAATGATATGATGGCCGCAGTTTTGTCAGCCATACCTCCAACGTTATCGAGAAAACAAGCATGTTTAAAAAATTACTCTTTCCACTGCTGGCAGCCTTGATTCTGGCGAGCTGTGCAAACAACAGCAACACCCTTGACGTTCAACCCAAAATTCAGTTACCGCAACAGGATCCCAGCCTGATGGGCGTAACCGTCAGCATTAACGGCGCCGACCAGCGTAGCGATCAGGCCCTGGCGAAAGTGACTCGCGACAACCAGTTGGTTACACTAACGCCATCACGTGATCTCCGTTTCCTGCTGCAAGAAGTGCTGGAAAAGCAGATGACCGCACGCGGTTATATGATCGGGCCAAATGGTGCTGTTGACCTGCAAATCGTCGTGAACAACCTTTATGCCGACGTCACCCAGGGCAATGTACGTTACAGCATCACGACCAAAGCGGATATTTCTATTATTGCCACGGCAAAGAATGGCAGCAAACAAGTGAAAAACTATCGTCAGACCTATAGCATTGAGGGTGCCTTTACCGCCACGAACGAGAAAATCACCAATGCGGTCAACGCTACGCTTAGCGACGTCATTGCCGATATGGCACAAGATACGAGTGTCAATAATTTCATTAAACAGAATGCGCATTAAGTCGTCATTCCTGTTTGCCCGGCAGCATTGCCGGGCAAAAAATTAAGGTTCGTATGTCCAGCCACTATTTGCAACTCTTTACCCAACGTAACGCCCCCCTACTGCTGTTGTTAGGCTTCGCCTCAGGATTACCGCTGGCGCTGACATCCGGTACCTTGCAAGCCTGGATGACTGTTGATGGCGTGGATCTCAAAACCATTGGTTTCTTTTCTCTTGTAGGTCAGGCCTATGTCTTTAAATTTCTGTGGGCGCCGGCAATGGACCGCTATACGCCGCCTTTTTTTGGCCGACGCCGTGGCTGGCTGCTAATTTCGCAATTGCTGTTAATGGTTGGTATCGTGCTGATGGGCATGATGACACCCGCCCGTGACCTGAGTATGCTGGCAGTGCTGGCCGTTTGTGTCGCATTTTGCTCGGCCTCACAGGATATTGTGTTTGATGCCTGGAAAACCGATGTGCTCCCCGCCGAAGAGCGTGGCAGCGGCGCCGCCATTACTGTTCTGGGTTATCGTCTGGCAATGTTAGTGTCCGGCGGACTGGCTCTGTGGCTGGCGGACCGCTACCTTGGCTGGCAAGCGACGTATTGGTTAATGGCGCTGATGATGGTGCCAGGTGTTATCGCCACACTGCTGGCCGATGAGCCGACCCATGCGATATCGCAACCTAAAACCCTCGAACAAGCCATTGTGGCGCCGATGGGTGATTTTTTCCGACGTAACAATGCCTGGTTGATTCTTTCGCTGATCATTCTCTACAAACTGGGAGATGCCTTTGCCGCCAGCCTGACCACCACCTTTTTAATTCGGGGGATTGGCTTCGATGCCGGCGATGTCGGCCTGGTCGACAAAACGCTGGGTCTACTGGCAACTATTATTGGTGCATTGTACGGCGGTGCGTTAATGCAACGCCTGAGCCTGTTCCGCGCATTGATGCTGTTCGGCATACTGCAAGCGATCTCCAATCTGGGTTACTGGCTGCTTTCAATAACGGATAAACATCTGCTCAGCATGGCAAGCGCGGTATTTGTCGAGAACTTATGCGGGGGCATGGGAACAGCCGCGTTTGTCGCGCTGCTAATGACGTTATGCAATAAATCATTTTCGGCCACGCAATTTGCCTTGCTTTCGGCACTTTCTGCCGTTGGGCGCGTCTATGTCGGACCCGCCGCGGGCTGGCTGGTTGAACTGTGGGGCTGGCCGACATTTTATGCCTTTTCTGTGATAGCTGCTCTGCCAGGGCTCATTTTATTGACCGCCTGTAAACACACGCTGGAATACACACAACGAACCGGCACTTTTATAGCACGCAATACATGCGACAATGGCTATCGCTGGGCGCTAAGAACACTCACGTTTGGCGGTATTATTTTAAGTGTCTGGCTGGCGTTACTGGCGTTGGAAAGCGTAGGCTGGCTGACTGTTCATACCTGGTCGATATGGCTTTTTAAAACGGGCATATCGTTGGCATTGCTGGGCATTCTGACAGGCAGCGTACTGGACTATCTCGCCTTACGCAACGCGCACCTGACACGGGAGTAAAACAGCATTATTGTTTACTATTGAAACAATAAATGAGAATGAGAAACATAACCATTTAAGCATTCAGTGTTATTTGAAAAAAATAAGCAGAACTGTTGTAAGTGCGTTAACATCAATCTGGCGGGTAATTAAAAACCGGTAGGTGATTATTTCGATTTAATGTTCATCGCTTAAATGATGCATTTTTGTTAAAATTTTGATTATTATTTTCGTTGTTTATATATCTCCTGTTTTTATTTTGAAGAAATACAGTTTTTTTGGCTATATCGCTACCAACTGCTTGAGGGTGTTAATATTTTGTCACCTCCTGCAACATCTGTGACACCCTTAACAAAAGATGTCAACACCTGCCTGACACATTCTTAAGCTGGTTTACACTGCATAAACCTTACCGTAAAATGCCGCCACACTTAAACGACAATAGAGCCCTTGTCATTGAGGTCGTTAAATGAGACTCAAGAAATACAATAAAAGTTTGGGGATTTTGTCATTAATTGCAGGCACTTTATTGCTAAGTGGCTGTGATAGTGCTTTGTTAGATCCCAAAGGTCAGATTGCAATGGAGCAACGTTCACTAATACTGACAGCTTTTGGCTTGATGTTAATCGTTGTCATCCCCGCAGTCCTGATGGCGCTGGTGTTTGCATGGAAATACCGTGCCTCCAATACCAACGCAAAATACAGTCCGAACTGGTCACACTCGAATAAAGTAGAAGCGGTGGTCTGGACAATTCCCATCCTCATCATTCTGTTCCTTGGTATTCTCACCTGGAAATCAACCCATGCGCTGGATCCAGCCAAACCATTGGTTTCGGATGTTAAGCCAATTGAGATTGATGTGATTGCGTTAGACTGGAAATGGTTATTCATCTATCCGGAACAAAAGATTGCTACCGTCAACCAGATAGCATTCCCGGTAAACACGCCGGTGAACTTCAAAGTGACCTCTAATTCTGTCATGAACTCCTTCTTCATTCCAACCCTGGGAAGTCAGATCTACGCCATGGCGGGTATGCAGACCAAACTGCATTTGATCGCCAATGAACCCGGTGCGTTTGACGGAATGTCGGCAAGTTTTAGTGGCCGTGGTTTCTCTGGTATGAAATTTAAAGCAATCTCTACACCGGATCAGGCTTCATTTGAAGAGTGGGTCGCCAAAGCAAGGCAGTCACCGAATACCTTAACCACCATGGAGGATTTTGAGAAGCTGGCAACACCTGATGAAAATCACCCGGTTGAGTTTTTCTCCAGCGCGGATAGTGAATTGTTCCAGCACGTTATCGACAAATTCATGACGAACCACGGGAAGATGGACATGTCTGGTCACAAAGGCATGGACATGAGTGAAGCGTCTCACGCGGGAGCTGAGGAATAAAACGATGTTCGGAAAATTAACACTGGATGCAGTCCCCTATCACGAACCCATTATCATGGTTACGATTGCCGCCATCGTTCTTGGTGGTCTCGCGCTCGTCGCGGCAATTACCTATTTTGGCAAATGGCAATACTTGTGGTCTGAGTGGCTAACCTCGGTCGATCACAAAAGACTGGGTATCATGTATGTCATCATGGCGTTTGTCATGTTAGTACGTGGTTTTGCCGATGCCATCATGATGCGTGGACAGCAGGTACTGTCCTCCGCCGGTGAAGCGGGGTTCCTGCCGCCTCATCACTATGATCAAATTTTTACCGCCCACGGCGTCATCATGATCTTCTTTGTCGCGATGCCGTTTGTGGTCGGTCTGATGAACCTTGCGGTTCCTTTGCAGATTGGCGCACGCGATGTGGCCTTTCCCTTTCTGAACAACCTGAGCTTTTGGTTCACCGCCGCTGGGGTGGTGCTGGTTAACCTCTCTCTCGGTGTGGGTGAATTCGCCCAGACTGGCTGGCTGGCTTATCCCCCGCTCTCCGGGGCTGAATACAGCCCGGGCGTAGGGGTGGATTACTGGATATGGAGTCTCCAGCTCTCCGGTGTCGGGACCACATTAACCGGGATTAACTTTTTCGTTACTATCCTGAAAATGCGGGCACCTGGCATGACGATGTTTAAAATGCCGGTGTTTACCTGGGCTGCACTGTGTACTAACGTTTTGATTATCGCTTCTTTCCCGGTTCTGACCGTGGTAGTGGCACTACTGACCCTTGACCGTTATCTTGGCTTCCATTTCTTTACCAATGATATGGGCGGCAACATGATGATGTATATCAACCTGATCTGGGTCTGGGGCCATCCTGAAGTTTATATTCTGGTACTGCCGGTGTTTGGGGTGTTCTCCGAAATTACCGCAACCTTCTCGAAAAAACGGCTGTTCGGTTATACGTCCCTGGTTTGGGCGACTATCGCCATTACAATTTTGTCTTTTATTGTATGGCTGCACCACTTCTTCACCATGGGCGCCGGGGCGAATGTTAATGCCTTCTTCGGCATCATGACAATGATCATCTCCATCCCGACAGGCGTTAAAATCTTCAACTGGTTGTTCACCATCTATCAGGGTCGCATACAGATGCACTCTTCGATGCTGTGGACCATTGGCTTCCTGGTCACGTTCTCTGTCGGTGGTATGACCGGCGTATTACTGGCGGTACCGGGTGCTGACTTTGTCCTGCATAACAGCCTGTTTTTGATTGCACACTTTCATAACGTGATTATCGGTGGGGTTGTCTTCGGTTGTTTTGCCGGCGTCACTTACTGGTTCCCGAAAGCATTTGGTTTCACCCTGAACGAAACCTGGGGTAAACGGGCCTTCTGGTTCTGGATCATCGGGTTCTTCGTCGCCTTTATGCCATTGTATGCCCTGGGCTTCATGGGGATGACTCGTCGTCTGAGTCAAAATATCGATCCTAAGTTCCATTTGTTACTGGTGGTCGCGGCTTGCGGTGCAGCATTGATTGCTGTCGGCGTTCTGTGTCAGATTATCCAGTTCTGGGTTTCTGTGCGTGACCGTGAGAAAAATCGCGATTTAACGGGTGACCCATGGGGAGCGCGTACGCTGGAATGGTCAACCTCATCACCACCACCGTTCTATAATTTCGCCATTGTTCCCGAAGTTCATGAACGTGATGCGTTTTGGGAAATGAAGGAAAAGGGCGAAGCCTGGAAACGACCAGACCACTATGCAGAAATCCATATGCCGAAAAATACCGGTGCCGGTATTGTGATTTCATTCTTCGGCTTGATCCTTGGTTTCGCCGCGATCTGGCACATATGGTGGCTACTCGTTCTGTCATTCCTTGGCATGATCGTCAGCTGGATTGTCAAAAGTTTTGACGAAGACGTTGATTACTATGTTCCGGTTAAACAAATCGAAAGCATTGAGAATCAACACTTTGACGAAATTAGCAAAGCGGGTTTGAAATAATGTCAACTGAAACTCTGACTACACATCACGCGGCGCATGACGAGCATGCGCACCATGATTCAGGCGCCAATAAGGTTTTTGGTTTCTGGATCTACCTGATGAGTGACTGCATTATCTTCGCAACATTATTCGCGACGTATGCAGTTATGGCCAATAATACTGCCGGTGGCCCGGCAGGTAAGGATATTTTCGAGCTCCCGTTTGTCCTTGTTGAAACCGCGTTGCTGCTGTTGAGTTCCATTACCTATGGTATGGCGGTGATCGCGACGAATAACGGCAACAAAGCCGCTGTCAATAGTTGGCTGGCGCTCACTTTCCTGTTCGGTCTTGGCTTTATCGGTATGGAACTCTACGAGTTCCATCATCTGATCGAAGAAGGTTATGGACCACAACGTAGTGGCTTCCTGTCCGGCTTCTTTACCCTCGTCGGAACTCATGGCCTGCACGTTGCTTCCGGCCTGATTTGGATGCTGGTGTTAATGATTCAGATCGCTAAACGCGGTCTGACGGCGACAAACCGCACACGCATCATGTGTCTGAGTATGTTCTGGCACTTCCTTGATGTGGTCTGGATTTGTGTATTTACTGTTGTCTATCTCTTGGGGGCCATGTAATGAGTCATTCTGTTAACGAACATGGTGCATCTCACGGTAGCGTTAAGTCCTATATGGTCGGCTTCATTTTGTCGATCATTTTGACAGCGATCCCTTTCTGGATGGTGATGGAAGGCAGCGCAGCCAAAAGTACGATTTTAGGTATTGTTCTGGTGTGTGCGGTGGTTCAGGTGCTGGTGCATCTGATCTACTTCCTGCATCTGAACACCTCATCGGAGGAGCGCTGGAACCTGGTTGCCATTGTGTTTGCGGCAATTGTCATTTTGATCGTTGTTGTTGGCTCGCTATGGATTATGTGGAACCTCAACTACAATATGATGGACCACTAAAGAGTCGCCTGTGATGAAAATTAAGCAATACCTGCAAGTAACAAAACCGGGAATTATTTTCGGAAATTTAATTTCCGTTATTGGGGGATTTCTGCTGGCTTCTAAAGGCAGTATTGATTATTCCCTGTTCCTCATCACCCTGATCGGTGTGTCTTTAGTGGTGGCATCAGGTTGTGCTTTCAACAACGTGATCGACCGTGACATCGACAGAAAAATGGAGAGAACGAAAAATCGAGTGCTGGTAAAAGGCCTCATTTCCCTGAAAGTAACTCTGGTTTATGCCACCCTTTTGGGTATTGCTGGCTTTGCGTTACTGTATTTTGGCGCTAATCCGCTGTCCATGTGGCTGTCAGTGATGGGATTTGTGGTTTACGTTGGCGTTTACAGCCTGTATATGAAACGTAATTCCGTGTATGGCACGTTGATTGGCAGTCTTTCAGGCGCGGCGCCGCCGGTGATTGGTTACTGTGCGGTAACCAATCAGTTTGATACCGGCGCACTTATCCTGCTGGCTATCTTCAGCTTGTGGCAAATGCCGCATTCGTACGCCATTGCTATCTTCCGTCTTAAAGATTATCAGGCCGCCAATATTCCAGTATTGCCGGTGGTAAAAGGGATTTCCGTGGCGAAGAACCATATCACGCTCTATATTCTGGCGTTTATGGTGGCCACACTGATGTTAACGTTAGGGGGTTATGCGGGTTACAAATATCTGGTGGTTGCGGCTGCGGTGAGCGTATGGTGGCTGGGCATGGCGTTATCAGGTTATAAGACCTCAAACGATCGCGTATGGGCACGTAAACTGTTCGTGTTTTCCATTGTGGCCATTACTTCACTGAGTGTCATGATGTCGATTGACTTCATGGCGCCAGCCTCAAAAGATTTACTGACCTACCTTTGGTAACAGTAAATAACAACCTGAAGGGCGCGTTTATCGTGCCCTTTCCTTTTGTTACCACTGCTTAAACACTTCTGTTTTACCCGCCCTGCCCTGCGCCTTAACATACGGTCAGCAAACACACTGAGGTAGTAATGAACGATAATAAAATGACGCCAGTTGAGCTACGGGCAACATGGGGTTTAGGGACCGTCTTTTCGCTACGTATGTTAGGTATGTTTATGGTGCTGCCCGTGATTACCACCTACGGCATGGCCTTACAGGGCGCAAATGAAACACTGATCGGTCTTGCTATTGGTATTTATGGTCTGGCGCAGGCCATTTTCCAGATTCCTTTTGGTTTGCTGTCCGACAGAATCGGGCGCAAGCCGTTAATTGTTGGCGGCCTGCTGGTTTTTGTGCTGGGGAGTGTGATCGCAGCCAGTACGTCGTCAATCTGGGGAATTATTCTTGGCCGCGCATTGCAGGGGTCCGGCGCCATCGCCGCCGCCGTGATGGCACTGCTTTCCGACCTCACTCGGGAGCAGAACCGCACCAAAGCAATGGCCTTTATTGGCGTTAGTTTCGGTATCACTTTCGCCATCGCGATGGTACTCGGGCCGATCATAACCCATGCGCTGGGGCTGCATGCGTTGTTCTGGATGATTGCCGTTCTTGCTATCAGCGGCATTGTGATCACCGTATTGCTGGTACCTGATGCTCCTCATCATGTGCTCAATCGCGAATCGGGCATTGTAAAAAGTAGTATTTGCCATGTGCTGGCAAATTCGCGCCTGTTAAAACTTAACATCGGTATTCTGTGTTTACATATCCTGTTGATGTCCAGTTTTGTCGCGTTGCCAGGGCAATTTGAACGCGCTGGTTTTCCACCTGATCAACACTGGAAAGTCTATCTGATCACCATGCTGGTGGCGTTTGGCGGTGTGGTGCCTTTTATCATTTATGCCGAAGTAAAACGCCAGATGAAACGCGTCTTTGTCGGTTGTATCGGCCTGTTGTTGATTTCTGAGCTGGTGCTATGGCGCGCCAATGATCACTTCTGGACCCTGGTATTCGGCGTACAGATCTTCTTCCTCGCGTTTAACCTGATGGAAGCGCTGTTACCCTCGCTGGTGAGTAAGGAATCACCTGCGGGCTATAAAGGTACCGCGATGGGGCTGTATTCCACCAGCCAGTTTATTGGCGTCGCGATTGGCGGTAGTCTCGGGGGGTGGTTATTTGGCGCCTTTAACGGGCAAACCGTGTTTCTTGTCGGGGCCATCATCGCAGTGATTTGGTTGTTGATTAGCACCACCATGCAGGAACCGCCTTATGTCAGTAGCTTGCGTATTGTCCTGGATGATGTGGCGCTGAACGAACCAAACCTGGAACAGCGTCTGAAAGACCAGCCTGGCGTTAGCGCGGTATTTATCGCGCCCGAAGAAAAAAGCGCTTACGTAAAAATAGACAGCAAAGTGACCAGCCGGATCGCGCTGGAAGCGTTGATCGCCAGGCTTAATGCGGCGGATCCTTTGCGCAAAATAAAGTGACAGGCAACATCAATCTGACTGTTACGCTCGCCACCGGAACCAACACCCCCGCTGAAGCTGTTGACTCCGGGCGGAATGTCTATCGCGACAACATTAATCGCGAAAATTCTTAAACTGGAATGGCTGCCCGAGATTGCCTTTCCGTACCAGCGCCATGACATTCTGCAAGTCATCACGTGATTTGCCTGTCACACGGACCTCATCACCCTGAATTTGCGACTGCACTTTGAGTTTGCTGTCTTTAATCAGCTTCACAATTTTTTTGGCGATATCCGTTGTAATCCCTTTTTTCATACTGGCGTCGACACTCCAGGCTTTACCACTGTGTTCGATCTGCTCCGGGATCTCCAGCGCGGTACCTTCGATGCCCCGTTTCAACAACTTTTCGCGTAAAATATCCACTAACTGCCGCACCTGGAAATCAGATTCGCTGGACACCTTAATGGATTCATTTTTTTCATTCAGTTCAAAACTGGCGGCCACTTGACGAAAATCGAAGCGGGTTGCAAGTTCGCGGTTGGCATTTTCCACTGCATTACGCACTTCCTGCATATCGATTTCTGAAACAATATCGAAAGATGGCATGATATTTTCTCCAGAGATTAAAGTGACAGGCATAATACGCGTTTGTGGCGGGCAAATAAAACTGTCAACGCAGAAAGCTATACTTAATTTGAAGCAGCCACCGGCTAAGAAAGAGACCCGCCTGCGGGGAGGGAAAATGAAAATTACTGTACTGGGCTGTGGTGCATTAGGGCAAATTTGGTTATCAGCACTTGAAAATCAGGGACATGAAGTACAAGGCTGGCTTCGAGTACCGCAACCCTACTGCTCGGTCAACATCATTCATTTGGATGGTTCGACGACCAACAAAACGTTTATTGCTAACGATCCCAGGTTTCTTGCCGAAAGTGATCTGTTACTGGTGACACTGAAAGCCTGGCAAGTTTCAGAGGCGATAAAGAACATACACACGCTACTGCTCGCATATTGTCCGATTTTGCTGTTGCATAACGGCATGGGTACGCTGGAAGAGGTCAACTATCTGACGCAACCTGTTTTACAGGGCGTGACGACCCATGCGGCCAAACGTGATGGCACCGTCATTGTACATGTGGCCAATGGCGTCACCCATATTGGCCCGGGAACGCCAGACAGCGCGGGTCTGAGCGGCCTGGCGGAAATACTGCATCAGGCGCTGCCGGACGTCGCCTGGCATAACAATATGGCCTCTGTCAGTTGGCGTAAGCTGGCGGTCAACTGCATTATTAACCCTCTCAGCGTATTGTATGATTGCAGGAATGGCGATTTACTGCAGCATCAGCACGAAATTGCTCAGATTTGTGATGAAATTGTCCAGGTAATGGAACGAGAAGGTCAGCATACCTCGCATGAAAACCTGATGGATTACGTAGTGGCAATCATTGAGAGTACGGCGGAAAATAGCTCCTCAATGCGTCAGGATATTCATGCGCAACGGCGTACCGAAATTGAATACATTAATGGCTATTTGTTGCGACGCGCGCGTGCCCAGGGGATTACCACGCCAGAAAACACCCGACTTTATGAGTTGATTAAACGAAAGGAGCTAAATTATGCACGCGAACGCATCGATTCTGGTTTGCCTGGCACATGGCACTGAAGAAACGGAAGCCGTCACCACCATCGATTTACTGGTACGTAGCGGGCTGAATGTCACTACAGCCAGCGTCGCCAGCAATGGGGAACGTGAAATTATCTGCTCGCGCGGTGTCCGGTTAGTGGCTGACGCACGGCTGGTTGACATCGCAGATAACGATTTTGCCGCTATCGTATTGCCTGGTGGATTGAAAGGCGCGGAAGCGTTTCGCGACAGCCCATTGCTGATAGAAACCGTGCGCCAGTTTCATGTGGCCGGACGGATTGTCGCCGCAATCTGCGCTGCCGCAGGGACGGTATTAGTGCCCCATGATCTCTTCCCGGTGGGCAATATGACCGGTTTCCCCGGACTAAAATCCACCATTCCCGCAGAAAAGTGGATGGATAAACGTGTTGTCTGGGATCCCCGGGTCAATCTGCTTACCAGCCAGGGACCGGGAACAGCCATAGACTTCGCCCTCAAGTTAATCGATTTATTAGTGGGAAAAGAAAAAGCACGCGAGGTCGCCGCCCAGTTGGTGCTGCCCGCCGGTATTTACGATTACCGCGTCTGAGGGCAGAAAATCATTAGCCACGCATTATCCTCATACCACAGGAATCTGGACCAGGTATCTCCGGTCCAGGGATATTAAGGGCGATAAATTTTTACGTTTTTGAACCCGAGTTCATGCAAAGACAGGGCCTGTAATCGGCTCATAACACCGCGATCACAATAAAGCAGCCACGTTTTGCTCTGGTCAAGGGAAGCGAACTGCGTGCTCAATTTATAAAACGGCAATGATTTCACCTCAATACCCTCGACATTTAACGGCTTGTCGTCTTGTTCATCAGGTGAACGAATATCCAGCACCACTTCATTGGCGGAGAACACGGACACCGTTTCCATGTCGGTCATATTTTCCGGTGATTGTTCAGCAATATCCCGCACATCGATATTACTGGCATTCTCAACCACGTGCTCAAGCAGGGTGAAATCAAACTTCGCCTCTTCTGCCTCAATCTTTGCCTTTACCGCTTTTACCGTCGGACTTTTCGAAATCACACCACAATATTCCGGCATCGTGCGGGCAAAACTTTCGGTGCCAATCTCGCGAGCTTGTTTAATGATATGTTCTTTGTCATGGGAAATCAGCGGACGTAAAATCAGGGTGTCGGATGCATTATCGATCAGCCGCAAGTTGGTCAGCGTCTGACTGGACACCTGCCCCAGCGCCTCACCGGTCACTAAAGCCTGTACACCATAACGCTCAGCGACGTTAGAGGCCGCACGCACCATCATCCGCTTCAACACCACCCCCATCTGACCATCCTCAATCTTTTCAAGGATTTCACCGACGACAGGTGCAAAATCGATGGCGACAAAACGTACGCGATGCGATCGACCAAAACGTTGCCACAGATAGTGAGCCACCTGGCGCACGCCCATCTCATGCGCTATGCCGCCAAGGTTAAAGAAACAGTAATGCACACGACAGCCACGCCGTATCAGCATATAGCTGGAAACACCCGAATCGAAACCACCGGAAATCAGTGACAACACATCTTCCTGGGTGCCAATAGGAAAACCGCCAATACCTTCATAGCGCCCGGTCACCAGCAGCAAGCGGTCATTTTCAATCTCCAGATTAACGGTCACTTGTGGATGACTCAGATTAACCTGCGCACTGGCAATATGTTGGTTAAGCCCGCCGCCGACATAACGCTCAACATCCTGCGAGGTAAAATCGTGTTGACCACGGCGCTTTACTCGTACACAGAACGTCTTACCGGCTATCTGCTCACGCCAGATTTCCAGCGTCTGTTCGAAAATGTGATGTATATTATCGTATGGACGGTCTTCTACCGCTAATACATGGTGGATACCGGGGATACGCGTTAACTCGTCCACCAGCGTTTCACGCAGGCTTTCATCTTTAGAACGGACTTCAATGTGATCCCAGTGACGCACCACAGCAAGGCTATCATCCAGGTGCTTCAGGACGTTGCGAATATTCCCGGTCAGGATTTTAATAAAACGCAAACGCACAGATTGGCTTTTTATGGTGATTTCGGGGAACAATTTAATGATAAACTTCATGGCGGCACAGGTTCGTTGAGCAGTTAAGCGCGACTAACGCCCGCACTTAACTGTGAAAATCAAAGTATTGCAAAGTAGCCAGCGCCCTTTGCATCCGAGGCGCGGAAGTATATCACCTTTAAATGAGCGTCGCCTGCTCAACTGCCTCAACGGGCGATATTTTGGATCAGCAGTCTTGATCATTGGTATAATAAATGAAAAAACCATGGGTCAATATTAATTATGACAAAAAAAGCCGAACAGCCCGCCAGTTTCGAGACGTCACTGGAACATCTTGAACAAATTGTGGCACGCCTTGAGAGTGGTGAACTGCCACTGGAAGAAGCATTGAATGAATTTGAACGCGGCGTGCAACTGGCACGCGTGGGCCAGCAAACATTGCAGCAAGCGGAGCAACGCGTGCAAATCCTGCTCAGTGATGATAAAGATGCTGATCTGGCGCCGTTTATCTCGGACAGCGAATAATGGAATTCCCTCAGTTGCTCACCCATTATCACCACCGTGTGAATAGCGCACTAACGCGATTATTTGCCTCACTGCCTTTTCAGCATTCCCCTCTGGTGCAAACGATGGAGTACGGCGCATTATTAGGGGGGAAACGTCTGCGCCCTTTTTTGGTGTATGCAACCGGCGAAATGCTGAATGCCAATCCTGGCAGCCTGGATGCGCCAGCGGCGGCTGTTGAATGTATCCATGCCTATTCGCTGATTCATGATGATCTCCCGGCGATGGATGATGACAACCTGCGCCGTGGTCAACCTACATGCCACATTAAATTTGGCGAAGATATGGCAATTCTGGCAGGTGATGCGTTGCAAACACTGGCGTTTTCCATCCTCGCTGATGAGCCGATGCCGGGCGTGACGCCGCAGGATCGTATCGCGATGATTGCTGAACTGGCACAAGCCAGCGGCGTTACCGGAATGTGTAGTGGCCAGGCGCTGGACCTCGCGGCTGAAGGGACACAGGTTGACTTACCTTCACTTGAGCAAATTCATCGTTTCAAAACGGGCGCGCTGATCCGTGCCGCCGTCCGTCTGGGCGCGCTGGCTGCGGGTGAACGTGGCCGTCAGGCGCTGCCACTCCTTGATCGTTATGCCAGTGCGATAGGACTGGCTTTCCAGGTACAGGACGATATTCTGGATGTAATCGGTGATACCACCGTTCTTGGGAAACGCCAGGGGGCTGATCAAGAACTCGGCAAAAGCACTTATCCGGCCTTGATGGGGCTGGATAATGCCCGCGCCAAAGCGGGGGACCTCTACCTGGAGTCCCTTAATGCATTAGAAATGCTTGCGGCGCAATCCCTGAACACTTTGCCATTACAAGCACTGGCAAGTTTCATAATTGAACGCGATAAATAACGTCCACGATGAGTCTCTGATGAGTTTTGATATTGCAAAATACCCAACGCTGGCACTGGCAAATTCAGTACCAGAATTACGTTTGTTGCCAAAAGAAAAGCTGCCAAAACTGTGTGATGAACTGCGCCAGTATTTACTGGACAGCGTAAGCCAATCCAGCGGTCATTTTGCTTCCGGGCTTGGCGTCGTGGAGCTTACTGTGGCGCTGCATTATGTTTACAACACCCCGTTTGATCACCTGATCTGGGATGTTGGCCATCAGGCTTATCCCCATAAGATCCTGACCGGACGGCGTGATCGCATCGGGACTATTCGCCAGAAAAATGGCTTGCACCCCTTTCCTTTCCGTGATGAAAGCGAGTATGACGTGTTAGGCGTCGGCCACTCGTCGACCTCGATCAGCGCCGGTTTAGGGATGGCGGTCGCAGCGGAGAAAGAGGGTAAAAATCGTCGCACTGTTTGTGTGATTGGTGATGGCGCTATCACGGCGGGCATGGCGTTTGAAGCCATGAATCATGCTGGCGATATTAAAGCAGACTTGCTGGTGATTCTGAACGACAATGAAATGTCGATTTCAGAAAACGTCGGGGCGCTCAACAGCCGGCTGGCACAAATATTTTCCGGTAAGGCGTATGCCCGTTTGCGTGAAGGCGGTAAAAAAGTCCTGACCAACTTACCGCCGATTAAAGAATTAGTCAGACGAACCGAAGAACATATTAAGGGCATGGTGGTACCCGGCACGCTGTTTGAAGAACTGGGTTTTAATTACATCGGCCCAGTGGAAGGTCACGACGTGCTGGCGCTGGTTCAGACACTGAAGAACATGCGCGATCTGAAAGGTCCCCAATTCCTGCATATCATGACCAAAAAGGGCAAAGGCTATGCCCCGGCGGAAAAAGACCCGATTAGCTGGCATGCGGTGCCAAAGTTTGACCCAACCAGTGGTCAGCTTCCCAAAAATGCTGAAGGACTGCCTACCTACTCGAAAATTTTTGGTGACTGGTTAGGTGAAATGGCGGCCGATGACAACAAGTTAATGGCTATTACGCCCGCCATGCGTGAAGGTTCCGGTATGGTCGCCTTTTCACGTGACTATCCAGCCCAGTACTTCGACGTTGCCATTGCGGAACAACATGCGGTGACTTTCGCCGCTGGGCTGGCTATTGGTGGTTATAAGCCGATCGTCGCCATATACTCCACATTTTTGCAGCGCGCCTATGACCAACTGATTCATGATGTGGCGATTCAGAAATTGCCGGTGCTGTTTGCTATTGATCGCGGCGGCATTGTTGGCGCCGACGGGCAAACCCATCAGGGCGCCTTCGACCTCGCCTACTTACGCTGTATTCCCGGCATGGTTATCATGACGCCAGGCGACGAAAACGAATGCCGTTTGATGTTATATACCGGTTATCATTACAACGCCGGCCCAAGCGCGGTGCGTTATCCCCGCGGCAACGGAACCGGTGCAACACTGGAACCCCTGGCGGCATTGCCATTAGGTAAAGGGGTCATCAAACGTCAGGGGGAAAAACTGGCAGTGCTGAACTTTGGCAGCCTGCTGCCTGAAGCGCAGATTGTGGCGGAAGCACTCAATGCCACGCTGGTGGATATGCGTTTTGTTAAGCCGCTTGACGGTGCACTGGTGCTGCAACTGGCCGCACAGCATGAATCGTTAGTAACCCTTGAAGAAGGCGTGATTAAAGGCGGTGCCGGCAGCGGCGTTAATGAATTGCTGATGGCGAAGCGCGTGAGGGTGCCGGTGCTGAATATTGGTTTGCCTGATGAGTTCATTCCACAAGGTGGCCAGGAGGAAATCCGTCATGATTTACAACTGGATGCCGAGGGGATTCAGCAACAAATAATGACCTGGCTGGCGCAATAACCTGTTTAGCGCCAAAGCCGGAGGGCTAAAACAGCCTTCCGGCCAGTCGGCGCCATCACAATGGCCAGTGATGTCCCGCGATGTAGAGAATGGCCGCAGCAAATACCCCGGCAACGATATCGTCCACCATAATGCCCATACCACCTGGCACATTGCGATCAAACCAGCGAATCGGCCACGGCTTCCACATATCCAGCAAACGGAAAACCAGGAACCCCGCAGTAACCCATTGCCAGTTGTGTGCCGGGATGGTCATCAGCGTAATCCACATACCAATGAACTCATCCCAGACAATGCTGCCATGATCGTGTACGCCCATATCTTTTGCCGTACGATGACAAAGATAAATACCGACACTGATCCCCAACAACACCAGTAAATAATAAAGCGGCAGGGGTAAACAGGTCATTAGCCACCAGAACGGGATAGAAGCCAGCGACCCCATGGTTCCCGGCACCCAGGGACTCAGACCGCTGCCAAACCCGGTCGCCAGCAAGTGCCACGGATTGCTCATCCGTAAACGCTGTTTGGCAACGTCTTTATTGCGCATCAAAATGATCAAATCCTTTCACGTTAAGCTCGACGGCTTTGCCTTCCTGCAACAACGTTACCCCCGTGGATTCTGATGAAATCTGCCCAATACACCAACATGGCACGCCAAGATGTCCGAGCGCCACGTCCAGCGCACCACGGTTGATTTCGGGTACGGTAAAACAAAGTTCATAATCTTCACCACCGCTGAGCGCCCAGTGTATTGCCTGCGCTTTATCACACTGTGTCAACAATGCGGGCGATAGCGGCAGCGCCTCAAGGTGAATGCGCGCGCCACATTCGCTGGCTTTGAGTATATGGCCGAGATCGGCAATCAAACCATCTGACAAGTCAATCGCGGAACTGGCCAGGCCGCGCAGCGCCTGTCCTTGTAATATGCGCGGCATCGGTCGTAAATGACGTTTAATCAGAGTCTCATGCACCACCGGGTCAACCGCCTGTATCCGCTGCTGCAATAAGGCCAGACCCGCCGCACTGTCACCCAGCGTACCGGTGACATAAATCCAGTCCCCCGGACGGGCACCGCTGCGTTTAAGCGCCCGGCCCTGGGGCACCAGCCCATGAATACCCAGCGTCAGGCTTAAAGGCCCACGCGTGGTATCTCCGCCAATGAGCTGCATATCATAATAATCAAGCAGGGCAAACAGGCTGTTGCTGAAGTGTTTCAGCCAGACATCATCCACCTCCGGCAGGGTTAATGCCAGAGTCAGCCAGGCAGGGTCGGCACCCATCGCTGCCAAATCGCTCAAATTCACCGCCAGCGCTTTATAACCCAAATCAGTGGGATGAATATCCTCGAGGAAATGCACACCAGCCACCAGCGTATCGGTACTGATGGCCAGAGTCTGTTTTTCCGGTACGTTCAGCAACGCGCAATCATCGCCGATGCCTTTTTCCACATCACTACGCGAACTCGTCACGCGATTAAAATAACGCGCAATCAGTTCAAATTCGCCACATGACATAATTGCGTTCCGCTGAGCCTGGATAAGAAAGGCCGGGAAACCGACCTTGAATGATCACTTTCTGTTGGGGCGGATTTGCGGAGCGGCTTTGTCCAGTACGCCATTGACAAACTTGTTGCTGTCTTCAGCGCCAAACACTTTTGCCAGCTCAATACCTTCGTTGATCGCCACTTTATAGGGCACATCAGCGCGTTTACTCAGCTCATACAAAGAAATGCGCAGAATGGCTTTCTCGACCTGCCCCAGTTCTTCCAACTGGCGTGACAACCAGGGTTTCATCAGACCGTCAAGGTAAGTACTGTTAGTCGCAACGCCAATCAACAGTTCACGGAAATAAGGAATATCAACATCGGTGACATCCTGTTCCTCGAGAAACTGGTTTTCAACATCAGCGATGTCATTATTTGACAATTGCCAGGAGTAAATCGCCTGAACAGCGCACTCACGGGCACGGCGACGAGCAGCAGGTTTCACAAAATTCCCCTTAAAATCAGGCTTTAATGGCTTTCAATACATTAATCATTTCAAGCGCAGTCAACGCCGCTTCAGCACCTTTGTTGCCTGCTTTCGTACCGGCACGCTCAATCGCCTGCTCGATGTTTTCGGTGGTCAATACACCAAAGGCAACCGGAATATCACTGTGCATAGAGACGCTGGCAAGTCCGGAACTGGCTTCGCCAGCTACATACTCAAAATGGGCGGTACTACCACGGATCACCGTACCTAAGGCGATAACCGCGTCATGTTTATCGGCATTGGCAATCGCACGCGCGGTCATGGGGAGCTCATAAGCGCCAGGCACCCAAACCACCGTGATATTTTCATCTTTCACCTGGCCAATACGTTTCAGCGCATCAATAGCGCCATCCAACAAGCTGTCGTTGATGAAGTTGTTGAAACGCGCGATGATAATCGCAACACGGGCTTCTGGCGTCGCAACAGCAGCTTCGATAATCTTCATAGTATTCCTTTCAGGCTTCTGTATGCCCCACGGGGGGGCGGATTTTATCATACTCTTTGTCGGTCTGCTTCCGCTTTTCCATCCACCATTAACGCGGCGTCAGTGTCAGGCGTAAATCAGGCCCAATCTGGCGGATATCGCTAAAAACAAATTCGGGGGCCTGCGCCAGCATTGTCAGACCCGGCAATGCGCACAAGCCACGCGCTTCATTGCCCAGTAATTTGGGCGCCAAATAGATAATCACTTCATCCACCACGCCAACATGCAATAACGCGCCCGCCAGCGTGGCGCCTGCTTCCACCCAGACACTGTTAATCTGCCGTTTCCCCAGCAATAACAACAAGGAGACCAAGTCAATATGTTCATTTAATGCCGGCACCATAAATTGTTCCACGGTGTCTGGCCAGCTTTCAGCATCCGGTTGTAAACGTGCCAGCCAACTACTGCCCGCCTGAGCCACCAACCGGTGATGAGGAGTAACGCGATTGTGGCTGTCAATAATCACCCGCACCGGCTGGCGTAAGTTTTGCGGTGCGTAACGGGATTGCGTCTCACTGTCCAGCGCATCCCAGCGAACCGTCAGTGATGGATCGTCCGCCAGCACCGTTGCGCTGCTGCTCAAGATCGCCGCGCTTTGCGCCCGAAAACGTTGCACATCACGCCGCGCCTGCGGTGAAGTAATCCACTGGCTTTCACCACTGGCCATGGCGGTACGTCCGTCCAGCGAGGCTGCTAATTTTAACTGCACAAAAGGGAAGCCAGTGCGCATACGTTTCAAAAAACCACGGTTGATCGCTTCTGCTTCATCACTCATCAAACCATGACTGACCACGACGCCAGCTTGTTGCAGTCGCCAGAGTCCACGTCCGGCCACGTCTGGATTAGGATCCTGCATCGCGGCCACTACGCGGCTGACACCCGCAGCAATCAGGGCGTCGCAACAGGGCGGCGTACGACCAAAATGGCTGCAGGGTTCCAGCGTCACATACGCAGTGGCGCCTTTCGCTTTTTCCTGCGCCATGCGTAGCGCATGGATTTCCGCATGCGGTTCACCCGCGCGCTGATGCCAGCCTTCGCCAACGATGTCACCCTCACGGACAATGACACAACCGACATTAGGATTCGGCATGGTGGTGAACTGACCGCGGCGCGCTAATTCCAGCGCTCGTGCCATATAGAACGCATCACGCATAATTCAATCCTGTAAACGGGCTATTTCTTCACCAAACTCACGAATGTCTTCAAAGCTGCGATACACCGAGGCGAAACGGATATACGCCACTTTATCCAGTTTTTTCAGCGCATCCATCACCAGGTTACCGATCATTTTACTGGGCACTTCCCGTTCCCCGGTGGCGCGTAACTGCGTTTTGATATGGCTGATCGCATTCTCAACATCATCAGAGTTGACTGGACGTTTTTCCAGCGCTTTCATCAGGCCGCTGCACAGTTTGTCTTCATTAAAAGGTTCGCGAATATCATTACTTTTCACCACTCGCGGCATCACCAATTCTGCCACTTCAAATGTGGTAAACCGCTCATGACAGACTAAGCACTGACGCCGACGGCGCACTGATGTGCCTTCGCTAACCAGACGGGAATCAATCACTTTGGTGTCGACTGCAGAACAGAATGGGCAATACATAGCGCGTATCCTGACTATTCACGTAATTAACAGACAGTGTACCGCGAAGTCTCTGTTAACCAAAAGCACTGGCGTATTTTTCCTGCACGATGGGGACAATTCGATGATAAATGTCGGACAAACATCACAAGGTGAAGGCGCGAGCAACGCATGCGCTGGTGATGGTATAAGGTTCTTGCTCTTACTGCGGTGGTCAGTGTTCAGGCAAATGTCAGCCTGTCGCGCTGCTGACATTCGCCGGATTCGAACGCGACTTTCTGCCCTGGCAAAACATCTGGCACCACCACCGGTGCTAAATGAAGAATAAAAGCAGACGATGCTCAGGAGCCTGAACATTGTCCTGGTGCCTGATATTTCCCGACGGCAACCCACAGCTTGCCGCCAATCGTCAGGGCTGGCTGCCAGATAAAGCACTCCAGAAGGTTCCCGTCAGTGGGACAGAAAGATAATCGTGCGTCAGCGTGTGCAGGGTGGCATCCGGATCAACATCGGCAAAGGTCTGCGGATGAAACATTTTTGCCATGGCTTCAACACCAACAAAATACAGTGGACTGTCGAAGAAGAACAACCAGATACCGCCAGTGTGCCCATGGCGTACAGCGGAAAGCGCGGCAATATCTGGCGCTTTCAGTAAACGCTGCATGCTGGAGGCGATCTGTTGTGGACTGGCCGCTGGCCCGATCTGTAATCCATCCCTGCTCACTGCCGAACCACCCCCTATCAGGTAAAAGTCCGGATTGCGCGACAGGACATATTCGCTATTTAACTGACCGATCGCCGTGCTTAACTGGTCAGCGCCAATGTTATGTCCGCCTGCCGCGGCGATGAAATCGCTCATATTGCCCGGACCGGAGGTAAAGCAGCACTCACCTTTGCCCGGATTCAGATGAAAGAACACCTGTGGGTGATCGGTCACGGACGTCAACCGCTGCGCCACGCCGTCCATATGTTGCTGCCAAAACGTAATGAACCGCTCGGCCTGTGCAGACTGACCTAACACCTTACCTAACAGCTGGATACTCGGAATCGTGTTAGTGAAGGGGTGGCGGAAAAAGTCGACAAAAACGTAGGGAATGTGGGCGGCGTCGAGTTTATCCAGCCCGGGCGGGACGGGTCCATATAACGTAAAGATGACCAGATCCGGTTTAACTGCGATGGCCTGTTCCATTGAGAAAGTACCGGTGTTCATGGTGCCCAATACCGGAATGTTTTTGGCGGCGGGAAAACGGTGTTGCAGCGCCTGCCAGGTCGCCGGGGAATAACGTTGTAAATCATCGCCCCAACCCACCAGATGTTGTACCGGATCCTTTTCCAGTAGTCCGAGCGTTAACACATGACGACTTTCCGCCAGCACCACGCGCTGTGCCGGCGCAGGCAACGTCACACTACGGTGCAGCATATCCGTCACGGTAATGTTCGCCCGGACCGGTGGAGGAAGAAGTGCGCTCAGACCAGCAATCAGTAAAAACAACGCGCCGCAGCGCGTTGACAAAAAACGAGAGAACATGGGTTTCTCCTGTGCATTACCAGCGATAAGTCAGGGTGGCGCTCAGATTACGATCGTAACCCGCGACGCATGTACTGGTTGAGCAACTTATCAGATAGTGTTTGTTAAACAGATTGTTGGCATTCAGCGCGACACTGATACCGTGCATATGGCTATTGAGGTGACCGAGATCATAGTGCAGCGCTGCATCCACCGCTGTGTAATCAGTCACTTTTATCGTATTAGCGCTATCAGCCCAGGTGGAGCCAACATAGCGTACGCCGATACCGAGTCCCAGTGAGGCCAGCGGCCCCCCGGCAAAGGTATAATCGCCCCACAGGGATGCCATTTTCTCCGGCATACCGGTCGGTGTTTTCCCTTTCGCGCCCGCCACCGTGGTTTTGGTGGTTTCAAGATCATTCCAGCTATAGCTGGCGATCAGTTTCAGCTCTTCGGTCAGATTGGCGGTGGCGGTGGCTTCAATCCCTTTAGAGGTCACCTGCCCCACTTGTATCGTATTGAGCGAATTGTCCGGGTCGGTAACGGAAACGTTATCCTGTTGCAAATGGAACCAGGCCAGGCTGAACAGCGCATCCATCCCTTCCGGTTGATACTTAACGCCCGTTTCCCACTGCTTGCCGGTGGTCGGTTTGTAATTTGCTCCATAGAAGTTGGTGCCCAGTACCGGCGCAAAAGAGGTGGCGTAACTGGCGTACGGCGCCAGACCGAAATCGGTCAGATAGCTCAGCCCGGCGCGCCAGGTAAAGCGGCGGTCATCCTGCGAAGTCCCAGTTCCTTGCAGACGGTTTTTGGTATTAACGCTTGCCCAATCCTCACGCGCAGACAGGTCGAGATTCACCCGTTGCAGCAATGCGATACTGTTAGAGAGATAAACACCGGTCTCATTAGCATCCTGTTTGGTACTGGCATAAGGGAGGCTGGCAGAGAAATTACCGTCGTAATGCGGATTATAAATATCAATCGAACTGCCAGAGCCGTAGTTGAGGTAATAATCCTCGCTGGTATGCCGATACGAAATACCGGCTACCGAGGTACCCTGCACCGGCCCCAAATCCCAGCGGGTTTTCACATTGTTGTCGGTAGCGAAAATCTTGCCATTGATGCGGAATTGATAGGCGGTGCGGCCAAGTGTGCGCATGTCAGCAGCCAGCGCGCGACCCGAAAGGGTTTGCGTCATCAGGCTGGTATCGGTGTAACGACTGGAGGAGTGGAATGACCCGTGATCGGCGAAATTGTGTTCCAGTTCGTAAGCAATATTGTATTGCGTCAGATGGTTATCCAGGTTGGTGCCATCAAGATAGCTGTTGTGACCAACCTTACCATTTGGATTAGAGAGCAGCGTTCCATAGATCGGCAGGAAGGTTTTCGGCGGACCGAATTTATCCCGGTTCGCCGACATCAGCAGAGTAAACTTCGTGTCTTTGTCGGGCTGCCAGGTCAGTGACGGCGCGATATACAGCGTGTCGTCCGGCACATTGTTAAACTGGGTATTACTGTCGCGCCCGACGCCGACCACACGATAAAGCACCGTTTTGTCATCATTCACCGGGCCGGTGGTATCAAACTGCCCCTGCATCCGGCCATGGCTGCCGATCTGAATCCCGACTTCGTGTTGTGCGGTGGCGCTGGGGTGTTTGCTGATGCCGTTAATCACCCCCCCGGGCGAACCGGCGCCATACAGAAACCCGTTCGGGCCACGCAGTACGTCGATGCTTTCCAGACCGTAAGGCTGGAAATGTACGTAAGACTGCGCCGTAGTTGACCGCAATCCATCCAGCAGGATGCCGTTAAGCGTGGCATCGAAGCCACGAATGCTGAAGTAGTCAAAACGGGAAGATGCCGCAGAAGTACTGGCATAAACACCCGGCGTATATTGCAGCGCCTGGGTGGTCGTTTGTACATTGCGATCCTGTAACTCTTTACGCCCAATCACGCTGATGGATTGTGGTGTTGCCAGTAAAGAGGCATTGGTGCGACTCCCGGTGTTACTGGTCTGGGCAACATATCCTGTTTCGGTGTTTTTTGTGTCCTGAGCAGTGACCGTTACCGTATTGTTCTGGTCTTTCCCCTCGTCTGCCAGCGTCACCGCACTGTGCAGAAAAAAAACACTCCCGATGAGCGGCGCCGCGCAAGCGAGGCGCGCTTTATTATTATTTTCCAACCTGCTCTCCTAAAATTATTATTGAAAGTGCCGGGTAAATTTTCGCAGTGGCAGACGGGACGAACAACTGTCAGGACTTTAGCTGGCGGGACTCTTTCTTTCGTGGGATCACACACCCCCATTTCCCTGTCCGGGAAGTCTGGCGATACGATCGAGCGCGGACATGCTGGCCGTATCCGGTTTGAACTGCCCGGCGGCCGGCGCATAATGCAAGCGAAGGCATTGGCTGGAATTTAATATCACAATCACTTATGAAGAAATGACCTTATTATTGACTGGCGACAACATATTTAGATAATGTTTTTCCAATTGAGCACCCTGTTCTTCTCTGTGGATTATCTCAATGACGGCAATATTGCCAAAACGCTGAAAACAGATGATGATAAATAACCAAAAAGAAGAAATATCATTATTTAATATAATGGCAGTTAACAATTTAAATCACTTCACCCCAAAGAAAAGCGTCTGTAAATTGACGACTTTCACCTTCATAAAATAACGGCCAAATACCCAAATTAAGTATGGTAATTAACCTGTTAATTAACAATAAAAAATAGTTAGACAGTGTAGCGGCAACCCGTTATGTTGAGAATGATAATCGATATCATACATGACTAATGGGGGAAGATATGCCACGTGCACATTCTCAGCACAGCCTTGAGAGTACCCTGCCATCGCCGATGTCAGTACCAACATTAGTACTGAGCGGCGAAATTGCGATTACCACCGGTACATTAGCCGCACCGCATATCGAATGGCAGAGTGAAAAACTCATCCGGGGACTGAAAGTCGTGATTATCGAAAGCGGCGAGCTCTTGTGTCGTTTCCCGCGACAACAAGAGTTGCACATCTCGGGGCCATCGGTATGTACTGTCTGGAATCAGGATGAGGCAGAAGCCGCGCAATGTTTTTTACCCGGAAAGAACCTGCGTTACACCTCAGTCTGTTTATCGTCGGCAACGATAAACCAGTATTTTAGTACCGAGGTTGCCGAGCGGCTGGCGCAAGGGATGAATATCGATTTAGCAGCACGACCCGCAATGCGGGTACAACAGACGCCCAACACATTACAGAGCGTGCAGGCGCAGCTGCTGGCCTGTCCGATGCAGGGAGTGGCGCGGCAGTTGTTTCTTACGGGTAAGGCGCTGGAGATCGTTGCGCTTTCTATCGATAACATGATGACAGACAAATCAGCCTCACAGGTGGCAGTACCTCGTTTGAATTCGGGGGATGTGGCACGCCTGCACGAAGCAAAATTCCTGTTGGAAACGCGTCTTGACACCCCTCCTTCCCTGAACGAATTGAGTCTGCGTGTTGGTATGAACACCCGCAAGCTGACGACAGGTTTTCGCCGTCTCTTTGGTGAGAGTATTTATGCTTATCTGCAAAATTTCAGACTGGAAACGGCCTGGCGCCTGCTGGCTGCCGGCGAGGTAAGAGTGTCAAAAGTCGCTTACCAGATTGGCTACACGCCGGCCCATTTGTCAGTCGCTTTTCGTAAAAAATATGGCTTCGCCCCTAAAAATCTGCGGGGATAATCCCGGATTGATGCATTATTACCCCTTAACGCCTGGCCCATCAGGCAAATTTTACTTGCCACGTTAGCCCTGGGCAGTGCGCGAAATCCTCTCGTACTACGTATACGCGCCGGTTTCTCCGCGCTGTCTGTGTCCACATTGACGGCGACAATAATACCTACCGGGCCAGGCTCTTATTCCGCCGGCAGTTTGCAGCTTTGTTTGTAAACCGTGAGTTACCCGGGAAGAACACCGGCAAGTGGCGTCGCCAAATACGCTGACGTTATCCCTGAGAGAGACAGAATATTGAGCGATTCGGGTAAAGAGAGCTCTGGGTCACGTTGCAGACGACCAGACTGAGGATCGGCTGTGCGCCAGGGCCATATTTAACGTTAAACATCGCGCGCATGAGACTTGTGCCTGTTCAGGAATACCCGAATATTGTCAGGATATAGCGTTAGCAGATTCGGCTAACAGCCAACATTTTCATTTATTCAACAACGTTTTGAAAAGATATAAAAACCTGCCACAGAAGTAATCAAGGAAATATTTTCTCATAAAGCAGATTAACACTTCATCAAGATATATCCGGCACGGAAAAAACATATTTCACCGGCTAAATATATTTACAACGTGGCCTGGATAATCTCGCAACGTTTATTTACAATAATAAAAATGATAATGATTGCATTGTCTTCCGCAAGAGAACAGCTTTGTAACTGCTTTATATAAATGTTCTCATTCTGGCTATTCAGAATAATGCACCCCCATAAATTTTAATTATAAGATTAGACCTTCAACATCGTAAGCTGAATTTAGATTATTCACACCTGCCACTGAACATCATTTTTACCAACGAATTCATGATGCCAGATGTTCATTACAGTGTGTTTTCCTTCAGGAAATTTAAGTTCATCGTTATATTTTTCGCATCGCAAGATGAATTGAAATTATTCACATCCATCACTACACAATATCATTCGTGCCAATGGATTCATGACCTTAACAATAAAGGGCGATAATATATGACTTTTCTAAAATTAGTACCGGGGGTCACTGATATCAATGCCGATGAATATGACGCGGTTATTTCCGGCTCGTCATTGCCCAAATACCGCATACCCCAGAATTCTTCCGAATCCCGTGCCGTGCTTGACCTGGTTCGGGATGAACTGTTTATGGACGGCAACTCCCGCCAAAACCTGGCCACGTTTTGCACTACCTATGCAGATGAAGAAGTGCGCAGCCTGATGGATTTATCCATCGACAAAAACATGATTGACAAGGATGAGTATCCGCAAACCGCTCAAATCGAGCAGCGCTGTGTGCATATGCTGGCAGATCTTTGGCATGCGGAACAGTCATGGAAGACCACGGGCTGCTCCACCACCGGGTCGAGCGAAGCTTGTATGCTGGGGGGACTGGCCCTTAAATCGCAGTGGAAAAAACGCCGTGAAGCAGCGGGAAAACCTACTGATAAGCCAAATTTTGTTTGCGGGCCGGTTCAGGTGTGCTGGGAAAAATTCGCCCGTTATTTTGATGTTGAAATTCGTCAGGTGCCGCTCATTGATGATGCCCTGGGCTTGCAGCCCAGCCAACTGGCGGATTATTGCGATGAAAACACCATCGGCGTGGTGGCGACCCTCGGCATTACCTTCACCTGCGTATACGAGCCGATAAAAGCGCTGGCGAACGCGCTGGATGAGTTGGAGCGTGATACCGGCCTGCCTGCTATCCCGATTCATGTGGATGCGGCCAGCGGCGGGTTTATTGCGCCTTTTCTGCAACCCGAACTGGAATGGGATTTTCGTATCGAACGGGTTAAATCCATCAATACCTCAGGACACAAATATGGCCTCGCGCCCCTTGGCGTCGGCTGGGTGGTTTGGCGCAGCCAACAGGATCTGCCGGACGATTTAATTTTCTGGGTGGATTATCTCGGCGGTAATATGCCGACATTCGCGCTGAATTTCTCCCGGCCTGCCGGGCAGATTATCGCTCAATATTACATGTTGCTTCGTCTGGGGCATGAAGGTTACCGGCATATTCAGCAGGAATGCGCCGATACCGCCCAATGGCTGGCGGACGCTATCGCCAGTCTGGATAATATCGAGATGATTTACGACGGTCGCGGCGCGTTGCCTGCACTCTGTTACAAGCTGAAGGATCAGGACAACGCCGGTTTTACCCTGTTTGATGTCTCGGAACGCGTGCGTATGCGCGGCTGGCAAATTGCCTCTTATAAGCTTCCGGCCAACCGGCAGGAAACCATCGTCCAGCGTATTTTGATCCGCCGCGGCGTCACGCGAGATATGGCAGGCATGCTGCTGGAAGACATCAGGCAGGCTCTTGATCACCTGAGCAAAAATCCGGTGGCGTTGTCCACATCCAGCCCAAACTTTCACCATAACTGATTCATTTCTGTCATCTCACAGGTTTAAGGAAAATAGTTTATGGCGACGAAAACGGGTCACGGCACGTTTCTCAGTACCGGCGCGGTAGGGCTAATGACGGCGGCGGCGGTAGTGACCAGCCTTCGCGGTTTGCCGCTATTGGCAAAAGAAGAGATGACGATGTTTGTCTATCTTGCGTTTACCATCATTTTTTATCTTATTCCCGCATCGCTAATTTCCGCAGAGCTTGGCGGCGCTTATGCTGACAGGCCCGGGGGGATTTACAACTGGGTCGGTGAGGCGTTCGGCACGCGTTGGGGGTTCCTGGCAATCTGGCTGCAGTGGATTCAAAACGTGGTGTGGTATCCGGTGGCGCTGACCTTTGGCGCCGCAGCGATTGCTTATACCCTGGGACGGCCTTCGCTTGCCGCCAACGGCGCGTATGTCGGCATTTTTTGTATTGTTGCCTATTGGCTCTCCACGTGGGTGGTGCTGAAAGGCGTTGCGGTTTTTGCACGCATCGCCAGTTGGACCTTTGTGATCGGAACCATTATCCCGGGTGTCGCCCTGTTGGTTCTGTTCGGCTACTGGGTGGCCACCGGCCACTCCCTGGGATGGGAACATCTGACCGATTCGGCGTTATCCGATAACGGACAAGCCCGCTTCTGGCCGCAAATTCATGGATTCGGCACTATCGCCTTTTTGGCGGGTATCGTTTTGCTGTTTGCCGGGGTTGAAGTACAGGCGGTGCATGTCACTGAAATGCACCGCCCCAGTCGCGGCTATCCGGCTGCTATTGGCCTGGGCGCATTAATTTCAGTGCTGATTTTTGCCCTCGGCGCATTACCTGTTGCAGCCATCTTGCCTTATGAAAAAATTTCCCTGCAGTCCGGCGTATTTGACACATTTAGCGCGGTTATCACCGATATCTGGCATTTACCGTGGCTGGTCTCGGTGTTGTCTCTTCTGGTGGGGATAGGCGCTATCAGCGGCGTGCTGGCATGGTTGGGCAGTCCGTCGCGCGGATTATTGGCAACGGCTCATGGCGGTGAATTACCTCCCGTGTTAAAGGCGAAAAATAGTCATGGCATGCCGACCCACATCCTGCTGATACAAGGGATCATTGTAACGGTGATGTCGTGTTTTTATTTCGTAATACCTAACGTCTCAGTCGCTTTTTTTCTTATCTCGGCGATGACTATCGGGCTGTATCTGATTGCCTATATGTTGATGTATGCGGCGGCAATCAGGCTGCGTTACTCAATGCCGGCGTTACCTCGACCGTTTAAGATACCCGGTGGTTTTATCGGGATGTGGCTTGCCGCTGGCGTTGGCTTCGTGGGCGTCTTTTTCAGTTTTATCGTGTCGTTTTTCCCACCCGATCAGCTACCGGTGGGATCGCCCGCCATGTATGTGGGCCTGGTGTTCTTCGGTATCGTACTGTTTGCTGGCATTCCCATGATCATTCATCATTTCCGCCGCCGCAATTGGGTGACGGAAGGCGAACCGGTTCCACCATCGACCTGAGCTTTTTCAAGCTATAAAGCCTGATGAGATTGTCCCTCCTGAACGTGAAATGCGCTGTCAGCCTATCGCTTTCAAATGGGGGGACCATTTCAATTTCGCCGGGAATGCCAGGACGTGGTGATAAGGACCTGCACCGGATTCTGTATACATGCTTTTCCCGCTCATCCCGCCTCCCCTACTACTCTGCATTTTTTTGTCAGCGGTAAGACACCAGAACAACATAATCCTGAAAGAGCACAAACATGGCTAGCTTCTTCACCAACCGATCATGACACCATGAGATCTCTTTTCACGGCCGGAGCTTGCACACCGGTAATCTGTTTTAAGGGATAAGGTAGTCGAAAGATGGCGAGCTATTTTTTTTCTATTCCTAAAGTCTATTTTGGCGAGGAAGCAATTGGCGCATTACGCCGACTGAATCATAAAAAAGTCGGGATTGTTACCGACAATTTTATGGCGACATCAGGTAAAACTCGCTATCTGATTAACGAAATGCCACACGCTTCTGTGTCTATTTTCAGCGACGTAAAACCCGATCCAAGCGTTGAGATCTTGCATGCCGGCGCGATGCAATTTAAAGCATTCAAACCCGATGTCATTATTGCTCTGGGCGGCGGCTCCTCGCTGGATGCGGCGAAAGGGATTAAGGTCACGCTGGAAGAGCATTTTCCCGGCCATGCGATTGAGCTTATCGCCATCCCCACCACCAGCGGTTCCGGCTCAGAAGTCACCTCTTACGCGATCATTTCCGATCCGCAAAACGGGCGAAAATATCCCCTAATTGCTGACGAGCTAATACCGGATTACGCCATTCTCGACCCGCATTTGGTTTTATCTGTTCCCCGTCATGTCGCGGTTGATACCGGTATGGATGTGCTAACGCACGCTATCGAAGCGCTGGTATCAACAGGCGCAAATGACTTTAGCGATGCGCTGGCGGAAAAAGCCATTGCACTGACCTGGCAACACCTGCCTGACGTTTTCCATGATGAGAAAAATATTCAGGCGCGTACCCATATGCACAACGCTTCCTGCATGGCCGGGATGGCATTTAACTCAGCGGGACTGGGGCTGGTACACGGCATGGCACATGCCATCGGCGGCATGTTACATCTACCCCATGGCAAAATTAACGCCATGCTGCTGCCCCTGATTATTGAATACAACGCCCGGCACTCACCCCACGCCATGGTGCGTTATATGAAGTGTGCCGCCATCATGGGTATAGAGACAGCCACTTCTGAGCAAACGCTGCACGCGCTGATAAACGGCATCCGCGATATTAATCACCATTTTGGCATTCCTGCCACGCTGCAGGATCTGGGCAAAGATCGGGCGGAATTCGAATCCTTACGACAGCCGCTGATTACCGCCTCGCTGGCCGATGGTTGCACAGCAACTAACCCCTGCAAACCCCGCGCCGCCGATGTAGACCAGCTATTGACACGTATTGTCGGGTAAATCTGGACAAGTTTGTCCTCAGGTCGCCGGGTGGTCAAAAAAGTCCTGCGTGACGGCAAAAAGCGCAACGCGGGACTGAATATTCTAAACATCTCTCCATTCATCATTTTCAGGTCGTTGACGTTATGAATTACAACCAGCAGCAAGCCGAATTGATTACCCAACAGATTCTTCAAGAACTGGCGACCCGTGGCGCCCGGTCGATTACCGAGTTACCTCTCGTGCCACAGGCGCTGGAAATTCCCGTGGGTATCTCCAATCGCCACATACATCTGAGCCGGGAAGATATGGACGCCCTGTTTGGCTACGGTTCCACGCTTACCCGCATGAAGGCGGTGAAACAGCCCGGTCAGTACGCCGCCGAAGAGACCGTGACCCTGCGGGGACCCAAAGGCGAGTTAGCGAAGGTACGGGTGCTTGGACCACTGCGTAGCGCCACCCAGATTGAAATCTCAGTCTCTGATGGCTTTGCGCTGGGGGTGAAAGCCCCGGTACGGATGTCTGGCGAGCTACAGGATTCACCAGGCATTGAAATCATCGGTCCTCGTGGACGGATCACCAAAACCGACGGGGTGATTGTTGCCTGGCGGCATATTCATATTTCTCCCGCTGAAGCGGAGCAATATGCACTGCGCGACGGTATGGAAATTGATGTCCGTGTTGAGGGACAGCGCGGCGGCATTCTCAGTCACGTGATGGTTCGTGTAAGTGCTGACGCCGTACTGGAAATGCATATCGATGTGGAAGAGGCCAACGGCTTAGGCTTGCGGAATGACGATTGTGTAAAGCGCGTGATGACAGAATGCCATTATGGCTGAACGTCCTGAAATCAGTCGGTTACATGACCTGGCGACGCTGGACGTTGGCGTTGACCCCGGTATGGCGAATACCGCTCTGGTGGTCCTCGATAAAGAAGACAATCCGGTCGCGGCCATCAGCCATTCTTCCCGTGCAGTGAAAGTGAGTTACACCGCCTGGCATTGCCATGTACAGCCGGTGAGGGAATAAACCATGGACTCACACCGTCTTTCGCAACTGATCGATACCCTCATTGCTGAGCTACTGGCGCGCCGAAAACAGCGTTTACAAACACACAGTCAGGTGATGCGCGTGGTGTTAAGCGGTGAAGATCTCACTACGCTACCAGCCACGCTGGATTGCCTCTCGGCCTTGGATCGTCGCGGCTATTTGCTGGTCATGGCCTTTTCCCACAGTGCAATGCAGTCGTCATTGCAATCGTCCTGTCTGGAAGAGCTGGCGCGCCGCGGTATTGATGTGCTGTGCGATAACCAGGAGCCGCAGCAAAGGGAGCGTTCATTCCATGGTCTCTACCTGCCCGCGCTGTCCACCAACAGTATGAGCAAAATCGCATTGGGTATCCGCGATAACCTGGTATGCCGCTGGGCTTGCCACGCACTTAGCCTTAATAAACCCGTGATCGTCACGCTCAATGCCGAATGTCGGTATGACGCTGCGTACTCCCTGCCGCAACCATTCCAGTCGCGCCTTGCACATCACGCCGCCACGCTTGTGGCATACGGTTTCACCGTGATCGGCCAACAAATAACAAATGCAAAACAGGTGCTATCGGCGAGAGCCAATAAGCAACTGATAACACTCAGTGATGTGTACCAATGCCAAAAAGGAGAGGTGTTGCATATCGATAGCCGCACGCTAATTACTCCCGCCGCCCGTGATGAAATCCGGGATCGCGGCATCGTTATCATTCAGGGTCACCAGGAGAAAACATGTATCTGGCAAAAGTAACAGGGGCTCTGGTTTCGACCACCAAGCACGCCTCGCTCAATGGCGCAAAACTGCTGATTGTCGCCCGCCTGGATGAACACTATCAACCTACAGGCACAGCACAAGTCGCCGTGGACTTTGTTGGCGCAGGGAATGGTGAAACGGTGATTGTCACCACCGGCAGTTCCGCGCGCATGAGCACCAGCAAAGAACATTCCGTCATCGATGCTGCCGTTGTCGGCATTGTTGATTCGCTCGATCTTAACGGTCAGTAATTCGCCCGCGAGGAAAAGCCATGCGTCATGAACTCAATACCGACCTGGATCATTGCATCAATGATGCGATTTCGCGCCAGTTATCGCCGCGCCATATCTCGCTGAGCCTGGCCGATGCTGCTTTGCTGGCGAAATATGCCAGTGAGGCCGCAGAGAACGCCAACGTGCCCATCGTTTTCAGCCTGGTGGATGCGTGCGGTCAGCAACGTTACTTCTTTAGCATGGATAACGCGTTGCTCATCAGCCACACACTGGCGGGGCAAAAGGCCTGGACTGCGGTGGCGCTGAAAATGCCAACCCACCAACTGGCAAACGAAGTGCAACCCGGCGCCAGCCTTTACGGCTTGCAGAATGAGCCAGGCATCTGTTGCTTTGGCGGTGGGCTGCCCTGCTGGTCAGGCAGCGTACTGCTCGGGGCTATTGGTATTAGCGGCGGTAGCGTCGATGAAGACATCGCTATAGCGAGCGCAACGCTGGAGCGTTTCAGTCGCGAGCGATTTCCACTCACACCATTCACTGGATCGTTTTCCTGAAAATACAGATACAGACAGGGGTCATCATGTCGTTAACTTCACTGGTTCTGGTTATTAATTGTGGTTCATCTTCACTAAAATTTTCAGCCATCCCACGCAATGAGGGTGCCCCGTTGTTGTCGGGGCTGGCGGAAAAATTAGGGCTGGAAGATGCCTGCATTACGTTTAAAGATGCTGCAGGCCATAAAACGACGGCGTTGCTGGCTGAGCCTAACCATCACAGCGCACTGAAAGCGCTCTTTGCAAAACTCGCGAATCTGGGGCTACTGCCGCATGTGTGCGCCATCGGTCATCGTGTGGCACATGGCGGCAGTGATTTCAAACATTCCGTATTGATCACGGCGTCAGTGATTGCGCGTATTCGGGAACTCTCTGCCCTGGCGCCTTTGCATAACCCGGCCAACCTGACCGGCATTGAAGTGGCCCTGACGCTGCTGCCGGAACTACCGCAAGTTGCCGTGTTTGATACCGCATTTCATCAAACGCTGCCGCCAGCCGCCTACACCTACGCAATTCCGCTCACGTATCAGCAGAAATACCACGTCAGACGATACGGTTTTCATGGTACATCGCATCGTTTTATCGCGGCAGAAGCCATTGTGCGCCTGAATCTCGACCCGGCTAACCATGGCATTCTTATCGCCCACCTCGGCAATGGCTCTTCGGTATGTGCAGTGAAAAACGGTAAAAGTGTTGATACCTCAATGGGGATGACGCCGCTTGAAGGTCTGGTGATGGGTACTCGCTGCGGCGACCTGGATTTTGGCGCGGCCGCCTATATCGCCCGCTGCACAGGACAGACCATCGAATCACTGTACAAAATGGTGAATAACGATTCGGGCTTGTTCGGTTTGTCTGGTATTTCCAGTGATTGCCGCACGTTGCAGGAAGCACGCAGTAACGGCAATCCCCGCGCAACACTCGCCATTGACGTGATGGTTCATCGCCTTGCCCGCCACCTTGGCGCACACCTTGCCTCGCTGCATCGTTTTGACGCCCTGATCTTTACTGGCGGTATTGGAGAGAATTCAGCGTTAATACGGGAGCTTACTGCCCAACGACTGGCAGTATTTGGCGTGCATCTCGACGCGGCGAAGAATGCGAAAATTTTTGCCGGTCGGGAAGGGGTGATCTCATTACCCGGTTCTCCCATTGTTGCCGTGATCCCGACCAATGAAGAGAAGATGATTGCGCAAGATGCGGCGACAATTTCATCAGCCTTGTCTGCCGTTGTCTGAGCCGTCATCCCTGCCCTGCTATAAAGGAGGATTTTATTGTCGCAGGTGATACCGAAAAACAAGAAAGTCTCTCTGACGGGCAAAACATTTTGTCCCTGGCACAATAACATCGTAGTGCATGAATTATTAAGTCTATGGATTCAACCCAATAAGTTATTTCATAACTTGCTTTTACTCTCACCTGGAATATTGAGGTCGTTATGCAACAAGAAGCATTAGGTATGGTTGAAACAAAAGGTCTGGTATCCGCAATTGAAGCCGCAGATACCATGGTTAAATCTGCAAACGTGACGCTGGTAGGATATGAAAAAATCGGTTCCGGACTGGTTACAGTCATGGTTCGTGGTGACGTCGGCGCAGTGAAAGCAGCAACTGATGCTGGCTCAGCGGCCGCAACTAAAGTGGGCGAACTGGTATCCGTGCATGTTATTCCGCGCCCGCATATCGAAGTGGAAAAAATTCTGCCCAAAGCTGTCAGTTAATAAAGCCAGAGGATACTGACCATGAGAGATAATCTTGTTGAGCAGATTATATCTGAAGTAATGAATAAACAGATTGATGTGAGTGAAAATAACCAAAGCGCGGCCAGTTTTACCGGATGTGGGTTAACTGAATTTGTTGGCACCGCCCTGGGGCACACAATTGGGCTGGTTATTGCCAATGTCGATCATCAGCTACATGACGTTATGAATATCGACAAGAAATATCGCTCACTCGGTATTCTTGGTGCACGTACAGGCGCGGGGCCACATATTTTTGCGGCGGATGAAGCCATTAAAGCGACCAACAGTGAAATACTTTCTATTGAGTTGGCACGTGACACGGAAGGCGGTGGCGGCCATGGGTGCTTAATCGTATTCGGCGCGTCTGATGTATCCGATGTTCGACGCGCTGTTGAAGTTGCTCTGGCTGAAATTGAGCGCACGATGGGCGATGTGTATGGCTCACCAGCCGGACACCTGGAGTTCCAGTATACCGCTCGCGCCAGCTATGCCTTGAATAAAGGGTTCGGCGCGCCGGTGGGGAAAGCCTTCGGGATGACCTGTGCCTGCCCGGCGGCCATTGGTGTGGTGGTGGCTGACGCAGCCGCTAAAGCCGCTGTAATTGAGCCTGTGGGTTACGCCAGTCCGGCAAAAGGCACCAGTTTCAGTAATGAAGTTATCTTCACCTTCGCCGGGGATTCTGGTGCAGTTCGCCAGGCGGTAATTGCAGCAAGAGACGTTGGTCTGCAACTGCTGTCAGCGCTAGACCCTGCGCCAATCAAATCGACGACAACACCGTACATTTGATGGCACGCAGTAATACGCGTGAAGTTATGTGAAGTAAGGAATAAATAGCATGAACGATCTTGAAATTTCTCAGGCCGTCTCTCGCGTTCTGAGTAAATACACTAAAACAGCGCCGGAAGCCCCCGTGCAAAGTGCACCCACTGAGGCACCTGTCGCTGATCGGAACAATATAGAAGCGATTGTCGCCAGTGTGCTGGCGAGCCGCACTGACGCCGCGCCGGCTACCGAAACCACATCTGGCGCCGGTGCTTTTGCAACCATGGATGAAGCCATTGCCGCCGCGCAACATGCACAAATCCAGTATCGCCACTGCTCAATGCAGGATCGCGCCAGCTTTGTTGATGGTATCCGCCAACTTTTCCTACAGGAAGAGGTGTTGCAAGCCATATCCCGGATGGCCGTGGAAGAGACCGGGATGGGTAACTATGCCGATAAACTGGTGAAAAATCGCGTTGCTGCGAAAAAAACACCGGGCGTTGAAGACCTGACGACCGGCGCGTTAAGTGGCGACGGTGGACTGACCCTGACGGAATACTCCGCCTATGGTGTTATTGGTTCAATCACACCGACCACAAATCCGACGGAAACCATTATCAACAACACCATTGGTATGCTGGCCGCGGGAAATACGGTGATATTCAGTCCCCACCCACGTTCACGCAATGTTTCACTGCACTGCGTTGCGCTGATCAATCAGCAATTATCCCGGCTTGGCGCACCGGCCAACCTGGTCGTGACCGTTTCTCATCCGTCGATTGATAACACCAATGCGTTAATCAACGATCCGCGCGTCAATATGCTGGTCGCAACGGGTGGCCCATCCATTGTGAAAACCGTGATGTCGTCAGGTAAGAAGGCAATTGGCGCGGGTGCGGGCAATCCACCGGCGGTCGTGGATGAAACCGCCAATATTGAGAAAGCGGCCAGAGACATCATCAACGGGTGCTGTTTCGACAATAACCTGCCCTGCGTGGCGGAAAAAGAGGTCATTGTCGTTAACGAAGTGGCGGATTATCTCATTCATTGTATGAAGAAAAGCGGCGCCTTGCTGTTGTGCGATAAGCAACACATCCTGCAACTGCAAACGCTGGTGCTGAATGATAAGGGAACCGGTCCGAACACGGCTTTTGTTGGTAAAGACGCCCGCTACATTCTGCAAAAAATAGGCATTAGCGCACCGGAAGAGGTCAAAGTCATTCTGATCGAAACGGAGCGAGACCATCCGTTTGTGGTGCACGAATTAATGATGCCGATTCTGCCCGTGGTCCGCGTGGAAAATGTCGATGAGGCGATCGAACTGGCGATCAAGGTAGAACATGGCAACCGTCATACCGCCATGATGCATTCTACTAATGTCGAAAAACTCACCAAAATGGCACGTCTGATTCAAACCACCATTTTTGTGAAAAATGGTCCGTCATATACCGGAATAGGTGTCGGTGGTGAAGGCCATGCCACGTTCACTATTGCCGGACCTACCGGTGAAGGACTGACCTCGGCACGTACGTTTGCCAGGAATCGCCGGTGTGTGATGGTCGAAGCACTCAATATTCGCTGATAACGTAAGACGGGTAGCCCTGTGATGAAAAAACGCATTATCAACGCACCGACACCGGAAACGCTGGCCATGCTGAAACGGCGTATGCCTTCCGAGTCGCGCAACCGACTGGAGATGGTTCGTATTGATGCCATCGGGTTGATTATGCTGCCGGTGCCGGATTTGTACTTTTACGCTGATCAGGCCAGTAAAAGCGCACATGTCGCGGTGTCGGAAATCGTAGGCAGTTGCCCGCAACATGTCACCACGCTGGCAATATTCGGTGAAGTCGCCGCAGTGAATGAAGCCATGCGCACTATTGAGGAGGACGCCAGTACATTCTGAGCGTTCACTTATGAAAAAAATTTTGATGCTCGCAGGCGATTTCTCTGAAGACTATGAAGTCATGGTGCCATGGCAGGTATTAAGCATGTCAGGTTTCAGAGTTGATGTGGTTTGTCCTGGGAAAGGAAATGGGGAATATATTAAGACCGCCATTCACGATTTTGAAGGTGATCAAACCTATACCGAAAAACCCGGCCATTTATTCCGACTAACCGCATCATTTGATGCAATTAGAATGCAAGAATACTGTGGTTTTTATATTACGGGAGGGCGTGCACCCGAGTATTTACGCCTTAATAAGTCCGTACTGAATATTATTCATTACGCAATAAAATATTCATTACCTGTGGCAGCTATTTGTCACGGCCCGCAAATTCTGGCTACTGCCGGAGTATTGAAAGGGAAAAAGCTGACAGGTTATTTTACGATTAAACCCGACATTGAAAGTGCAGGCGGAATTTGGATCAACGCTGCAGATGATGAAGCCGTCCAGGATGACAATCTGGTCACCGCAACCAACTGGATGGGGCATCCGTCAATATTACGACATTTTATCAGCTTAATAGACGCCAATATTATTAAATAATGTACCCGGCACTGCCGTGAGATCAAACAATTCAGGTGTGGTGTACAAATCACGCTTATATCATTTTGGGAGTTATTGTATGTTAGAGAAAGGTTTTACTAATCCGACAGAACGTGTTGTAAGACTCAAAAATGTGATTCTGCACGCTAAACCCTACGTAGAATCTGAACGCGCAGTGCTGGCAACTGAGGCTTATAAAGAAAACGAAAATTTGCCCGCTGTTATGCGCCGGGCAAAAGTTGTTGAGAAAATATTCAATAAACTGCCGATCACTATTCGTCCTGATGAGTTGATTGTGGGGGCGGTAACAATTAATCCGCGCTCCACGGAAATCTGCCCAGAATTTTCCTATGACTGGGTCGAAAAAGAATTCGATACCATGGAGCACCGCGTTGCTGACCCATTTATCATTCCGAAAGAAACCGCCGCTGAACTGCATGAGGCCTTTAAATATTGGCCCGGAAAAACGACAAGTTCGCTGGCGGCGTCTTATATGTCGGATGAAACGAAAGAAAGTATGAGCAACGGCGTGTTCACCGTCGGCAACTACTTCTTCGGCGGGGTTGGTCACGTCAGCGTTGATTACGGTAAAGTGCTTAAAATCGGTTTCCGCGGCATCATCAATGAAGTGACTTGCGCGCTGGAAAGCCTTGATCGCAGCTCATCGGATTACATCAAAAAGGAACAGTTCTATCACGCTGTTATCCTGAGCTATCAGGCGGCGATCAATTTCGCGCATCGCTATGCCGGGGAAGCCACGCGCCTTGCCCGCGAAGAACGCGACCCAACGCGCCAACGCGAGCTGGAACAAATTGCCAAAAACTGTACCCGCGTACCGGAATACGGCGCCACCACGTTCTGGGAGGCATGCCAGACATTCTGGTTTATTCAGAGCATGCTGCAGATTGAATCCAGCGGTCACTCTATCTCCCCGGGCCGTTTCGACCAGTATATGTATCCCTACCTGGCGGCGGACAAATCCATCAGCAAAGAATTCGCCCAGGAACTGGTCGATTGCTGCTGGATTAAACTTAATGATATCAACAAAACACGTGATGAAGTTTCCGCCCAGGCCTTCGCTGGTTATGCAGTGTTCCAGAACTTGTGCGTTGGCGGTCAGACGGAAGACGGTCGTGATGCCACAAACGCCCTGACTTACATGTGCATGGAAGCCACCGCTCACGTGCGTTTACCACAGCCGTCATTCTCAATTCGCGTTTGGCAGGGGACCCCGGATGGATTCCTGTTCCGCGCCTGTGAACTGGTACGCCTTGGTCTCGGCGTTCCGGCCATGTATAACGACGAGGTGATCATCCCTGCACTGCAAAACCGTGGCGTATCACTGCATGACGCACGCGATTACTGCATCATCGGTTGCGTGGAACCGCAGTCACCACACCGTACCGAAGGCTGGCACGATGCCGCGTTCTTCAATGTGGCAAAAGTACTGGAAATTACCCTTAACAATGGCCGTTCAGGCACCAGACAGATTGGCCCAACCACCGGCGAGTTGACGCAGTACACCAGCATTGATGACTTCTTTACCGCCTTTAAGCAACAGATGGCGCACTTTGTTCATCAACTGGTTGAAGCGTGCAACAGCGTTGATATCGCTCACGGAGAACGCTGCCCGCTACCGTTCCTGTCAGCGATGGTGGACGATTGCATCGGTCGAGGTAAATCACTCCAGGAAGGGGGCGCGATCTACAACTTTACCGGCCCGCAAGCCTTCGGTATCGCAGACACCGGCGACTCTGTTTATGCTCTGCAAAAACAGGTTTTCGAAGACCGCAAACTGACGCTTCAGGAATTGAAAGGTGCGCTGGATGCTAACTTTGGCTACTCGTCAGGCAGTAATCCGCATGATGCGTCAGCGAAATCCTCTCTCGGCGAACAAGACATCTACGATGTCGTCAAACGCATTATTGATCAGCACGGGTCGCTCAATCCCGCCGTGATCAAAAATGAAGTCTATCGCCAGCTCGCCAGCGCAGCGCCAGCGGCGGGCACTTCCCGTTATGAAGAGATTCGCCATATTCTGGAAAACACACCGTGTTTCGGTAACGACATTGATGAAGTGGATCTCATCGCCCGCAATTGCGCGCTGATCTACTGCCAGGAAGTGGAAAAATACACTAATCCACGCGGTGGTCGCTTCCAGGCCGGTATCTACCCGGTGTCTGCTAACGTGCTGTTCGGTAAAGACGTGAGCGCGCTGCCTGATGGCCGTCTGGCGAAAGAACCACTGGCTGACGGTGTATCTCCGCGTCAGGGTAAAGATACCCTCGGCCCAACTGCCGCGGCGAATTCCGTGGCGAAACTGGATCACTTCATCGCGTCGAACGGCACGCTATATAACCAGAAATTCCTGCCATCTTCACTGGCCGGAGAAAAAGGTCTGCGTAATTTCGGTGGTCTGGTACGCAACTACTTTGATAAGAAAGGGATGCACGTCCAGTTCAATGTCATCGACCGCAACACGTTATTGGAAGCACAGAAAAATCCGCAACAGCATCAGGATCTTGTGGTTCGCGTAGCCGGTTATAGCGCCCAGTTCGTGGTGCTGGCTAAAGAAGTTCAGGATGACATTATCAGCCGTACCGAACAGCAATTCTGACGTTAACCTGCCTGTTGGGCCATGCCGGCATGCATGGCCCTTTATCAGACCCGATTTTAGCGACTGACTAGCTGTTGCCTGATGGTCGCTTTTGTGACGAGTGATGTTATGAAGAGAGTCGAATACGATACGGAAGGCGTTTTATTCAATATTCAGCGCTATTCCCTGCATGATGGCCCTGGCATCCGTACAATACCTTTTTTTAAAGGCTGCCCGCTGGCCTGTAAGTGGTGCAGTAATCCGGAATCACAGCGCCCGCGACCCGAATTAATCTATAAAAAGAGTGATTGTATTCGCTGCGGAAAATGCATTGATGTTTGCAAACAGCATGCACTTTCTCCCGGCAATCCTTTTTTCATTGATCGTGAACGCTGCATCGAATGTGGTGAATGTACTCGCGTTTGCCCCACCCAGGCACTGGAAATGAAAGGCAAGCGTATGACCGTTGGTGAAGTGATACGTGAACTGCAAAAGGAGGAAAACTTATTTCGCCGTTCAGGAGGCGGGATTACCTTATCTGGCGGAGAACCATTGGCACAGCCGGAGTTTGCTCGTGAGCTATTAAAAGCCTGCAAAGAAAAGGGATGGCACACAGCAATTGAAACCACCGGATTTACAACCAAAGAGGTAATTGAGGATGTCTTCCTGTGGATTGATCTGGCGCTTACTGATATCAAAGCAATAAACCCAGATGTTCATGAGAAAAATACCGGTGTCAATAATAGCCGTATTCTTGAAAATCTGATCCGCATTTCATTTATCACCAAAGTCATTGTCCGAATCCCTGTCATACCTGGAGTAAACGACAATCCGGATGAAATTCGCAGCATCGCTGAATTTGCCAAATTAATGTCGGGTGTCGATACCATTCATCTGCTGCCTTATCATACCTTTGGGGAAAATAAATATAATTTACTGGGTAGAATTTATCCGATGGGCGATGCAAAGTCGCACGCGGAAGAAAAAATGGAAAGCCTGAAAAAAGTTGTCGAATCAATGGGGTTTCACTGCCATATCGGCGGTTAATCATCATCATTAATAATGATACAAACAGTAGACCATTTTATTTCTCTCTTGTACGCTAAATCAATTAAGTGATGAATAACAGACGTCATTTAATACAGGAAAATACCATGAGTAAATCACTTGAATCAGTAAAAGTCCCGTGCATTGCTGAATTTCTCGGTACTGGATTATTTATGTTTTTTGGTACCAGTGTTCTGTGTGCAGCGAAACTGGCAGGCGCCAGTTTTGGTCTTTGGGAAATTTGTGTCGTCTGGGGTCTTGGCATCGCCCTTGCGGTCTACCTGACAGCCGGCATATCCGGCGCACATCTTAACCCGGCGGTCACTATTTCGTTATGGATGTTCGCCAGTTTTGATGCCAAAAAAGTCGTGCCTTACATTCTGGCGCAAATGGCCGGTGCCTTTTGTGGCGCAGCACTGACCTATCTTATTTACCACAATCTGTTCACCGAATACGAACAGGCTCACCAAATGGTGCGCGGCAGTCAGGACAGCCTGTTCCTGGCAAGCATATTCTCCACCTATCCGGCGGCGAGTATTAGCGTATGGCTGGCCGCGCTCGTGGAAATCGTCATCACCTCTATTCTGGTGGGGCTTATCATGGCGCTAACGGATGACGGCAACGGTGTGCCAAAGGGACCGCTGGCGCCGCTATTAATCGGCATGCTGGTAGCGGTTATCGGCGCCTCGACCGCGCCTTTAACCGGATTTGCCATGAACCCTGCCCGCGACTTCGGTCCAAAACTTTTTACGTTGCTAAACGGTTGGGGCTCTGTTGCCATGACTGGCGGTAGAGAGATCCCCTACTTTCTTGTGCCGCTGATTGCGCCGGTTATTGGTGGGATCCTCGGGGCGGCCATTTATCGCTATTGCATCGGACGTAATCTGCCCTATATGGAAACCGAAAAAACAGCGAAGAATACCGCAATTTGATCGCACTTAGCGCCTATCCCGGCACGATCAGGTTTGGACACGGGCAACGTGCAAGAAACGGCATGTACACATAATACGGGAGGATTACGCACACTGCTCAGGGCCAAAATGGCAAGAAAATAGTTCTGAAGGAATCGGCTTTTAATCGGCATAACTCCGCCGCACCGCGAGGGTAGTAGCGGAGTTTTACCTGAACACATCCTCCCCGCATCTACGCTTTGATCTCCGCAAGCCAGCTAACGACAATGACAGCCGCTTGTAGCGGCAAAGGGCTTTATTGATTCCATTTTTTCCCTGATGGGCGTTC
>JAATFO010000140.1 GCA_015655145.1 Enterobacterales bacterium | reverse complement strand
TAGCGTCCCTCGAAGTCAATGCGTGGATCGACCAGTGTGTAGGTGACATCACTGAGAATGTTCAATAGCAGGCCAATCAGCGTAAAGATATACAGCGTGCCAAACATTACCGGGTAATCGCGCTGGATGGTTGCGTCGTAGCCCAGCAGACCGAGTCCGTTGAGAGAAAACATCACTTCAATCAACAAAGAACCGGTGAAAAACATACTGATGAAGGTGGCCGGGAAGCCGGCGATCACCAGCAACATAGCGTTACGGAAGACATGGCGGTAGAGGACCTTTTGCTCGTTAAGCCCTTTGGCGCGTGCGGTAACGACATACTGTTTACGCATCTCATCCAGAAAAGCGTTCTTGGTTAGCATGGTTAAGGTAGCGAAGCCGCCGATGACGGTCGCCAGCACCGGTAAGGTGATATGCCAGAGATAATCGACAATCTTGCTATACCACGGCAAGTTACTGAACTGAGGTGATGTTAAACCGCGCAAAGGAAACCAGTCGAGGTAACTGCCGCCAGCAAAGAACACAATCAACATAATAGCGAACAGGAATGCGGGAATAGCATAGCCAATAATAATTACCGCGCTGCTCCAGATATCAAAGGCGCTGCCATTGCGCACTGCCTTTTTGATTCCCAAAGGGATGGAAACCAGATATATAATTAACGTACTCCACAATCCGAGGGTGATGGATACCGGCAGGCTTTCTTTAATCAACTGGATGACGGACGAACTGCGAAACAGGCTGTCGCCAAAGTCAAAACGGACATAGTCCCACAACAATTTGAAATAGCGTTCATGCAGGGGTTTATCAAATCCATAACGTTTGGTGATTTCGGCAATCACTTCCGGATCAAGACCGCGAGAGCCACGGTATTGGTTATCGCCAGGGTTGTTAGCATTGGGCGATACGCGTCCTTGTCCGCTACCATTGTCACTGGCTAAACCGGTTGTCTGGCCAAACTGAATATTGGCAATCGCCTGATCCACCGGACCTCCGGGAGCAATTTGCACAATAAAGAAATTAATGGTGATGATCGCCCATAGCGTGGGGATCACCAGTAAAAGTCGACGCAGAATATAAGCAGCCAAACGTAATACCTCAACGACGCTGAGCCGGCAATTGCGCGGCTTTGTTGACATCGTACCACCAGTTTTCGGTACCCACCGTGTAGGTGGGTACCATGGATGGCATGGAAAATTTGTTCCAGTAGGCATAGTGATCTTCTGCGCTATACCACATTGGTATCATGTAATAGTTCCACAGTAAGACACGGTCTAATGCATGCCCCAGAGGAAGTAACGCGGCTTTATCGCCCTGATGCCGGGTGATTTGCGCGATCAGGCTGTCCACCACCGGACTTTTAACCCGGGGCCGGTTCCAGGAGGAATTAATATATTGCGAATCCCACATGATCTGCAGTGAGGTATTCGGCCAGGGGATCGCGAAATAGCTGCCGGGGATCATATCGTAATCGCCTTCACGCATGCGGCGCAGGTACTGCGAGCTATCAACCTGACGTAAATCGAGGGTGATACCCAGGCGCGAGAGATTATGCTGAAATGGCAACACCCACCCGATATTTTCCCCACTGCGTAACAGCAACTCAATATGAAAGGGTTTCCCGGTCTGGCGATTGATCAGTTGCTGATTCTTCACCTCCCAGCCGGCTTGCTGCAGTAGTCCGAGCGCAGCTAACAGGTTGTCGCGCGCATAGCCGCTGCCGTCGGACATGGGTGGATGAAAGCGGGCAGTAAAAATTTCATCAGGAATTTTGTTTTTATAGGCGTTCAGGATAGTGATTTCTTTCGCATCAGGGTAATCGGGCGCTGCATATTCGGTATTCTGAAAGTAGCTGTTAGTGCGTTTGTAGGCGTTATAAAACAGTGCTTTGTTCATCCATTCGAAATCAAACGCCAGCGTCAGCGCCTGGCGCACCCGACGATCGGCAAAACGGGGTTTCTCATTGTTAAACGCCAGCCAGCTGGTGTCGGTAGAAACCGTATTAGGACGGTTCTCTTTAACGATTTGATGCTCTTCGAAGCTGCGGCCTCGGTATTGCGTCGCCCATTTTTTTGCCGAACTTTCCGCACGAAAATCATAGGCACCTGATTTAAATGCTTCAAAGGCGACATTATCATCAAGATAATAATCATAACGCAGGGTGTCAAAATTGAACCGGCCTTTATTGACCGGCAGATCTGCCGCCCAGTAATCTTTCACGCGGGAATAGGTGATGTACTGACCCACTTTGTAAGCAGTGATGCGATAGGGGCCACTTGACAATGGCGGGTAACCGAGAGGTTCATTAAACTTATGATGTTCCCAGAATTTCTTTGGAATGATCTGTAAGCTAATCAAACCCAGTACCTGATCTTTATCGGGTTTGGGTAGTTCAATGCGTGCGGTTAACCGTGACACAGCTTTTACCGTCACACCTTTATACACGAGACGAAACTGTGGGACGCCTTCCGTCATAAATTTATCAAAGGTAAAGGCGACATCTTCAGCGGTGATCGGTGAGCCATCCTGAAAGCGCGCGCGTGGATTGATCGTAACTTCTGCCCACTGGAAATTGTCGGGGTAGCGAATTGACTCAGCAACCAGCGGATAATAGCTGCCCACCTCATCGTCTGAGGTGGTGAACAGGGGGTCATACAGGGTGTCGGTCGCAGCGCCGGGGTTTCCCCGAGAGGCATAACGATTAAAATTATCATAAGTCCCGATTGCCGCCCGGGTCATGGTTCCACCCTTCGGCGCCGCCGGATTAACATAATCGTAGTGACTAAAGTGAGTGGCATATTTGGGGGCGCCCAGTTGAGATAACGCACTGCTGTTATTGATAATCTCCGCCTGCGCGGTCAGAGCGATGACGCTAAGTAAAAACGAGGTAACCAGGCGCAATAACATGGTAGCAGAGGCTCCTAAAGCAAAATAAAACCACCCGTTTTTCTTTATCACAAACGGATATGGCACTCATATTACGTTGCAGATGGGGTAGCAGCACGCGTTCATCCACATCACGGTTCGGCATATACTCGCTGGCGGACTGGATATCGGCCATCCTTCGTGGTGGCCTATCATAACGGTTTCGCCGTGTCAGGATAAGGTGCCTTGTTCTTTTTGAAAATACGCAATTAATTTTTGTATATTCAGGGGATAACTAAACAGGTAGCCTTGCAGGCAAGTAACATGACGGCTAATCAGCCAGGTGGCTTGTTCCCTGGTTGCTACGCCTTCTGCAACCGTTTTCAGATTGAGTTGTTTTGCCAGATTCAGCACCGCGTCCAGTACTGTTGTCGCCTCGGTTTCCGAACCAATACTTTGAATGAAATCCCGATCAATTTTCAGGTAATCAAAGGAAAATTTCTCAAGGTAAATCAGCGCACTGTGTCCGGTACCGAAATCATCAATCGCAATCTGGATGTTTTGTTGGTGTATCCAGTCAAAGATCTCAGCCGCGTTCTTTTCAGACACCATGGTACGTTCAGTGATCTCAAAAACATAATTAAAATGTGCTGGCGGCATGGCAGCGAGCCATATGTTGACATCTGAGTAAAAACTGGCGGCGAGCAGATGATGGGGCGACAGGTTGAGTCCTATCCGCAAACCTGTTGGCGTGAAGTGCCGGAGACGATGAGCATCCTGAGAAACCAGCTCAAACAAGTGACGAGTGAGTGGAATAATCAAATTTTGTTCTTCGGCTTGATGGATAAATATTTCCGGCGAAATTTGACCTCTAATCGGATGTGTCCAGCGCAACAGAGCTTCGATGCCGTAAGTCCGGCCAGTTATCGCGTCTATGATTGGCTGATATACAACATGAAATTGCCCCCGTTTAATGGCCATTAAAATTGACCTTCCGGGTCGATATTGTGTCGTGAGAAGCAAAAAGCAACCACTGCCAACGGATATTGCCAGTAGTAATCCCACCAGTAGCATCAGATAAATATCGCCGACAGGTAGAGTATCTCCGTATAAAAAGAAGGAAAGGGGATAACCGGAAACAGTGAACTGGCGCAAGGGGTGAGAGGGTAAATCGGTAGCGGGAATGACCTGATTTCCCCAGGTTGTCAGCGCCTTATCCCCTGTCACCAGCGCAACACCCTGGATTTCCTGATAGCGGTATGCCAGTAGAAAGGAAGGCATAAAGTCGAGGTTAAGTGTTGCCAGGATGCCATTTTTATTCTTGCCTGGCTGTTTAAGCCACAACACCAGTGAGGGCCCTCTGGGATGTGCAGACGTATCCGGGACCAGAGTTATATCGGTCTCTTTGTTCTGATAGGTGTGTGGTGACAGAACATTGACATCCAGTGAGACGGCTCCGGTGGCTGAGGAGCAATAGGCATTTCCGTTACGCACTAATAAAATCATGTTGAGATGTCTGTTCAGGGCGGCCTGAGACGTGAGTTCATGGTTAACCTGGGGACATGATTGTTGTATATACGGTAATAACGGTGTGAGCGTGGTTTTTAAATCATAAAGAGTATTGAGCATATAACTGTGCATTGTCACCATCAGGCGATCATGTAGCAGCGCTCGTTTATGAGTAACGATGGTGAGTGACAAAGTAATAAAAAGCAGGAAAAATGTGGATCCAATTGCCGCGCTTATCCACGCTATTTTACGCGGAGTTGTGGCATAACGCGTAATTTTTGTTGATAGTGGCATTGGGTATTATCTCCCGTTTTAGCCTGGTTTTAGAGCCTGTATCATTTTAAGTCGATGTCGACATACCATTTCGCGCCGGAACCAGTAACGCGATCTTCGTCTATTTTGCGCACGAACACGTCGGTTTCTGCGCGCAGTTTAAAAGTCAATGATGCCCGCCTGGGTAAGATAGGGCATTTATTCTCAAATTTTACACAACATCTACGAGATTGCGCAGTGCAGGAAGACGGAAAGTAAGCAGATCCTGATGAACTTAACGTGTTACTGCGATGAAAATGACCGCATACCACCACTGTCTCTGCAACGAGAAAGCTGACTAAGATATCAACAGATGATGGAGGATATAACGATTGAGGGGGACTGTCTTGTTATTATTATGATTAATAAACTTTTTTTCCAAAAAACGCAAAGAATGTCTGATGTTGTCGGCCACGTAATGACGGGTATAAAAAACGCCGCCATATCAGGCAGCGCTTTTTTATCTCATGTCTTGCAGACTTCAGAAGGATCGGGCATTAACTCTGCGTTCGACTCAATACTCGACGGCCTTCCCGGTAACGATTTTTCCAGTAATTGTCATTTAAGCTGGAAATGACGACACCACTGCTGGTGGAAGCGTGAACAAAGTTGTCGTTGCCGAGATAAATTCCGACATGTCGACCTGTAGAACCGGCACGGAACAGCACCAGGTCACCTGGACGTAGTCTGTTACGTGAAACTTCCTTACCGGAACCTTGCTGTTCTGATGTAGAACGCGGCAAATTCAGGCCGAACTGTTCACGGAAAGTCGTTTGTACAAATGCAGAGCAATCAATACCACGTTTTGTGGTGCCACCCAGACGATAACGTACGCCTTTCCAGTCTGCATATTGATCCATGATACGCGACTTGATGTCCACGTTTTGAACCATCTGTTCAAATTCATCCTGAGACGCTTGAAGTAAAAAACCATTCTGGTTGTTAACTGCACGGGTCTCAGTTTGTGCGTTGTAGCCACCGTTACTGCATGCTGAGAGTAGTGTCGCCAGCGCGACAGCGGGTAATATCTGTAAGATATATCTCAAAATAGGTTGAGACTTGACCATTATGTTTGTTATCCCTTGAAGTCCTTAACGGCAGATGCCATTAGTAAAATTGCAAAACAGAATGAGATTAATTAAGGCGATTACGTAAGACAATTCCTGAATTATTAAAATGTGTTAAAGCGCACATTTTAATTGTCAAAAACAAAAGAACTGCACGTATTGACCAAAACCATCCTGAGATTACCCGATTAGACGTGTTGTGGCGAGGGGTTTTATTCATTTTTTGATAGCTTTTTTTGATGTGAAATCAAAGTGTAATATTTTGGTTAATTTGTCGGCGATTTTAAGTAAATGATGGAGAGTTCCGGTAAAAATCGTACGGTTATCTGGTGGAATAAAGAATATTTAAGCCATTTTGGCTTAAATGTTGCGCAGTGAAAGTCAATTTGATTCAAAGGTTATCATAATAAATTCTTTTGGTTGAATGTGATTAGCAGGCTAATTATCAATTTAGTAAAATATCTGATGGTTTCGTATTACAGGAAGACAAAAACCGAGAACATCCCAATACGCCTGCTGAGATCAGTGATGCGGATGAATAATGACGGTGACGGAGAAAGGCTGTTTCCCCGTCACAAATCGACATAAACCGTTTTCAACAATGGAAAGATTAGTGTTGTGCTGGCGGTTTATGTTTACCCGGTAAATAACGATACAACCCGTTGACCAGCCAGTCGCTCACGGGCGTGAGCAGGCACCAACTCAGGCCTACCAATACCACAGAAAGCGAGCCGACAATAATGTCAGTAAGCCAATGTGCCCCAGCCATCACGCGTGGCGAGGCAAACACAACCACAATGATAAGGCTTGCTATAAAGGCCTTCTTGCTGAAATAGCGCAGCATAAAACACGTGAAGATCATTAGCATCATCCCGTGATCGCCCGGAAAACTGTCTTTTGAGGCATCTTTAGCCGGGATTCCAGTGAGTTCGCTCACGCGATGTATGTTGTTAAAAAACAGTGTCGGGCTGCTGTGTTTCACCGGTATCAGATGCCCCAACTGGTTAAGTACCACAGCGATAATGAGCATGGCGATGCCAATTGCCAGCATACGACGGCGCCCTTGTGGTGTTTCACGAAACCAGAAGTGTAGGTAGAGCAGCCCCATCGCCAGTAGAGATACCAGATCAAACCCCCGAAAGTTGGTGATCGCCACGAAGGTGGCAAAAAGCGGGTTGTCAACCATCCGGTCGTTGAACCAAAAGAAGACCGATTGATCAATCCGAAACCAGAATCCATGGTTAGCCGGGAGGTACCAGGATAAAAACAAGGTGATCCCAATGGCGTTGAGTAGCAAAATGGTCGCGAAACGTTTTACGCTCATAAAGACTCGCACTGATGAATAAAATAACGAAGCAGATTATGCTGCAGTATCTAAACGAAGCTTCAACAGCGCTGTTTGCAGCGTGTTCCACTCGGTATTTTCTTCATGGATTAATTCAATACGGCTGTCTGGCGGTATCGATTGCCGGGTTTCAATGTGGAAATCGAGGCCTTGACGGTTAATACTGACTAATCCTTCCGGGATGCGAAGTACCCCTTTTACCCGGTTGACCGGAGCCAGACGCGCCCATTCAAGTAACCCTACGGTATCAAAGCAAGTGTCCTTATCGAAAACCCAGCCACAAGCGTAGTAGCCTTGCCCGTGATTCAGCGCCCGACGCCAGCGGGCATTCTTCTCCAGGCGCAACAATGCCTGGCCCGATGTCGAATGACTGTGTGGATGATGCTGTGCATCGGGGAGTGGATGGAGATTACGGCGTGGCGTATCAAGCAGAGCAACGTCAATTCGGCCATATTCAGCGGTAATTTGTTGACGTTCGCCACGGTGCATTTGCTGCCAGTTAAGCAACGCGTGATAATCCTGTTGTTCCCAGCGATCATGCTTATTAGCAATAATGATATCGGCAGCGGCGAGTTGATCGCGAAAGTTTTCGTCCTTCACAATGCGTGCATCACGTAACTGACGTGGGTCAAGCACGGTCAGGGTCGCATACAGGGTTATCCAGGGTTGATAAACGTCTGCCGTCAGCATCTCAAGGATCTGTTTAGGGTGGCCAAGGCCGGTCGGTTCGATTAGCAGGCGATCCGGTTTGGCTTGCTTCAATAGCATGTTCAGGCCAATCTGCATCGGTAGACCATTCACACAGCACATGCAGCCGCCGGGGATCTCTTTGAGCACCGCTCCGCTATCTGCCAGTAAAGCGGCATCTATGCCAATTTCGCCGAATTCATTGACCAGCACCGCCCATTTTTCATTTTCGGGCTTATGTGCCAGCAAGTGGCGCAGCAGGGTGGTTTTGCCGCTACCGAGAAAGCCAGTAACCAGGTTAACTTTTGTCACGTTCTCTCCTCAAACCGACGGCCTGTGCCGATGACGGAAACCGTAGCAGATTTAATCCGCACGTCCCATATAACGGCGTTCAGCGATATGGATACGGATTTTATCGCCATTGCTAAGGTACTCTGGTACCTGAACCACCAGACCGGTACTCATTGCGGCAGGTTTAGTGCGGGCACTGGCAGATGCGCCTTTGATACCCGGTGAGGTATCCACAATTTCCATATCTACCGTTTGCGGTAGTTCGAGCGCCAATACCTGGCCATCCATGGTCAGAACCTGGATGCCGGGAATACCGGCTGGTGGAATGAACAATAATTCTTCTTCAATCTGTTCCCGCTTGAAAGAATAAGGCGTGTAGTCCTCATCATCCATAAAGACATATTCATCACCATCCAGATAAGAGAAAGTGACCATGCGGCGACTCAACGAGATGGCATCAAGGATATCGTCACCTTTGAAACGTTCTTCAACTTTCAAACCGGTACGAATATCAGTGAAGCGCATTTTGTACAAAGTGGTTGCACCGCGAGCACTTGGGCTCTGAATATCAATGTCTTTCACCAGCAGTAATTTCCCGTTCCATGTTACGGCCATACCGCGTTTAATCTCGTTTGCTCTTGGCATTGTCGCTCTCTCCAGCCACTGTCATTAAAATTTATCGCGCCAAGGTACTCGCGGTGTGACATTCAGGCAAGTGTCCGCTCGGCAAGAAAGTGAAAATTGCGCACAGTTACGCAATAAAACCCAGCAACAGTGGTTCGCTTTCAGTACAATGGGGCTTCTGCGGATTTCGGGCCAGGTACTGATGATATGTCGTAGCGATTGCGGGGCTTGTTGTACTGCGCCATCCATTTCTTCTCCGATCCCCGGCATGCCCGACGGCAAACCCGCGAATACGGCTTGTATACAGTTGGATGAACATCAGCGCTGCAAAATTTTCGCTTCTTCATTACGCCCGGCGGTCTGTGCAAGCTTGCGGCCATCAGCGGAAATGTGTGGTCAGCACCGGGCACAGGCGATGATTTATCTGTTACAGCTTGAAGCGGACACCGCCCCTGAACATCAGACATCATGAATCCGCCAGATACAATAAAGCGTAGCGGTGATCATCAACAGCGTAAAGTAAAACACCGCGTGGTAGCTCCATACCTCGGCGACGACCGCCACCAGCGCACCCGCGATGATCCAGCCAACACGGCTTGAGTTGGTAAATAAAGTGGTTGCCGCGCCAGCCTGACCAGGCATCAGATCCTGAAAGTAAACCATACCGATACCCGCAAGAATACCGATGAAAATCGCGTTCAGCAGTTGTAATAACATTAATGGTATGGCGCTATGGATAAACAACAAGCCACCATAGAATACCACTCCTGCGAAGATTGAACATTGCATCATGCGACGCTTACCCACCTGGTGGGTCATATACCCGGCAAACAACATGACGGGTATTTCCAGCCCCGCCGCCAGCCCCATTAATTCACCGGCCAGTTTTTCCGGCAAACTCAGCTCATGAACAACATACAGCGGCATGGTGATCAGATAGATACTGTTGCATGCCCACATTAATGTACAGGCAACGAATAGCAGCAGCGTATCGCGACGATTACGGGCAGGCGATTGGCGCGTGTCGGTGGTTTTTATCTGCACTTTTTCCATTGATGGCAGCAGATATCTGACAATGAATGCACAGACGACAAAAGCGATAGCGGCAGACAGATACATCGCCTGGAAGCCATAGCCCAGCGCCAGGGCAAAAGCGATAGGTGGGCCAATGACCCAGGCAAGCGAGACCTGCGCTCGCATTACTGAACTGAACATGACCGTTTCCCGTCCGGTATGTTCAGCATATTCCCGTGCCAATGCAAACATTTGCGGGTTGGCGGTGGTGCCAAAGCTTGAGAGCAAGACACCGATAATCAGCAGGACAAAATAGTTCCGATTCCATGCAAACAGAACGCAGGCCAGAGCACCTAATAAGCAACAATGGAAAATCAATGCCTTGCGATTTCCCCGACGGTCAGATTGGGCCGCCAGTAGCTGGCTAACTGCAATCCCCATTACGGCACTGACCGTAAAGAACAAACCGACCATCAATGGGCGGGCATGAACTTCACTGGAAAGAAATAAACTGAGTGTTGGTGTCTGCAAAGCGCCGGCAATACCGGAAAAGAAAGCCACGACCAGAAACGCTGCCGAATGAAGGTCGGGCAGGTGGCGAGTAGACGTAACCGGTGTTTGCATAGGGAGGAATCAACCAAATAAACAGAACCGCCAAATGGTACATAGCGCTCACTTGTTTAAACAGCTGTTTCAGTTGAATTGTATTTGCTTTGCCGATTTTCGCATTTTTTGCCCAACACAAGGCATTTTTGCTGACGTTTAGCTGACGGAGATGGTATGAATAGATTATGCTTCAACACGATTTCAGCTTTTTGACGATGTAGTCGATTTCGTTCGGCATATTTCTGATGAAATGTGCGTGATGTCAAAAATCTGCTACGTCAGGTTGCTTAATAACTTGCTTCGCGAGCTAAGTATGTATCACACTAATTGAAACGTTTCAGCGTTATTTTTTTTCGTAAGGGAAACATTTCTTTCGCAATGTAGCTGAAACGATTCAATTTCAGCAGGGGAGACGAATTTATGTTCCAACTTGATTTGAGCGCCATCCATATTGGCGCCACCGCCGCCAATAAAGATGACGCCATTCGCCAGGTAGCCACAGCGTTAACTGCCGCTGGCAATGTTGACAGTGGGTATGTTGAAGGGATGTTTGCCCGTGAGAAACAGACCTCAACTTACCTTGGTCATGGTATTGCTATTCCGCATGGCACCACGGAGACCCGCGATCTGGTACAGAAGACCGGGGTGCAGGTGTTTCAGTTTCCGCAGGGTATTGCCTGGGGGGACTCACAGACAGCCTATGTGGTTCTCGGTATCGCCGCCCGTTCTGATGAGCACCTGGCGTTACTGCGTCAGTTGACACATGTCCTGAGCGATGACCGTGTTACGGAAGAATTAAAAGTAACGACCTCCGCTGACAACTTGCGCAGCATCCTGCTGGGTGAAAAGCAGGGGGCTGAGTTGTTGTTTGATGCTTCACTGATTACCCTGGACATTGCCGCCAGCGACTTGATCACGCTTCAGGCATTGAATGCTGGTCGTCTGCAGCAAGCTGGCGCGGTGGATGCTCACTTTATCGGTCATGTTATTGCGACAAAGCCGTTGAACCTGGGGCAGGGGATTTGGCTGAGTGATAGCCCTGAGGGTAACCTCGCCAGTGCGGTGGCAGTAAGTCGCGTCGCGCACCCTTTTGATGTCGATGGTGAGTCCGCGTCAATGCTCATTACGGTCGCGGTTACTGATGATCAACCACTGAATGTGCTGAATTATCTCAGCGCATTGTTGACAGAACATAAAGCCGAACGGTTGTTGCAAGCCGATACGGTGGGCGTGCTGGCATTGTTGACTAGCGAAGTGAATGAACAAGCCAATGCGCTAACGGCGGAATTCTCTATCCGTAATGAACATGGTTTGCACGCGCGTCCGGGCACCACTTTGGTGAGTATCATTAAACAATTTAACAGTGATATCACCGTTACCAATTTGGATGGCAGTGGTCAACCGGCCAATGGTCGTAGTCTGATGAAAGTGGTGGCTCTGGGGGTGAAGAAAGGTCATCGCCTGCGTTTTACCGCCAGTGGTAGTGATGCCCAACAGGCGCTGGATGCCATTGGCGCAGCGATTGCAGCGGGCTTAGGCGAGGGGGCAGCATGAGCAGGCGTGTAGCCACAATCACTCTTAACCCAGCCTATGATTTGGTGGGTTACTGTGCGGAAATCGAACGTGGTGAAGTTAATCTGGTGAAGACCACCGGTCTCCACGCTGCAGGTAAAGGGATTAACGTTGCTAAGGTGCTGAAGGATCTCGGCATTGATGTCACGGTAGGGGGGTTTCTTGGCAAAGAGAATCAGGATGGTTTTCAGCTTTTATTCAGCGAACTGGGTATTGCAAACCGTTTCCATGTCGTGCCTGGCCGTACCCGTATCAACGTTAAACTGACCGAAAAGGATGGTGATGTCACCGACCTGAATTTTTCTGGTTTTGATGTCAGTTCGCAAGACTGGGAACGTTTCACCACTGACTCACTCAGCTGGCTGGGGCAGTTTGATATGGTCTGCGTCAGCGGCAGTTTACCGGCAGGTGTACCGCCGGATGCCTTCACCCGCTGGATGAAAGATCTGCGAACCCATTGCCCTTGCATCATTTTCGACAGTAGCCGGGAAGCGCTGACTGCCGGATTAAAGGCCGCGCCCTGGCTGGTAAAACCCAATCGTCGCGAGTTGGAAATATGGGCCGGACGTAAGTTACCGACGTTACAAGATGTGATTGACGCAGCACATGCCTTGCGTGAGCAAGGCATTGCACATGTGGTGATCTCTCTCGGTGCCGAAGGCGCATTGTGGGTGAACGCCTCAGGCGAGTGGATAGCGAAACCGCCGGTCTGTGAAGTGGTTAGCACTGTTGGCGCTGGCGATTCCATGGTGGGCGGGCTGATTTATGGTCTGTTAATGCGAGAATCCAGCGAGCATACCCTGCGGCTTGCGACCGCAGTGGCAGCGATGGCAGTAAGTCAGAGCAATGTTGGCATTACCGATCGTACACAGTTGGCCGCGATGATGACGCGCGTCAAACTGGAACCCTTTAACTGACAGCAGGAGAGGCGTGATGAAAACGCTGCTGATAATTGATTCTTCGCTGGGGCTGGCCTCCAGTTATATGGCAAAACGTCTTGCCGCAGCGGCGGCGGACAAAGCGGGCGTGACGCTAACCGAAAATCCGGCGGAGGCTGAACAAGTCGCGGTTATCGGGACTGTGATCCCGAATGATGCGGCGCTGGTGGGTAAAGCGGTTTATCTCGGCGGAATTGACGCATTTTTGCGCCAGCCGGAACACTTCCTCGCCAGTGTGAAAACAGAAGCCACACTCTGGAAGACGACAGCAATAGCCGCTCCGACGGCCGCCAGTCAGGGGGAAACGAAACGCATTGTAGCCATAACGGCCTGTCCAACCGGCGTGGCGCATACCTTTATGGCCGCCGAAGCGATTCAGGCGGAAGCGACCCGACGCGGCTGGTGGGTGAAAGTCGAAACGCGCGGCTCTGTGGGTGCGGGTAATGCCATCACGCCAGAAGAAGTTGCCGCCGCTGATTTGGTTATTGTAGCAACGGATATTGACGTTGATCTGGCGAAATTCGCCGGTAAACCCATGTATCACACCTCAACCAGTCTGGCGTTGAAAAAAACTGCGCAAGAACTGGATAAAGCGCTGGTGGAAGCGAAAGTTTATCAGCCGAAAAACGCGCAATCCGCCGCGACAGCGGATGAACAGAAAAAAGAGCATGCTGGTGCCTATCGCCATCTGTTAACCGGTGTTTCTTACATGTTGCCGATGGTGGTGGCGGGTGGGTTGTGTATTGCGCTGTCGTTTGCTTTCGGGATCACCGCCTTTAAAGAGCCGGGAACATTGGCTGCGGCCTTGATGCAGATTGGCGGCGGCAGTGCTTTCGCCCTGATGGTGCCTGTACTGGCCGGTTACATCGCCTTCTCAATTGCTGACCGTCCAGGGCTGACACCGGGGCTGATTGGCGGCATGTTGGCGACCAGTATTAATGCGGGATTCCTCGGCGGGATTATCGCCGGTTTTATTGCTGGTTACGCCGCGAAATTGATCAGTGGCAAGGTCAGGCTGCCGCAAAGTATGGATGCATTAAAGCCGATTCTCATCATTCCGCTATTTGCCAGCCTGATTACCGGATTATTGATGATTTACGTCGTCGGTAAGCCTGTCGCTGGCATCATGTCAGGCCTTACCGGTTGGCTGGCTAATATGGGGACGGCTAATGCCGTATTACTGGGCGCATTGCTTGGCGGCATGATGTGCACGGATATGGGCGGGCCAGTGAACAAAGTTGCCTATGCGTTCGGGGTTGGTTTATTGAGTTCACAAACGTATGCGCCAATGGCGGCAATTATGGCGGCCGGGATGGTTCCTCCTCTCGCGATGGGGGTGGCAACGTTGGTGGCGCGTAAGAAATTCAATAAGGGTCAACAGGAAGGCGGTAAAGCGGCGCTGGTGCTGGGGTTATGCTTTATCACTGAAGGGGCGATTCCTTTTGCTGCCCGGGATCCGTTTCGCGTGTTGCCCTGCTGTATTATAGGTGGTGCGGTTACCGGCGCTATCTCAATGGCGATTGGCGCTAAATTGATGGCACCGCACGGCGGTTTGTTTGTGCTGTTGATTCCTGGCGCTATCACGCCGGTTATTGGCTATTTACTGGCGATTATCGCGGGTATGTTGTTGGCGGGGCTGGGGTATGCGGTGCTGAAACGTCCGGAAGTTGAGGCACAGAAAGCCTGATGAACTCAGGGCGGCAGGATGCTGCCCTGTTTGGTCAAGCGTGTTGTTCTGATTTCAGCCAGGCAATTTCATCTTTCCAGATAGTTGGATCGATGGTCTCAAGGATCAGCGGAATACCGTCAAAGCGCGGGTTTTTCATTATCCAGCGAAAGGCGGTTTGCCCAATGTTGCCCTCGCCAAGGCTATTGTGTCGGTCAACACGACTGTTAAATTCACTTTTCGCATCATTCAGATGCATACCGCGCAGATAATTAAAGCCGACGATACGGTCAAACTCTGCAAAAGTCTCTTCACAGTCCTTTTCACTACGCAAATCATAACCGCTGGCAAAGGCATGGCAGGTATCAATACAGACGCCTACCCGTGATTTATCGTCAACGCCATCAATAATCGCCGCCAGATGTTCAAAACGGAAACCGAGGTTACTGCCCTGACCCGCGGTATTTTCAATCACAGCGGTCACGCCGGTGGTGTTTTCCAGTGCGAGATTAATCGAGGCGGCAATACGTTGCAGGCAGGTGTGTTCATCAATTTGTTGCAGATGGCTGCCCGGGTGAAAATTAAGCAGCGACAGTCCTAGCTGTTGGCAACGGCTCATCTCATCAATAAATGCAGCGCGCGATTTTTCCAGCGCTTCGGTGACCGGATGACCGAGGTTAATCAGGTAACTGTCGTGGGGCAGGATCTGCTGTGAGGTGAAGTGGTATTTTTCACATGCGGCACGAAAAGCAGCAATAACCTCAGTAGTAAGCGGCGCCGCATGCCACTGACGCTGGTTTTTGGTGAACAGTGCGAAGGCGGTGGCTGCCAGCTCATGGGCGCGGATAACTGCTTTATCTACGCCTCCCGCAGCGCTGACGTGGGCTCCGATGAATTTCATGCCGATTCTCCTGATGATAATTTTGCGCGGCTGCAAGCCGGTCATCATAACCGAACCCGTCAGGGCAGAAAATGATGAACTAACAGATTGATGCTTCCTCCGCCAATAATCAGCCAGATAAACAGGACCAAACCCAGTAGCAATGGGCGTAGCCCGGCGCGTTTCAGGGCACTGAGATGAGTGGTTAACCCCAGTGCAGCCATCGCCATTGCTAACAATAAGGTATCAAACTGATTAATGGCCTCTACGGCATGATGGGGTAACAGGTGAAACGAGTTCAGTAAGGCGACAAGTATGAAGATCAGTGCGAACCAGGGGAAAACCATCCGTCCCCGGGGGCGGCTGTCCGCCGGCGTGCTGTGTTTTATTCTCGCGCCGAGAAACAACAGAAACGGGGCAAGCATCATCACCCGCAGCATTTTTGTAATTACCGCCGCGTTTTCCGTTTCAGGACTAATCGCATGGCCCGCCGCGACGACCTGGGCGACTTCGTGCATTGTCGAACCTGTATAAATGCCGTATTGCGTCGCCGTTATCCAGGGGAATATTGTCACGATAAGCGGATACAGTAAGGGATAAATAAAAATAGCCAGTGTGCCGAAAATCACTACTGTCGCAATGGCGACCGCAACCTTTTCCGGTGCTGCTTTAATGACCGGTTCGCTAGCCAGTACTGCGGCAGCACCACAGATACTGCTGCCAGCGCCAATCAGCCAGACGGTATCGCGATCAAGACCAAATACTGTGCGTCCGAGCCAACAGGCGACAAAAAAGGTGGAACTCAGGATGAATATATCGATCACGATACCGTTGACGCCCACTTCCGCAATTTGCTGAAAAGTGAGGCGAAAACCATACAGAATGATGCCCAATCGCAATAAATGCTGTTTTGCCAGAATAACGCCGTCATTGCAGGTTCTGTTGAGTCTGGGATAGAGCGTGTTACCGGCCACGATACCGAGAACAATGGCCAGCGTCAGGGCGCCCAGGCCTAAGCCCTCGATGACAGGTAGATTACCCAGCCAGATGGCACTACCGGCAATTAACGCCGTGAGGAGTAATCCGGGTAGAAAATGGCCGGGATGATGATATCGAGTGAATGCCAGTTCAGCCATTGATGTCTCTCCTTATGTGATAGACGATATAATGCGGTGAACTGGCTTAAAAAAGAAATTGATTATATGTTTATAATCAATCGGAATAAGTAATGAGGTAAGAGCAAGGCATGATGTCGTCGTCAGGCGGCATACGACAATGACGGTACGGTGAGTGGTTAGCGCCAGATTAACGCTAATGACAACAATCCGATGCATCAATCGGGTGGGCGTCCCTTTTGCCTGGTGAAGCAACAAATCTCAGGAGGATAGATAATGCACATTACATTGCGGCAGGTTGAAGTATTTACGGAAGTGCTGAAATGTGGGTCAACCACGCAAGCTTCACAGGTGATGGCATTATCGCAATCTGCGATCAGTGCGGCGCTATCTGATTTGGAAGGACAATTAGGCGTGCAACTGTTTGATCGTGTCGGCAAAAGGCTGGTGCTGAATGAATACGGTCGCTTGCTTTATCCGCGGGCGTTGGGGTTACTGGAACAAGCCACTGAAATCGAACAGCTATTTCGTGAAGAAAATGGCGCAATTCGCCTCTATGCCAGTAGCACGATTGGTAATTACATCTTACCCGCCATGATTGCCCGCTATCGGCGTGACTTCCCGAGGCTACCCTTTGAACTGAGTGTTGGGAATAGCCAGGATGTCATCACGGCGGTGGCTGATTTTCGTGTTGATCTTGGTTTGATAGAAGGGCCTTGCCATATGAGCGAACTGGTGAGCGAAGCCTGGCTGGATGATGAACTGGTGGTGTTCGCCGCGCCGGATGCCGCGATCTTACAACAGGCAGTGACGCTGGAAACCCTGGCCGGCGCACCATGGATTCTGCGTGAACGCGGTTCCGGTACGCGTGAAATTGTCGATTACTTGTTGTTATCGCATTTGCCGCAATTCCAGTTAGCGATGGAGCTGGGCAATTCCGAAGCCATCAAACATGCGGTACGACATGGCATGGGGATTAGCTGTTTGTCGCGCAGAGTTATTGCAGAACAATTGACGATGGGAACCCTGGTGGAAGTAAATATCCCGTTGCCGGCTTTATCACGGACGCTTTATTGTATTCATCATCGCCAGAAACACATTTCAAAAGCGTTAGCGCGATTTCTGTCTTATCGCATTGAGTAACAGAAGTCCGGGCCTGCGTCAGCCGGTGAAAACCGTCAATGTCCACCTGACGTGAGGTCAGTTTTGTTTTTTTCTAATAATAGCGCGGTAATTATGAAGGAAACTTATGGCGCCGCGTTATCACTATACTTGTCGGGGTGAGTTGCTACAATCGCGCCTTTATTTTTATTAAGATATCGTGTTTACCTATGGATCAGGACACAAAAACAGAGCAACAACCGGTATTACGCCGTGAATTAAAAGCCCGCCATTTAACCATGATTGCCATCGGTGGTTCCATCGGTACGGGTTTGTTTGTGGCCTCAGGCGCAACCATCTCTCAGGCGGGGCCGGGAGGCGCATTACTCTCCTATATTCTGATTGGTCTGATGGTCTATTTCCTGATGACCAGCCTGGGTGAACTGGCGGCGTTTATGCCGGTCTCGGGGTCTTTTTCGACCTATGGCGCCAAATACGTGGAAGAAGGCTTTGGCTTCGCACTGGGCTGGAATTACTGGTACAACTGGGCGGTGACTATTGCTGTCGATTTGGTGGCATCGCAACTGGTGATGAATTACTGGTTTCCGGATACGCCCGGCTGGATCTGGAGCGCATTGTTTCTTGGCGTCATCTTCCTGCTCAACTACATTTCAGTGAAAGGGTTCGGTGAGGCGGAATATTGGTTTTCCCTGATAAAAGTGACCACCATTATTATTTTTATCATTGTGGGCGTGCTGATGATTGTTGGCATTCTGCGGGGTGGGGAACACGCGGGCTGGCACAACTGGCAAATCGATGACGCGCCGTTTTCCGGTGGTTTTTCCGCGATGATTGGCGTGGCGATGATTGTCGGTTTCTCTTTTCAGGGAACGGAGTTGATCGGTATTGCGGCGGGGGAATCGGCCGATCCAGCGAAAAATATTCCACGTGCTGTGCGGCAGATCTTCTGGCGTATTTTGCTATTCTATGTTTTCGCGATCCTGATTATCAGTTTAATCATTCCCTATACCGACCCGAGCCTGTTGCGTAATGATGTGAAAGATATCAGCGTCAGCCCGTTTACCCTGGTGTTTCAGCATGCGGGCTTGCTTTCAGCGGCAGCGGTAATGAATGCGGTGATCCTGACGGCGGTATTGTCGGCCGGTAATTCCGGGATGTATGCATCAACGCGGATGTTATTTATGCTGGCGAGCGAAGGCAAAGCACCGCGTATCTTCGCCAGATTGTCAGCGGGAGGGGTACCACGCAATGCGCTTTATGCCACGACGCTGGTGGCCGCGCTCTGTTTTCTCACCTCCATGTTTGGTAACCAGCAGGTCTATTTGTGGCTACTGAATACCTCCGGCATGACCGGTTTTATCGCCTGGCTGGGGATTGCCATCAGTCATTATCGTTTCCGTCGTGGCTATGTGGCGCAAGGTAACGACACCGCTGATTTGCCCTATTGTTCAGGTCTTTTTCCTTTAGGGCCGGTGTTCGCCTTCATTTTGTGCCTGATTATCACCCTCGGACAAAACTATCAGGCATTTCTTGCTGACCATATTGACTGGTATGCGGTTACTGCCACCTATATTGGTATTCCGCTATTCCTGATTATCTGGTTTGGTTACAAGCTGGTACGTGGGACACACTTCGTCAAATACGGTGAAATGACCTTCCCGATATTCAAAGACTGAGTTCTCTTTCCGGGCGGCGACCTGTGGTCGACAGGTTCTTACGCCGCCCTCTCACACTGTTTTCGACGGTCAGTGAAACTCATTGATAATAATTATTGTTCTCTTTATGGTGGTGTTGACTGAATCGATACCCTACAACAGTATTGCCCATTAAACGCGTGTTGCATCGCACGTACCGTGGCAGCGATAAACGCATGCACTCTATGCTGTGCAGCGTCAACAATAAAAAGGATATAACAAGCGCATATGAGTGTGACACAGGATCCGGTGCCGTACACCGAACAAACAACACCGCCGGGTGTGATGGGGCGCTATCACCAGATATTACGCCATCGCCTGTTGATGATGGCGCTATTGGTGTTGGCGATTGTTGCCTCACTGGTGTTGGATTTTACCCTCGGCCCGTCGGGGTTGTCGCTGGATACGTTGTGGCATGCGTTGTTACAGCCGGAAAATGTGGAGGCGGGGACACGGGTGATTGTCTGGGATATTCGCCTGCCTTATGCCTTGATGGCGGTGGTGGTGGGGCTGGCATTGGGTCTGGCGGGCGCAGAAATGCAAACCATCTTAAATAATCCACTGGCCAGCCCGTTTACTCTGGGTGTATCTTCTGCTGCCGCGTTTGGCGCCGCACTGGCCATTGTTCTCAACATTGGCATCCCGGGTATTTCCGAACAATGGTTCATTTCAGCCAACGCTTTCATCTTTGCGTTGCTGGCGGCATTAATGCTTGATGTGGTCACGCGTTGGACACGGGTGGCTACCTCGGGCGTGGTACTGTTTGGTATTGCGCTGGTGTTTACCTTTAATGCGCTGGTTTCTATGATGCAGTTCATTGCCAGCGAAGATACCTTACAAGGACTGGTATTCTGGACCATGGGCAGTCTGGCGCGTGCATCATGGGGAAAACTGGCTATCCTGGTGCTCGTTTTCGCTCTGCTGTTACCCTTTTCGCTACTGAATGCCTGGAAGCTGACCGCGCTTCGTCTGGGAGAAGACCGCGCCGTCAGTTTTGGTATTGATGTCCGTCGTCTACGCCTCGGCTCATTATTGCGCATCAGTATTCTTTCCGCGCTGGCCGTGGCCTTTGTCGGACCCATTGGTTTTATTGGTCTGGTTGCCCCCCACATTGCGCGATTGATTTTTGGTGAAGATCACCGGTTTTACCTTCCGGCCAGTGCATTAATCGGCGCATTAGTGCTGTCAATGGCCTCGGTGGCATCAAAAAATCTAATTCCAGGCATTATTATTCCGGTCAGCATTGTCACCTCGCTGGTGGGTGTGCCGTTCTTCCTGAGTATTATTTTACGCCATCGGGGGAACGTCTGATGTCATCAGGGCTGGAAATTCGTGGCTTTACTGCCGGTTATGGCAAACATACGGTGATTAACAATCTCACCGTGCCACGGTTGCCGTGCGGTAAGATTACCGTGTTGCTGGGACCAAATGGGTGTGGCAAGTCCACGTTGTTGCGTTCACTGTCCGGGCTTAATCGGGCACAGGGCGAAGTGTGGCTCAATGGACATGAACTGATGTCATTGCCGTTTGCGCGACGTGCGGAACAGGTGGTTTATTTACCCCAGTCGCTGCCGGCAGGGGTTCACCTGCACGTGCTGGAATCGATCATTGTGGCGCAGCGGGCTTCTGGCCGTCACAGTAAAGTGGCTCCGGAAGAGGATGTCATGACATTGCTGGAGCAACTGGGGATTGCCCATCTGGCTTTACGCTATCTTGATCAGCTATCTGGTGGGCAAAAACAACTGGTGGGGTTAGCGCAGTCGTTAATTCGGCGTCCGGCGCTGTTATTGCTCGATGAGCCATTAAGTGCGCTTGATTTAAATTACCAGTTTCATGTCATGGCGCTGATTCGACGGGAAACGGAAAAGCGCAATATCGTTACGGTGGTGGTGGTACACGACATTAATATCGCCTTGCGTCATGGTCAGCATGTTTTGATGTTGCAACATGGCGAGCTTATTGCCGATGGTTTGCCTGAGCTGGTTATTACGCCGGAGAGTCTGGCGCGGGTCTATGGCGTAAAAGGGCGTATTGAACGATGTTCGCAGGGCACGTTGCAGGTCATTATTGATGGACTGGTGACAGAACCGGCCGTTTGAGCGTCTGCTTTGTTCAGTGTTACCATTACCGCGGATTGAACACGAAGCACCCACAGGCGACGCCGGGAAATTTCACCGGGCACGCGGCCGAGACAATAGCCATACTGTGACACAGTCCGCGACAGCAAACCAGCAATGGGCGGCGATGTCGCCGCCATCTTTATTATGGTAGCAAGTGCCGGGCGTGAAAACGCAGATGGTCTTCTATAAAGCTGGCAATGAAATAATAGCTGTGGTCGTAACCGGGTTGCCGACGCAATGTCAATGGCCAGCTGGTTTCCCTCGCCACTGCCTCCAGACGCTCCGGTTGCAACTGGCTGGCAAGGAATTGATCATTATCGCCCTGGTCGATTAATACCGGCAGTGTCTGTGTTGCCTGACGCATCAGCCAGCAGCTGTCATACTGCCGCCAGTTGTGCTTATCTTCGCCAAGATAATGGTGAAATGCTTTCTCTCCCCACGGAACCTCACTGGGGTTAACTATCGGGGCAAATGCGGAAACCGAGGTAAATCTCCCGGGGTTACGCAATGCGAGAATAAGCGCGCCATGCCCGCCCATTGAGTGACCGGCGATGGCCTGGCGGGAACTCACATCAAAATTATCGCTAATCAGTGCAGGCAACTCCTGATTAAGGTAGTCGTACATCCGAAAATGTTTATCCCACGGCGTCTGGGTTGCATTGAGGTAAAACCCGGCTCCCTGGCCCAGATCATAAGCATCATCATCAGCCACCTCGTTACCGCGCGGGCTGGTGTCTGGCATTACGATAATTAATCCCAGTTCAGCCGCAATTCGTTGCGCGCCGGACTTGGTGGCAAAATTTTCATCGGTGCAGGTGAGCCCGGAAAGAAACCAGACCACCGGCAAGGGTGACTGAGCAGCGGCAGCGGGCAAAAAAAGACTGAATGTCATTGAACAATTCAGTGTCGATGACGAGTGACGATAACGTTTTTGCCAGCCGCCAAAAAAACGATGTTCTTCCAGTAAGGTCAATGTAGATGACATGGTTCTCCCCTCGATGAGGTCATGAAATTCACCACTGAACACCGCGAGTTCGCATGATGTATCAGTGTAAGTGTTGTATTAATTGGCCGGGCAATGGTGTCTATCTTACGCTGGTTGCCAGCGGCATTGACCGGGCGTTTTCGTCTGTATTGTCGGACTGTTCGATAATCAGGTATTTTAGTGCCTCTATATTGGGGGTGAATGCATCGCGCCGCCAGATAAGCCAGGTGGTCATATCACGGTAAGCCGGCGGTAACGGATGGCGCTGTACCCGGCTTTGTCCGGGCATTTGGGTGAGAACAGCTTGCGGCATCATCGCCAGTCCGGCGCCGCTGGCAATACAGGCCATCATGGCATGATAGGACTGAATTTCCATAATCTTGCCGGGTTGCACCGCACTTTCCCGAAACCAGGATTCAAAGCGTAAGCGATAGGAACAACGCGGGCGAAATGTGAATAATGTATCGCCGCTGGCGTCTTTGGCGCTATGAATCGGCGGGTGATCGGGACTGGAAATCACCACCATTTGTTCATGGAACGCAACACACCCGTTCAGTTCGTTATAGTTTACCGGCCCGTCAACCAGCGCTGCCGCTAATGTGCCCTCGCGCACCCGATCAATCATTTCTCCTGAGGTGCCAGTCATCAATGAAAGAGCAACCGTTGGAAAACGTTGATGATAAGCAGCCAGCAGCATTGGCAAACGGGTTGCGGCGGTACTTTCCATTGAACCTAAGGCAAAATTGCCGGCAGGTTCCCCGGTATGTGCGATATTCAGGGCTTCTTCACTCAGCGTGAGAATACGTTGTGCATAGCCAAGGAAATTGTGACCCATCGGCGACAGACGTAAGCGCTGCTTTTCGCGGATAAATAAGTCGGTGCCCAACTCAATCTCAAGTTGTCGTAAGCGTGTCGTCAGATTGGACGGGACACGATGAAGCTGTTCGGCTGCCCGGGCAACTGAACCGGTTTCCGCTACTGAGCAGAACATCCGTAACTGGATTAAATCCATCTGTTCTTTTCCCGTGAGCAACTTGGTTATAAATATTCACTTTTCGTGATTTTAACTAACGTGCATCATACTGGCAACGTTTGGTTTTTCGCTGATACCCGATGATATGGCGATGCGCCGATGTCTGGTCAGTTTCAGGAGATGAGTTATGGCATTACGTGTCGCAATCAGCGCCTTTTTATCACTGGTGGTCGCGATGGGCATCGGTCGTTTCGCCTTTACGCCCCAGATCCCGTTGATGATCAATGATCAACAACTGACACTGACCAGCGCCAGCCTGGTGGCGGCATGCAATTATTTGGGTTACCTGTGCGGTTCCTTTGACGCGATGCGTGCGCGGCGTTATGTCGAGTTGCGTTTGCAGATTGGCATCTGGGCGGCCGTGATATTGACGTTACTTTCCGCCTGGGTGACCACAGCCGAGTGGCATGGCGTATTACGATTCCTGATTGGCTGGGCCAGTGGGTGGGCCATGGTGCTGGTGGCGGCATGGAGCAATGAACAATTGTTCCATCATGGGCGACCGGGATTGTCCGCCGCGGTATTCGCCGGGCCGGGCACGGGCATATTTATCAGTGGTATGCTGGCGGTGGTGCTGCACTCCCTGGGGGTAAATGCCGCAGTTGCCTGGCAGGCTTATGGTTTGTTGTCGCTAATACTGATCGCGCTGATTGCCCGTAATTTGCCGCGTAGCGGGCAGATGCATCGGCCAGAAACGGTGCCGGAGCCACTGGTGCTGAATGCCAACCTGAAACGGCTGGTATTGAGTTACAGCCTGGCGGGCTGTGGTTATATTTTGCCTGCCACTTTTTTGTCGCAGATGGCGACAACGCGTTTTCCCGGCAGTCTATTTGCCCAGTTTATCTGGCCTATTTTTGGTGGCGCCGCGGTGACGGGCATCGTTTTGGGCATTATCACGCGTCATTGGTCTTCCAGTCATATTCGTCTGGCCTGGGCGTTGTGGGCGCAGGCGTTTGGAGTTTTTGCTGCGAGCATCTTGCCGGGGATGAGCGGACTGGTGCTGGGCGCGGTGTTGGTTGGCGGCGGTTTCCTTTGTGTGGTGCAATTGTCGCTGCTCTACGGGCGTGAACTGGCGCCAGAGCATACGCGCTATCTGGCCGGTTTGCTGACCACCGGTTATGCCATCGGCCAGTTACTGGGGCCCGTGCTGTCTTCGGTATCGATACGACTGACGGGGGGGCTTGAACCCGCGCTCTCTGTGGCCGGTTTGGGGTTATTACTGGCCGGAGCGTTGGTCTGGCGTCGTGCTACATGAAAGAGTTTCAATGCCAGTTAAAGGGATTCACTGGATTAACCCGGCAGAGTGTTTCAAAATACGCGCTCAGTATGGCACCCCGGTGAATGTATCGCTGCATCAACCGGATGAAACACCTGCGGAGAAGAGATCATATGACGACATTACGTCGGGAAGCGGTCCTGGTGCATGAAGCGCTATTGGCGCGCGGACTGGAAACCCCATTGCGTACGCCGGCGCGTGAAGTGGATGACGAAACGCGCAAGCATCTGATTGCGGGTCATATGACCGAGATCATGCAACTGTTAAACCTGGATTTAAACGATGACAGTCTGGCGGAAACGCCGCATCGTATTGCCAAAATGTATGTGGATGAAGTGTTCTCAGGGCTTGATTACGCGAACTTTCCGAAGATAACGCTGATCGAAAATAAAATGAAAGTGGATGAAATGGTGACGGTGCGCGATATTACCCTGACAAGTACCTGTGAACATCATTTCGTGATCATCGATGGCAAAGCCACCGTTGCTTATATTCCCAAAGATAAAGTCATTGGCCTGTCGAAAATGAATCGGATTGTGCAGTTTTTCGCACAACGTCCCCAGGTGCAGGAGCGCTTGACCCAGCAGATTCTGGTGGCGTTACAGACATTAGTCGGCACCCAAAATGTTGCGGTATCGATTGATGCTGTGCACTACTGCGTGAAGGCACGCGGTATTCGTGATGCCACCAGCGCCACCACGACCACCTCTCTTGGCGGGTTATTCAAATCCAGCCAGAATACCCGCCAGGAATTTTTGCGCGCGGTACAGCACAGTTGATTTGTTGGGCGGGCGTATATTGTCCGCTTTTCTGGTGGTAACGGGAAACGCGCTATGCAACGCAATATCACGCTGGATTTTATTCGCGGTCTCGCCATGTTGGGGATCCTGTTACTTAATATCAGTGGTTTTGCCCTGCCGGGCGCAGCCTATTTGAATCCAGCCTGGCATGGTCTGCCTTCAGCCAGCGATAGCTGGACATGGGCTCTCCTTGATCTCTTTGCCCAGGCCAAATTTCTGACATTATTTGCCTTGTTGTTTGGCGCGGGTTTGCAGATGTTGCAACCTCGAGGTAAACGCTGGCTGCAATCCCGCCTGACCTGGCTGGTAATTTTGGGCTTTATCCACAGCGTGTTTTTCTGGGAAGGGGATATTCTGCTCGATTATGGTCTTATCGGCCTGGTGACCTGGCGTATGATTTGGGATGTGCCCGCCACGCGTTCTCTGCTTAACACTGGCGTCATGCTTTACCTTACCGGTGTCGCGGTATTGCTGGTTTTTGGCTTTATCTCATCGCCGCATCCGGTGCGGACATGGTTGCCCGGCGCGGCAGACCTTGAGTATGAAGCTTTCTGGAAAGTCGGCGGCGGTTGGGAAGCGGTACAAAACCGGCTCGATCATCTCACCTCTTCATTGGTATCACTGGGCGTGCAATATGGCTGGCAACTGGCTGGCCTGATGATGATAGGCAGTGCATTGACTCGTAATGGCTGGTTGCTCGGCGCATTCAGCCCGCAACATTACCGCCGTCTGGCCTGTGGACTTATTGTATTAAGTTGCCTGATACAAATTCCGGCGATTTTTATGCAATGGAAGCTCCACTGGGCATTCCGCTGGAGCGGTTTTTTTCTCCAGGCCCCGCGTGACCTTGCCGCACCGCTGCAAAGTCTGGGGTATGCTGCGCTCTGTTTGGGGTTCTGGTCATCATTGGCCAGACTGAAAATCACCCATGCCATCTGTTGTGTCGGCCGCATGGCATTAACTAACTATCTGTTGCAGACGTTAATTTGTACCACGATTTTTTATCGTTTCGGCTGGTTTATGGCGTTTGATCGGTTACAGCTTCTTGCCATTGTGCCGCTGATTTGGGGAGTAAATCTGGCGTTTTCTTCTGTCTGGCTACGCTATTTCCGCCATGGGCCAATGGAGTGGTTGTGGCGCAAATTGACCCTGCTCGCAGCCGGTCAGGCCAGGGCAACTGATCATCCTGTGTCATAGCGGTTAGGATAAATCGGGGCGTCACTATGTATTATTTTTTTGACGATTTTTGTTGTAAATCAAGTAATTGTTCGGGAGTTACTGCCGGATAACTTTGTGTCCCTTGCGGAATTTCCTGCACGGCGGGAATCGGCACTAATGGGCCAAGGAAACGTGGTTCGCGCTTCATTATATAGAGATCAGCTAGCGCGCCAAGGCGGGCGCCGACTTCTCGTAAGCGGACACTTAACATATTCTTCGGCGATGGCACGGCGTAACACTGCGCCTGAATCCCCATATGCAGTGCGATAAACAGCGCGCGTTCACAATGGAAACGCTGGGTGATAATAATGAAATCATTGGTATCAAACACTTTGCGTGTCCGCACGATGGAGTCCAGCGTGCGGAAGCCCGCATAGTCCAGCACGATATCGGCAGGTTCGATGCCGGCGGCAATTAAGTCGCGGCGCATGGTTCTTGGTTCATTATAGCTTTGTTGGGCGTTGTCGCCGCTGAGCAACAGATAATTCACTTTGCCGCTATTATAAGCGTTTACAGCTCCTTGTATCCGATAATGGTAATACTGATTAATCACGCCGGTGCGATAATATTTTGCCGTGCCCAACACGACGCCGACCTGACGATGGGGCAGTGACGTGAGATCGTCATAGATATACGGCGAGGTTTTCCAGCTCATCCAGCGGTCGAGGCCGAGCGAGGCCAGTATCATCAATATGATGATGATAATCAGACCATAAATCAGGCGTTTCAACATGCTCGGAGGCGCTCAGGACAAGGGACAAGGATGTTCCAAGGCTACTTGAGCCAACCCGTCGACGCAAGCAAAGTGAGACCGGACGCGGGATTTTTGAGCGATGCCTGACAGAAAGTGTGTCAGACATCGCATTGACGAGGTTTTCGCGTTAGATCGAGGTGCGGCGATAATCGCGATATTGGGGGACCCAGAAATTGTTGGCAATCGATTTTGACAAGACATCTTCTGATGTCACCACCGCGACTCCCGCCAGTTGCGCGGCTTTGCCTACGGCCAGGGCAATCAGTTTTGATACACCCTGAATATCTTTAATTTCTGGCAACACCGGGCCATGACCTTCATTCGCCAGAGGCGAACATTCAGCCAGCGTCCGGCTGGCCGCCATCAGCATGGTGTCGGTGACACGCATTGCCTTTGACGCGACGACACCGAGGCCAATACCCGGGAAAATATAGGCATTATTGCATTGAGCAATGGGGTAGACCTTATCTTTCCAGCGTACGGGCGGGAAAGGGCTCCCTGTCGCTACCAGCGCCGCGCCGTCAGTCCAGGCGATGATATCAGCGGGTGTTGCTTCTACCCGTGATGTCGGGTTTGACAGGGGCATGACGATCGGGTGCGGGCAATATTGATGCATTTCACGAATGATCTCTTCGCTAAACAGCCCCGGCTGGCCTGAAACGCCAATCAGAATATCCGGCTTAGCATTGCGCACCACATCAAGCAGCGAAATAGCGTCACTGGTGGTGTTCCAGGTGCTCAGGCGATCGCTTTTCTGCACCAGCTTGTTCTGGAAGTTGAGCAAGTTAGGCAGTTTATCGGTCAGCAGACCGAAGCGGTCAACCATATAAATGTGCGCACGCGCCTCGTCATCGCTCAGCCCTTCAAATTTCATCTGGGCGATAATTTGCTCGGCAATACCACAGCCTGCGGACCCGGCACCGAGAAACACCACGGTTTGATCACGCAACTGGCGTCCGGCAGCCCAACTGGCGGCCATCAAGGTACCCTGAGTCACCGCCGCGGTTCCCTGGATATCATCATTGAAGCAACAGACCTCATCACGATAGCGATCCAGCAACGGCATGGCATTTTTTTGCGCAAAATCCTCAAACTGTAATAACACGTTTGGCCAGCGGCTTTTTACCGCCTGAATAAATTCAGCAACAAAATTTTCATACTCTTCACCCGTGATGCGTGGGTGTCGCCAGCCCATATACAGCGGATCATTCAGTAACTGTTGATTATTGGTGCCGACATCCAGCACAACCGGTAATGTGTAAGCCGGGCTGATCCCGCCGCAGGCGGTGTACAGAGACAGTTTACCAATGGGGATCCCCATACCACCAATGCCTTGATCACCCAAACCAAGGATGCGTTCGCCATCGGTCACGACAATGACTTTGACATTTTGCTTGGTGGCATTCTGCAGCATATCTTCAATGTTGGCCCGGTTGGGGTAGGAGATAAACAGCCCGCGGGCGCGGCGATAAATCTCAGAAAAGTGTTCGCAAGCGGCGCCGACGGCCGGGGTATAGATGATGGGGATCATCTCTTCAAGATGGTTGTCGAGCAAGCGGTAGAACAGGGTTTCGTTGGTATCCTGAATATTGCGTAGATAAACGTGTTTATCGTTATCGTTTTTAAAGTCCTGAAACTGTCGCCAGGCGCGTTCTGCCTGTTCTTCAATGGTTTCAACGGTTTCAGGTAGCAAGCCGTTGAGGTTAAAATCGTTGCGTTCTGCGACTGAGAATGCGCTACCTTTGTTCAGGAGAGGAAATTCCAGCAAAATCGGACCCGCATAAGGGATATAAAGCGGACGTTTACTCTCGTATTCGAGTTCCATACAGTGTGTGCTCCAGTTCCTGGCTTCAGTAAGGCAGGGTTAATCTGAGCTGCCGGAATGGCTGTTTTTTTATGTTGCAGCCTTCCACGGGGAGAATTTTCGCCGTACCCGACAGGTCAGGCGAATCCTGTTCACAACCATGCCGGTCATAATCGGCGGCTGCGTGTTCCAATCCTATGAAAATTCATGCAAAAGTACAGCTATTGTTAATGATTGATAACAAAATAAGCGATATTTTGTGACACGTGATCGATTACGCTTTGTGCAATGAAACCGTGGAAAACTCATGACAGCCAAGGGATGCTAACGTTATTTGGGTCATGGCGCATTGTTGTATCCGGGCATCCGCTGATTCCACCAGCACCGCGCGTTTAATATGCCGGCAGTCTTCCCCATGCATATTCAGCCGAATCAACGCAGCTTGCAACGGCGGCAGGCTCGGGTTGAAGGCGACATTTTCCACATAACGGCCGGTATAATGGGCGCCGCTGCGCATTTCCAGCGCCACACCACTGTGTGCCTGGCTGTAGGGCGCATGGCTGCGATTCGCCGCCTGGATAGCGGCTTGTGTCAGTGGGTCGCCGGTGACGATATAACCGTGATCAACCGGATCAAACAGCCGTGTTTCAATGGCTAAATCATGTGGGCCAAAGGCCGCCGGCAAATAATCGCCCAGTGTCGCCGCCGGGCGATCCGGCAACATGATGCGCAATGCGGTGCCGCTGTTGAGTTCATTCATAAACTGGCGGCAATGCCCGCAAGGCGTGTAATTCACCGTAATGGCGTCCAGTGAGGTTTCGTTTTTCAGCCATGCGTGTGTTATCGCGCTTTGTTCGGCGTGTACGGTTTGTTGCAGGGGGATTCCGGCGAACTCCATATTGGCGCCGAAATACCAGTGACCGCTGTTGCCACGCGCGATGGCGCCCACGTTGAAAGCGGATAACGGCGTCACGGCACAGGCGGCAGCCAGCGGTAATAATACCAGCGCCAGCGCGTCATCATTCAGTTGGGTACGCTGTTTTATTGTCTGAATATGCTGCGCGGTGAATGAGGCTGAAAAAGCGACATCATCCATTACTGGATGTAGTGCGGCCTGTAAATCTGTCGATAAACGGGCAAAAGCAGAATGAAAACGTGAATGCATGGCAGGTTTCTCGCAGACAATATTGATCGTGACTGTCAGGGGCAATCGGTTAGCGCACGCTGACACCCCTCACCTTACGGATACCGGGTTTACTTAGCTGAAAAGGCGTAATAGCACCGGAAATACAAACGGAGCCAGTAGTGAAGTAATGATGCCGCAAATCACCAACGCCAGGGAACTGAACGCTCCTTCCTGAAAATCAACTTCCGCACAGCGCGCAGTACCCAGTGCATGCGAAGCGTTACCGATGGCCAGACCGCGCGCGGCTTTACTCTGAATATTGCACATATTGAGTAATTGATGGCCAAATATCGCCCCAAGGATACCGGCCAGCAAAACACAAATCGCACTGATTGCCGGAATGCCATGCAGGGAGCCGGAGATTGCCATCGCGATTGGCGTGGTGACGGATTTGGGCAGAATGGTGGCGGCAATTTCTCTGGAAGCGCCCATCCACAAAGCGATCGCGGTGCCGGAAATCATCGCGGTCATACTGCCAATGAAGCAGACAGTGATAATTGATTTCCAGCGGGCGCGAATTTGATGCATTTGTTCATACAGGGGTAATGCCAGGGCGACAACGGCAGGTTGTAACAGATGGTTGAGTATGGCACTGCCCTGGAAATAACGGCTGTAAGGCATGTTGATCAACAGTAACAGGGGAATAATGATTGCCATTGAAATCAGCAAAGGATTAAAAAAAGCGCGTTTTATCCTGAGCGCCAGACGGCGCATAGCAAAGAAAATAAGCAGCGTCAACGGCAGCGACCACCAAATATCACTCATGCTATTGCCCCTTGCTGCTGCGTTCACCCTGGAGACGCTGGGAACCGAATCCGACAATCAGCAATACCAGTAGAGTGCTAACCACACAGGAAACCACTATCGGACCAAACTGCGCACGCAGAATGTCGGTGTAATCCATAATCCCGACACTGATCGGGACAAATAATAGCGTCATATAACGGATCAGCATACGGCAACCGGGTCTGACCCATGTTACCGGCATGATTTGTGAAGCGAGCAGTGCGAAGAGAAGCAACATGCCAATGATGCTGCCAGGGATAGCGAGCGGCAGTAGTGCGGCGATACCGTCACCGGCATACAGACAAGCATAAATAATGATAAAGGCGCGTAAATAATGCCAGCAAACAGATAATGCGGTACGCATGGCAGGCTCCTGATTTTGATGTGTTAATCATACGATCAAAAATGAAGGGGTGCTATCGGTTAGCCGTTATCGGACGTCGTATTCGGCAAAAGACGTGACATGGTCAAAAAATAGTATGCGTTGTTATTGATGGCATTATGATCGTCCTTCAGCCTCTCCGTTTCGGGGAAAGGCTGAAGGCCTCAGCTTACTTCACTGCCATACCGGGTTGCGCGCCACCGTCAGCACCCAGAATAAACAGATCTTTTCCACCGGGTCCGGCGGATAACACCATTCCTTCTGAAACGCCAAAACGCATTTTACGCGGCGCCAGGTTAGCGACGATAACGGTCATCCGCCCTTCCAGCACCGAAGGGTCAGGATAGGCGGCACGAATACCGGAGAAAATTTGCCGGGTTTCACCACCGACATCAAGCACCAGACGAAGCAATTTATCCGAACCTTCTACCCGTTCTGCCGTTTTGATTAAGGCCACCCGCAAATCTACTTTGGCAAAGTCCTCAATGCTGATGGTATCAGCGACCGGTTCATGGGCTTGTGCGCTACTGACTGCCGGCGCTATCGCCGCCGCGACATCCTCTTTGGCGTCTTCGGTTAATGCGTTGATCGTGCTGAGTTCAATACGGTTATAGAGTGCTTTAAATGCCGCAATCTGATGGGACAACAAAGGCTGTTGAATACCATCCCACGTCAGTGGCTGGTTAAGAAAGACTTCGGTGCGCTCGCTGAGTGAGGGCAATACGGGTTTCAGGTAAGTCATCAGCACCCGGAATAGATTAATGCCCATTGAACAGATAGCCTGTAGCTCGGCATCCCGTCCTTCTTGTTTTGCCACCACCCACGGGGCTTGTTCATCAATATAACGGTTAGCGCTGTCAGCCAGCGCCGTGATTTCGCGAATACCACGATTAAACTCACGGCTCGTCCAGGCTTCGCCAATACGCGGCGCGGCATCAATAAAGGTTTGGTATAACACGGGGTCGGCCAGTTCCGCAGCCAGTTTCCCGCCAAAGCGTTTATTGATAAAACCGGCATTGCGCGAAGCCAGATTAACCACCTTGTTCACGATATCGGCATTCACCCGTTGCACGAAATCTTCCAGGTTGAGATCAATGTCATCAATACGCGAAGACAGTTTTGCCGCATAGTAATAACGCAGACTGTCAGCATCAAGGTGCTTCAGCCAGGTGCTGGCTTTAATGAAGGTGCCGCGCGATTTCGACATCTTGGCGCCATTAACCGTCACGTAGCCATGGACAAACAGATTATTGGGTTTGCGGAACTGGCTACCTTCCAGCATGGCTGGCCAGAACAGGCTATGGAAGTAAACAATGTCTTTACCAATAAAGTGATACAACTCGGTGTCTGAGTCTTTTTTCCAGAATGCATCGAAATCCAAATCGCCGCGTTTATCACACAGGTTTTTGAACGCACCCATATAACCGATGGGGGCATCCAGCCAGACGTAGAAATATTTGCCCGGCGCCCCGGGGATCTCGAAACCGAAATAAGGCGCATCACGGGAGATATCCCACTGTTGCAGACCTGACTCAAACCACTCCTGCATTTTATTGGCCACTTGCTCTTGCAAGGCACCAGAACGGGTCCAGGCCTGAAGCATGGTGCTAAAAGCCGGTAAATCGAAGAAATAGTGTTCTGAATCGCGCATGACGGGCGTCGCGCCGGAGACCACGGAACGGGGATTGATTAACTCTGTCGGGCTGTACGTGGCACCGCAGACTTCACAGTTGTCGCCGTACTGATCGGTAGCCTGACATTTTGGGCAGGTCCCTTTGACAAAGCGATCTGGCAGGAACATGCCTTTTTCTGGGTCGTACAACTGAGAAATGGTCCGCGTTTTGATAAAGCCATTTTCTTTCAACCGCGAATAAATCAGCTCAGACAGCACCCGATTCTCATCACTGTGGGTCGAATGATAATTGTCGTAGCTGATATTAAAACCAGCAAAATCGGCCTGATGTTCCTGACTCATTTCAGCAATCATCTGTTCTGGCGTCACACCCAACTGCTGGGCTTTCAGCATAATGGGCGTACCGTGTGCATCATCAGCACAAATGAAGTAAAGCTGGTTGCCGCGCATTCGCTGGTAACGTACCCAAATATCCGCCTGGATATGCTCAAGCATGTGCCCAAGATGAATAGGACCATTAGCGTACGGCAAAGCGCACGTTACCATCATTTTTTTCGCGACTTGAGTCATAGTAGAACTTACTACACCTGATTGGGAAAAGGGGGCTTAGATGTTAACCGAAAGGTCCGCCCTACGTAAACAAGGGGTTTGTCACGGCGTACGCCAACAGTCAAATTCTCCGGCTTCTGGTATGATTAGCGCAATAGATTTCCGTGCGATGCCATCAGGCAGAAACGCACCATGATAATATTAAGGAGTCGGGATGCGTTCATCTTCCCAGCATCATTCGCCAGACGTGCTGCTCGCCATGGTGAAGGCGGTATTGACCTCATTTGAGCATGCAACATTGCAGCATAATTTGACCTCCCTGAAAGCATTGCGCCATGTGGCGCTGATGGATAACTGCTTACATATCGACATTGAGATGCCGTTTGCCTGGGCGAGCGGCTTTGCCGCATTGAAAGAACATGCCAATGCAGCGCTGTTGCGCCAAACCGGCGCTCAGGCGATTAACTGGCGCCTGAGTTATGAGATAGCCACCCTGAAACGGGTGAAAAATCTGCCGGGTGTTAATGGTGTGAAGAACATCATCGCAGTCAGTTCGGGTAAAGGCGGGGTAGGGAAATCCAGTACGGCGGTCAATATGGCGCTGGCGCTGGCGGCGGAAGGGGGGCGCGTTGGGATACTTGATGCGGATATTTATGGCCCGTCGGTTCCCTCCATGTTGGGAACGGAAGAACAACGCCCGTCTTCGCCGGATGGCACACACATGGCGCCGATTATGGCCTATGGGCTGGCGACAAACTCAATCGGCTATCTGGTGACGGAAGATAACGCCATGGTGTGGCGCGGGCCGATGGCCAGCAAGGCGTTAATGCAATTACTGAACGAAACATTGTGGCCGGCGCTGGATTATCTGGTCATTGATCTGCCGCCAGGAACCGGTGATATCCAGTTGACGCTGGCGCAAAACATTCCGGTAACCGGCGCGGTCGTGGTGACCACGCCGCAGGACATTGCCTTGATCGATGCACGCAAAGGCATTGTGATGTTTGAGAAGGTGAATGTGCCGGTGTTGGGCGTGGTGGAGAATATGAGCGGCTACATTTGCAGCCATTGTGGCCATCACGAAGCGATATTCGGTAGCGGAGGCGCCGAAATACTGGCACAACAAGCGCATACGCACCTGCTAAGCCAGTTACCGCTGCACATGACCTTGAGACAGGATCTGGATGAAGGCCAGCCGACGGTTATTCGGCGTCCGGACAGCGAATTGACCACCTTGTACCGGCAACTGGCGGGCAGGGTTGCCGCGCAACTCTACTGGCAGGGCGATGTCATTCCCGGAGAAATCGCCTTTCGCGCGTTGTAACCCTCCCCGCCAGGCTACACCGGTAATATCGACCGCGGCCGGGCAACACGTTGTCATGGTTAATGGGGCGGCATCCGCCCCGGTTGGGATGTGACGAACTGTATCAATAAGTGGGGCCTGACATGTGTTAGCCCCGTTAATCGGATAAAACTCAGGCGCCCTGAGGAATTGTATGTGCGGTATTGGCGGGCGGCGTACCCGGGTATTTTTCAATTTCCAACTGTGCCATATGGCCGCAGTTGCCTTGTGCCAGCGCCGATGAGCCAATATCAAATGTCAGACAGTTGACGTTGCCGTTTTTGCATAACGTTTTGTGCTGCGTGGGATCGGCGGGATCATACCAGGCACCCTCACTAATACGCACGACGCCCGGGCGTATCTCTGCCGTTACGCTGGCTCCCACCAGTATTTGCCCGCGATCATTAAATGCGCGCACGACATCACCGGAACGAATACCCCGTTTTTCGGCATCAGCGGGGTTGATCAGCAGCGCTTCGCGGTCAGCCACGGCATATTTTTCACGCAACGGTGTATTGTCCAACTGTGAATGCAATCGGTGAGTAGGGTGCGCGGTATTCAGCGAGAGTGGATATTTGCTGGCGACCGGGCTGCCATGCCATTCATGGGGCGGACGCCATCCCGGCAGACCGGGACAATCGTCATAGTGCATATTGGCGATAGCCTGCGAGTAGATCTCAATTTTACCTGAGGGGGTTCCCAGCGGATTCAGTAACGGATCTTCGCGGAAATCGGCAAAGCGCACCCAGTGATTATTGGTTTCTGGTATAGGGAAACGAATGTAATTATTCGATTGCCAGAACATATCGAACGGCGGTAATGCTACGCCAGCATTCCGTGCCTGATCTTTCATATTGTCATACAGTGACTTGAGCCATTGCATCTCGTCTTTACCTTCAGTAAAGGCGGATTCAACACCCAGACGAGCGGCAATCGCCCGGAATATATCAAAATCATTCCGCGCTTCATGTTGCGGTGGTACGCATTGATGCATCGGGAAGACATAAAGTTGTGAATAATCGCCGCCCATGTCCAGATCATTACGTTCGTACGAGGTGGTACAAGGGAGAACAATGTCCGCGTGTTTCGCCGATGCAGTCCAGTAGGGTTCATGAACGATAATCGTTTCCGGGCGTTGCCAGGCGTGCAATAAATTGTTGGTGTCCTGGTGTTGATGAAACGGGTTACCGCCAGCCACATAAACCATTTTCACCTCAGGGTAAGTGATTTTTTTGCCGTTGAAATTGATGGTTTTTCCTGGACTGGTCAGACACTCGGCGATTCGGGCGACCGGAATCGGTGTTGGCGCATTCTTCGGTGCCTCTCCGGCACTGATACCGGAAAGTATTCCCCCTTTGGCTGTTGGGCTACCGCCGGAGGAATAATGGTAACTAAAGCCAAAACCACCGCCGGGTAAACCAATCTGCCCGGCCATGGCCGCCAGCGTCACCAGTAACCAGTGAGGTTGTTCGCCATGGTGCTGACGTTGAATACCCCAACCCGCCATGATCATGGTGCGATGATTGACGATGTCACGGGCTAACTGGCGCAGGGTGTCCGCGTTGATGCCGCAAATGTCACTGGCCCATTCGGCTGTTTTGGCAATCCCGTCATCCTCTCCCAGTAAATACGCCTGGAATTTATCAAAGCCGACGGTATAACGTTGCAGAAATTGCGCATCATGACGTTGTTCACTGAGCAGCGTATGCGCCATGCCAAGGATCATAGCGGCATCGGTATAGGCTTCCGGCGCAATCCATTCGGCATTCAGCGCCTTGCCGCTGGGGTTATAGATGGGATCAATACAGATAACCCGCGTGCCTTTTTGTTGCAGCGCCGCGAAGCCTTCCAAACCGACATGATCGGGCACGTTCCAGCTATTTTTAAGTGTAGTCAGTGGGTTGCATCCCCACAGGATAACCAGTTCGCAGTTGTCGATGACATTTGGCCAGGTAGTTTGTTGTTCATAGACCTCCATGGAACCGACCACGTGCGACATGATAACCTGAGCCGCGCCAGTGGAGTAATCGCCGCTGTAGCTGAGAAACCCGCCCACCAGATTCATCAGGCGATTAAGTTGTGCGCGGCAATTATGCAGCATCCCGGTACTTTTCCAGCCATAAGAGCCGGCGTAAATGGACGCGGGGCCATAAGTGTCTTGTAATCGTTGAATGTCATTACTGACCAGTTCAATGGCCTTGTCCCAGCTAACACGTACCCATGCATCGTGACCACGCAATTCAGGGTGACTGCCAGGACCATTTTCCAGCCAGCTTTTACGGACCATTGGATATTTGATCCGGTTCGCCGCATGGACCTGATAAGGCGCCATGGTGATCAAGTCATTCGGTGCCGGATCGTCCTGCACCGGCTGTACGCCCGTCATTTGGTTGTTTTCAACAATAGCTTCAAACGCACCCCAGTGCGCGCTGGTCAAAATGCCTTTTTGCGCCGGACGCAGCGCGGTAAATTGTGGCAAGGCGGTGGCGATCGCCTGAGCTAACACCGATTTACTGTAAAATAAATCAAGCGCGCTGATGCCAAGTAGCGCGCTGCTGGCCTGAAGAAAACGACGTCGGGACAGTGAGTTAAGACGATTATTTTTCATGATCGGCGTCCTGTGCTGTGGAGTTTCCTGGCGTTGCCATATCGCTGGCATGTTTCTGCACATATTGCGTGAGTAAGCGGAGTTGTTCCTGATCGAGCGATGTCCGTGGGGCCATACCTTTCATCACACCAATCCACTGATTAGCGTTAAAATGATTAAGTGCTGTCAACCCATGGCAGCCAGTACAGTTTGCCGTCATCAGCGTTGAGGCGTATTGCCAGATTTTTTGCGGGTCCTGAATCAATGCATTTTTCGTTAGCCACACATCAAGTGCCACCTGGTGCCAGACCAGTCCGGTCGCGGCATCGGTTTTTGAACTCAGCGTGTTAAGGCGGTTGATGGCGCTTTCATCGAGCAACGCGCTGATAATACGTTTGCCTGGGGCGGCGTAGATGACGCTTTTAACATTATCTTGTTGCCAGCCGTTAATGCGAGCTTGCAGAACATCGCCGTCACGCTGTAGTACGACGACTTCGGTGGTGGGCAGGAGGGTGCCGGCAGATGCCTCGGTGGCATTTTCCAGCCTAAAAGGTTGGGTACTGATGGTATAGAGCGGGCTGGCGCCAACGGGCGTTTGTGCGGCAGCGGCAGATAATTGCACCGCACCAGCGGAATTGCTCTCACTCATATCCGGCGGTATATGGGCGACGCCACGATGACAGTCAATGCAGGTTTGCCCTTGTTGCATAGCGACTGGATGTTCTTTACGTGCTTCAGTACGTTGGGCAAGGACATCCATGGCGGTGAAACTGTGACAGGAACGGCAGGTCGCAGAGTCGTTCTTTTTCATGGTATCCCAGACGGATTGCGCCATCGCCAGTTTGTGCGCGTTGTATTTCTCTGGCGTATCAATTTTACCGGTGATTTCGCCATAGATGTCTTTAATGGCGCCGATTTTAGTAAGCAGATAATCGACCGGCTGGCCGGGAATATGACAATCGGCGCATTCGGCGCGAATACCGGCGTGATTTTGAAAATGTATGCTGCCTTGATATTCCGCCAGCGGCTGTTCCATGCTGTGGCATGAGACACAGAATGCCGTATCACTGGTTTTATGCAGAACGGTTGCGCCACCCGCCAGCAACAGCATGGCTGCCACAAGACCCACGCATAAAACGCCGATCCCACGCCAGCCCCATAACTTTTTACGTTTGCCGGGATCTTTTGGTTTGCTCATAACGACTCCTTAATTTGCACCATACAACAATGGTTTCCATTGCGTTATCTGCATAACAGACAAAATGTTCGCCTTCTATACCATGCATATATCATGGGTATTTTGTGCGAAATCAAAGGGACAGGCTTCTGCGCGATATCGGCGTTTTTTTAGTCTGGGATTGGGAGATGAAGCAGGGAATGTCTGGCTCGGCAGTCAATATCCACGTGGCGAGGGGAATGGCTCGGCGTGAATGACGGCCTTAACCGGTGATATTTTGAATAATGAGGAAAGGAAGTGCGCAAAAGCGAATTTTTGCTCACGGGTATGAGGTTGATGAGTACCGATGGGCTTATCAGCCAGCCACTGACAGCGGCAGATTGCCGCTGTCAGTCATTAACGAGGCGTTGTTATACCAGGGTAAAAATTAACCAGGTGATCAGGAAACCGGTCATGCCCATCAGGGTGGTCAGCACGGTCCAGGTTTTCAACCCATCGGCGACGGTCAAGCCGAGATAACGCGTAACAACCCAGAAACCGGCATCGTTGACGTGTGACAAACCAAGCCCGCCAAAACAGGCAGAGAGGGTCACCAGAACCAGTTGTATATCGCTGAGTCCAGTGACAGCCTGGGTCAACAGCCCGCTGGTGGTGAGGATGGCGACTGTGGCCGATCCTTGTGAAGCCCGGAGCGCCAGGGATAAAACGAAGGCCGCAGGCACCAGGGGCAGGTGGATGGTTTCCAGCGCCAGCGCCAGTGCTTTACCCACGCCGGATTCAACCAGCACTTTACCGAAGGCGCCGCCCGCTCCGGCAACAAGAATAACACTGGCTGAACTGGGGATGGCATGGCCGGTTAAATCGCCGAGTTTATCTTTACTCCAGCCACGACGGATGCCCAGAAACCAGGCAGAGAGAGCCAGAGCGATTAACAGCGCGATTGCCGGGGTGCCAATCACCATCATCACCTGGCGCAGGATATTTCCTTCAGCCAACATACTGTGGGACATGGTTCCCAGCACGATAAGAATAATCGGCACGACAATCAGGGTGGCAATTAACAGTGCGCCCGGCGGTGATTTTTCCGTGTTCTTTGCTGTCACCGTTCCTTCGGTGTCGGTCATCTGCAACTGTTCCAGCACCTCAACAGAAAGCTGATACTGGCGTTTGTTCATGGATCTGGCGACGTAATAACCGACAATCCCAACCGGGATCGACACCAGAATCCCCAGCAGCATCAACATCCCCATATCGCTGTGCAGGATACCGGCCGCGGCCGCAGGGCCTGGGTGAGTCGGCAGCGCAACATGCACTGTCAACATCACGCCTGCCATGGGCAGACCATATTTCACTGGCGATACCCGGGCGACTTTGGCGAAACCGTAAATCAGCGGGATAACAATAATAACACCGACTTCAAAAAATACCGGGATACCGAGAATAAAGGCCGCCATGGTCAGCGCCGCAACAGTACGCTTCACTCCGAGCGTTTTGCTGAAGCGTTGGGCAAGCGATTCGGCCCCGCCAGAGGCTTCGATCACTGCACCGATCATCGCACCCAGTACGATGATGATGGTGATACCGCCTAATAAGCCGCCCATACCGCTGGTGATGGTCGGCATAATGCGATCGGTGGGAATGCCTGTGGCGATGGCAACCACCAGGCTGACAATCAATAAGGCAACAAAAGGGTGAACTTTGGCTTTAATGACCAGCAACAGCAGCAATAAAATGCTGGCGACAGTGATACTGAGAAGCAGGGCGGTAGACATTATCCGGACCTCGAACGTGAAAATGATTATATTTCTTAGTGAGTTAGCGTTATGTAAGTAAAATGATATTCCTGGTGTTAGCGTTTATTCAGGCAAAAAATACCTGGCGCCGGGCGAAGCGTCCGGCGCTTTTCTTTCTCTTCGATCTATTTCACTGAACTATACGGGGAAAGCCAACCCAATCCATCCTGGGTTTTACCACGTGGTATGTATTCGCAGCCGATCCAGCCGTCATAGCCCACCTCATCCAACAGCGTGAACAGCCAGGGGTAGTTAACTTCACCTTCATCCGGTTCATGACGATCAGGTACTGATGCTATTTGAATATGACGGTAACAATCGCGGTAGTCGCGAATCAGGTGGCTGAGATTACCGTCCACCAATTGCGCGTGGAACAGATCCAGTTGGGTAAAGACATTTGGCCGATCAATACGGTTCACCATTTCCAGTGTCTGGTACTGGCTGGCATAGAGATAATTCGGTTTGGTGCCCGGGTTAAGCGCTTCAATCAGCAGTAGCTTGCCGTGTCTGGCGAAGCGTTCTGCCGCGTAACGCATATTGTTGATAAAGGTCTGACAATAGGTTTCCCGATCGGCCTCTTGCGGTACGGTAGCGGCCATCACATGCACTTGCGGGCAATTAAGGGCAATGGCGTACTCGAGCGCGCGATCGATATCCTGGCGCGCGTCGTTTTCTCTGCCAGGGATCGCCGAAACGCCCCATTCACCCTGAGCGACATTCCCTGGTGCGGTGTTGAACAGCACTAACTGAAGTTGGTTTTCATTCAGTTTTGCTTTCAATACCTCGATCGAATAATCATAAGGAAAAAGAAACTCTACCGCCCGAAACCCGGCTTGTGCCGCGAGAGCGAAGCGATCGAGAAACGGGACTTCATTGAATTGTGTTGATAAGTTAGCCGCAAACTTTGGCATCATCAGCTCCTTAATTCCGCAATTTCCGCCGCGTTAAGATAACGGACAGGGCGATCGCCGAGCGTGAAAATCAAACGCGCGGTCTCTTCCAGTTCTTCGGTATTATCCGCCGCTTCACGCAGCGATTTACCCACCACCACCGGACCGTGATTAGCCAGCAAAAATGCTTTGTAATGCGGTGCCAGTTTGGCGAGGTCCTCGCCCAGGCGTTGATCGCCTGGACGGTAGTAAGGCACCACAGGAACATCACCTACGCGCATCACCACATAAGGCGTAAACGGGCGGATACAGTTTTTGGTATCCAGCCCTTCGAGACAAGAAAGGGCAGTCAGGTAAAGGCAGTGCAGGTGTACGATCGCTTTACAGTCGGGACGATTGAGATAGATAGCCCGATGAAAACTGATCTCTTTTGACGGCTTATCACCGGACACCCATTCGCCATCCAGGGTCACTTTCGACAGGGCATCGGGATCCAGCTCACCCAGACAGGATCCGGTGGGCGTCGCCAGTAAATGGCCGTCATCCAGCAACATGGAAAGATTCCCCGCCGAACCGGTTGCATAACCACGCTGGAAAAACGAGGCTCCCAGCCTCACCATCTCAAGACGTGCATGTTGTTCAGTCATACCGGAAACTCCGTTTGTGCGCGGGCAAAGAAATTCTCATCACCAAAGTTGCCTGATTTCAGCGCCAGAGAGAGCGGCTGTTGCGTGTCGCGTACCCAGGGGACACCCGGAGAAATGACCGGTCCGATATGAAAGGCCCGAATCCCCAGCGCTTGTGCCACCACGCCTGAGGTCTCGCCGCCGGCGACGATAAACCGTGCAAAGCCTCGTGCTTTCAATTCACGCACCACAGCGGCGAAAAGCTGTTCCACTGCTTCACTGCTGCGCGCCGCGCCATAACGTTGCTGAATGACCTGCAATTCTGCCGCATCTGCGGTGGCATACAGCAATGGCGCCAGCGGTTGATCGGCATTGGCTTCCACCCAGTCGCAGAGCTCGGTGGCGTACCCGGCCTGGTCGGCTAAACAGGCCGCGACATCTACGGCCTGTGACGACGCTTGTTGACGATAAGCAGTCACCTGACGGTTGGTCATGGTTGAACATGAACCAGAGATCACCACCGCACGTTTACCTTGCGGCATCCCAGCGGCTTGCGCCTGATGTTTATCAAGGCCCACGGAGGCCCACTGACGCGCCAGACCAATGGCCAGACCGGAACCGCCCGTCACCAGCGTCATGTCACGCAACGCTTCGCCTTGTGTCAGCAAATGATGTTCGTTAAGAGTATCCAGCACCACATAACGGACATCCTGAGCTTGCAGCTCCGCCAGCCGCTGTTTCACCGCCGTCGCACCCTGATCGATGATGGCTGTCGGAATCAGGCCGGCTTTGCCCTGAGCCTGACGCGCCATCAGACGCATCAAATTACTGTCGGTCATGGGGGTTACCGGATGGTTGCGCATGCCGGACTCGGACAACAGTTGCTCATTCACGAACAGATAGCCCTGATAGACCGTGCGTCCGTTAACCGGCAGCGCAGGTGAAATCACGGTCTGAGTACTGTTCAACGCCGTGAGTAGCGCGTCGGTCACCGGGCCAATATTGCCCTGCGCAGTACTGTCGAATGTTGAGCAATATTTGAAGTAAAAACGTTCACAACCCTGTTGCTGCAACCAGCGCAGGGCCTGAAGCGAATCGTTTACTGCTTTTTCCACCGGGCAGGAACGTGATTTCAGGCTAACAACGATGGCATCTGCCTTGATGTTTTCCTGTTCAGCCGGTATGCCGTTCAGTTGCACTGTGGACATACCGTTTTGTACCAGGAAACTGGCAATGTCGGTGGCGCCCGTAAAATCGTCGGCAATAACACCTAATCGCATTAGTTTTGGTCCTGTTTTTCTGGCAGGGTAATGCCATTGAATGTTTTGATCACGGCGCTGTCGTCGAGTTTGCCGTAGCCGGCATTGCTGGCCTCTGTGAACATGGCCAGCGCGGTAGACGCCAGCGGCAGCGGGAAATGCAGTGCTTTAGCGGTATCCGTCACCAGGCCCAGGTCTTTAACAAAAATATCCACGGCGGATTTTGGTGTGTAATCACCATCAACCACATGTCGCATGCGGTTTTCAAACATCCAGGAATTACCGGCGGCATTGGTCACTACTTCGTACATAATATCCAGCGGGATTCCGGCGCGTGCGGCCATCGCCATGGCTTCCGCCGCCACGGCGATATGTACGCCCGCCAGCAACTGATGGATGATTTTAACGGTTGAACCCAGGCCAATTTCGCTGCCAATGCGGTAAACATTCGATGCCACGGCATCAAGCACCGGTTTCAGTTTGTCAAAGGCAGCATCGCTGCCTGACGCCATTACCGTCATTTCACCAATGGCGGCTTTCGCGGCACCACCGGATACTGGGGCATCAAGGACCAGCAGTTGATATTCGGCCAGTTTTTTGGCAATAAACTGCGCATCTTCGGCTGAGATAGTGGATGAAACCATCACAACTGTGCCGGGCTTCAGTTGTGCGGCCAGACCGTTTTCGCCAAACAGAATGGCTTTTACCTGTGCGGCATTGACCACTAACAGCAATACAGCATCTAACTGGCTGGCAAAGGGTGCTGCACTGGTTTGTGCATCGCGAGCGCCACTGTTACGCAGGGTTTCCAGCGCGACAGGGTTAAGATCAACACCCCAGGTGTTAAGCCCGGCCTTGATACACGATTGTGCGGCGCCCATGCCCATAGAACCCAGCCCGACTACACCTACATTGCGTACTAATGCGTCTGTCATACGCGCTCCTATGTTAAATTTAGTGATTATTTGTTTTGTATTGTGAGATTGTACGGATCGATAAGGGGGTAAATTGTGATTTACATCCCAAATTAGAACAAAAATGATCAATCAACATAACAATAATTAATACTCATTTTGTGCGTATTTTTATTTTTAAGTTAAAAATCAATAAAATAGATAAAATTGTGGAGGCTGTGATTTGTGAATTTTTGATAGACGTTGGTTGGCGTTCACGTAAAATGCAAGGGATTACTCTTTTCCCGTGGAGATCATCGTGATACCTGTTGAACGACATAAACAAATCTTAGCCCTCGTGGCGGAACGCGGTGTGGTAAGTATTGCCGAGCTGACAGAGCGACTCGGTGTTTCACACATGACCATCCGGCGCGATGTGCAGAAACTGGAAGACCAGGGGGAAGTCTTATCGGTCTCGGGCGGGGTTCGCACCACTGAACGCCTGGCAGCGGAGCCTTCGCATTTGGATAAAACCACCATGTCCAGTGCAGAAAAAATGGCTATTGGTCGCTGTGCGGCCCATCATATTTCCCGCAACAGCTGTATCTACCTTGATGCCGGGACGACCACATTGTCTCTGGCGCGGGAATTGGTGGTCCGTGACGATATTCTGGTGGTTACCAATGATTTTGTCATTGCCAGTATGCTCACTGAATCCAGCCAGTGCCGGTTGATTCATACTGGTGGCACATTGTGTCGTGAAAACCGTTCTTGCGTTGGCGAAGCCGCTGCACGAGCCTTGCGCCATCTGGCCATTGATGTGGCCTTTATTTCCGCCTCTTGCTGGGGGCCGCGTGGTATTTTTACGCCTGATGAAAGTAAGGTTACGGTAAAAAATATGGCCAGCCAGGTGAGTACCAAACGTGTGTTGCTGAGCGACAGCTCGAAATATAACAAGATTGCCACGTTTCTTGCCCTGCCGCTGGATGCCTTCGATTGTGTGATTACCGACAGTCATTTACCTCTCGCCGCACAGCATGCGTTGGCAGAACGGCCACTGGAACTGGTGATTGCGTGATGGTAAAGGCCGGAGTCAACACCGATAATACACTGTATAGCGGCGCCACAAGGTTACCTGTCAGCAATTCGCATGACGTCTCTGCGTGGTCAGAAGCAATTTGTCATCGGTTTCATCGCGGGCTGAGCCTTTACTTAGCGTGAGTAAAGGCACGTTCAATTAATCGCGGTTGAGGATAGCCACCGCAGCAAGCCTGCGCGGAGAGGTTACTGAGAAAAACAGAATGTTAAGTCGCTGTATATCCACTATTGTTATCTAAGCATAGAGCCTGTCTCATCAGGCAAATTTTACTTGCCACTTTGTCCCTGAGCAGTGCTCAAAATCCTCACGTACTACGTGTACGCTCCGGTTTCTCCATGCTGCCCGTGTCCAAATTGACTACGACAATAATACCTACCGGGATAGGCTCTTAGCCTTCATCTTCTTCGGTATCTCCCCGTCGTGCTTCAGGATGCAGAAGTGTTGGCTGCCCCGCGCCGTTACTTGGGTACACATGCCTTATGTAACGTGTTTTACATTTTTATTCTGCGCGGTTTGTTAGTTCTGTGATATTTTTATTCCTTATTTTTATCATTATCAGGGGGAAATATGTTTTTTTTAAATTTGAAAAAAAGTCTTTTTAAAGTTTACCTCTGTTTTCTTATATTGGTTTACCCAGTGACTTCGTTTTCTTATGAAAAAATATCTTTATGGGGAACAGAGGCTGAAGCGGGAAGTTATAAAAGCATTGATTTTAGTAAGAATAATGCTGTAAAAAACAGAGCTGTGAAAAAAGTTATTTCCCCGGAATTGATATATATACCACCCAAAGGAAAGAGTAACCACTCAGCGATATTAATAGTTCCCGGTGGAGGATTCAGTTATATAATGATGGATGCTGAGGGAATTAATGTGGCGAAAAAAATGAGTAATCATGGTTATTCATCCTTTATTTTAATCTATCGGCTGCCACATGATGGCGATATTAATGCCAGAGATGATTCTTTTTCCGACGTTCAACGAGCTTTACGATTGATAAGATTCAAAGCGGATTATTACGCTATCAATAAACAATCGATTGGTGTCATGGGATTTTCTGCCGGGGGATATTTAGCAGCAAATTTAAGTAATAACTTTGACAAAAAATATCATGATGCCGTTGATGATATCGATAAAGTTACGGCCAGGCCAGATTTTTCTGCTTTGATCTACCCTGTTATTTCCCTGAAAGATGGCATCACCCATAAAGGCACTCGGTCGGCATTGATTGGTAAAAATGCTGGTGAACAGACTATTGAGGAATACTCACAGGAATTACTGGTAACAAAAGAAACACCGCCCACCTTTATCGTTCATGCGTTAGATGATGGTGTCGCATCGTCGAAAAATTCCGTCTTACTTTTTAATGCAATAAATAAAAATAAAATAAATGTTGAAATGCATCTGTTCCATCAGGGTGGTCATGGATTTTCTATTGGTAGTGCGAATAAAGGGGCGATAAAATACTGGCCTGAGATGTTTTTTAACTGGCAACAGGCGATTAAATAAAACCTGTCAATAACCCTGTGTTCTTGCCAGCCTGCTAAAGAGAAATGCTTAAGTTAAGAAATAACCTGGTAGTTACCTGTAGGATTAAGTGGTAACTACCAGAACTAATATAAATTAACGTAATTGACATTTTCCTTTCATGAGGAAAACTTGGTGTATCTGGATAAATTCTAATTAGTTATCCTACTCAATAATATTATTTCTATAATACGTATGATCTATTATATTTCTGCGGCTTTGTAGTAGGGTACGTAATGAAGTGACCCATTAATAACTATTTGCATCATTCCCGCTATGCTGTAACCGTCAAGAGCAGTAATAGCAACTGCATGAGTTTTAGCCACCAGATTCCCATCTTCGTTTGCGCCGATACCGGCCAGTTGATTATGAACAGACACCCGGTTTTGCGCCAGCGTCCCCATGGGTTCCTCACTCAATACTGTGCCGGCTGGAACCCATTGTGCCCATGCACCAGAGGTAAATCTATTCGGCCCATTTGTTCGGGCAAACACAGCCGCATTTCTGGTGTAGTTATCAATGAGAACGTATACAGTAACATAGGATTCATTTACGGTATATTTAACAGATGAAATGCAAGGTGAGCCTTCAAAACTGGCTGTTACTTTGAATTTATTTAAATCAACACGTTGTATTGCTATTTTCGTTAATCCCCGAGCATCACCACCACCATTTATCGTTACCATAGATACCGGCAGAGAATTAAATCCACGCGTGCCAAGTATTTCAATTTCTAATTCTTCGTTGATCAGACCAATATAAGCACGACCTACTTTAAACCATGCGCTCTTTGAACCTTGATTATCCATCACTGTGCGGCTGGTAACAATGTCTGCAGCAAAAAAACCATGGATATTAGTTCCTGTCGCTTGCAGACGGGTTCGCCCATGTTCCCATCCAGATAACCATGCAGTCGCCGACACGCTGTCATCAAGAGAGGATGGCCCTTGAAAGTTAGTTCCTTCTTCAATTAAACTACATGACTGCGCATTTATCGCAATATTGCAATCCTCTACACTCACTTTAAACCAGCTCCAGTCTCCGTTATTGATATCCATTGGCGGCGCGTTGTAAATACTTTCCAGCCAGAAGTTTTCTATCATTGATTGTGTTGTCCGGGGAGCATCAATACAGGCGTTTACCCCATTATTTTTGAGAATATGACCATCAACAATTTTAACGGCTGTGCAGTGATCCCAGCTTTTTATATCGGAGTACCTGCAACGAATTTCGCTATCATAATTATTCGAACCATAAAACTCTTTTATCTGGCAATCGAGCGTATCCATCAGATTTAAACCAACACCGCCCATGTATGTTAAACGCAAATTGAAAAAATGACCGTATTGTCCTTCCTGACAAATGTTGTTGAAAAATCCCTGAGTGTTAGCGATGGTATTATACTCACCATTTATCTCAAATCCGGATATCTCCGTCCTTCTGGCATTAACGGATAAAATATACAGGCCAACTTTGTCACTATTCAAAATGGTATTACTAAACTGTCCGCATGCTTTATTACTTCCCGCACCGATGAAACGGAAATAACTATAATAAGTTTCGCTGATATCCCATGATGACAGATAAAATGATCCCGACGGGAACTGCACGCCAATAGACGGATAATTTTTCTGACTCCAGGCAAACATGCATTCTACCGCATTAATACAGTCAGTTGATGATGTTGTTCCTGTCAGTGCACCAAAATGGGTCACGTCCAGTTGGTCGGGATTCATGTTTCGTTGCCACCAGAACCCGTCTCCGCTGGCGATAACTCCGCCGTCATCAACTTCATTTCCATAGTGGCCAATAAACTCGCCGCCACCAACCGAGCTACCTTTTTCCCATCCGGCGAGGGATACGCTTTGCCCATTTTGTGAAGGTTTCAAGGTTCTCAGATCGGCAAATCCAGCTACAATTGTTTTCTTCATGGTTATTCTCCATTAATTTTCCTGGGGTGAGTGAGCTGTTCAGCATAGATTGTTCATGAATATTTTCAGTAACAAGTAAATTATTTCAATTGGTTATGGAATTACATCTCTTATTTTAATGTGAGAAATTGCTTGTTTACATGCCGTAATAATCTTCCGTATTGTTTTTTCACGACGGTATCCAGATAGAGTTCCAGGTATAATATTTGCAATACTATCAGTGTTATTAATAACTTTTGTATATTGGTTTGAACGTTGGTGAAGTTTATTTTTTATGTCTGTAAACTGCGAACCTATCTATATCAAAGATCTGCCATTCTGTTATGGGGATAATTTCATGCCAGTCTGACTGGTTCATTGGACTGATGAAAGTAAGTATAATTCACATGCTGCCAGTTGCCACTGTCGACAACAGGTTTATTATCAATAATCATTTTTTTAATTTTCATTCTGTCGTGGTTGACAACAGAATTGGCTGATATTTATAGGAATATAGCGTGTAACACTGGTTCAATAAGCGTGATGAATTGTCAGATAGTTGCTAATGATTTTATCAGACTTTATGGCAGAGGTTAAAAACACATCATCCGTTGTATCAGCGGATTTAGGTTATGCCACTCATTCTATTAGATATATTTTTTGCAAACGGTATAACTTATTAACCTTATGCGTGCCTGTTATCTACGATACGGTGTTGAGTACACTCAGTGATGGCAGAAGATGCGGTTTCAGCCGGCACTTCAGAAGGAAAAAATGTGCATAGAAATATGATCATATGCATAAAATAACCAGCACTGATGACTTTTTGCACGTATGGGAAACTTTTGTTCATCGTCTTTACAGCAGTCACCCGTCTGTACTTCGCGTGTGGCGTGTACTTATGGTGTATATACTTCCTCCAGCGTATTCCCTTTCCCGAAAGCCACAACGAATGTTTCATCTGAATATGCAAAGTCGGTGTCCTTGCAACCGATCAATGTTTATGCTGACTCGAACAGTGAAACCGTAAGCTTTATCTTAATTACAAGGTCTGTTCCTTATGCTCATTTTGACACTTGCTTTGTATCAAAGGGTGATAGCTGATCAACATATTCAGGAAGGGCATAAGTTCTGATCCTGTGCATTATCTTTTTGTTACATTTTCAGATTGATTATTTTCTTGAGAAAATTCCTAACAAAAACAAAAGTTCTTGACAATAATATTTTGTTGTATCAATAATATAACTTAAATGTTACAAAGTAGTGTGCAACTAGTGTAATTAGAATAATGGACATGGTTTTTTATTGTTTTAAACAGATTGTCACCAATGTTATTCACCCTTTTGTTGTTAAAAACAACAGGGATAATTTTTAATAAATAATTCCTGAAAAGAATGGGGGGGGGAATGAAAGAAAAAAATAATTTTGATATAGTTCGGCTGGTCATGGCATTTATAGTTTTGCTGGTTCATTCAGCGGAAGTCACAAGAAATGCAGAACTTCGATTTTTGACATATTTTTTGGACAGTGATTTTGCTGTTAAGGGCTTCTTCGTAATAAGTGGTTTTTTAATAGCAAAAAGTTATATCCGGAGCTCGTCGCTTTCTAGTTATATAACAAAGAGATGTAAAAGAATTTTACCCGCCTATATTTTTACAATAATAATGTGCCTGATCATCGGTGTGTTCGTTACATCCCTTCCTTTATCAGATTTTATAACAAACAAAGAAACAATAAAATATATTCTGGCTAACTTTTCTTTTATGAACTTTATACAGCCATCATTACCTGGTGTGTTTGAACACAACCCAAACCAACCGATGGATGGTTCTCTTTGGACGATAAAATCTGAAATAGCACTGTATGTATTATTACCTTTTTTGATTCCGCTGCTTAAGAAAAAACCATTATTATCGTACGTGGTAATTTACTTAATATCCTGCGCATGGTTTTATTTCTTTACTTATATTTATTCAGGCGGGAAAGCTGATACGTTGGCAAAACAATTCATTAGCTTGTCAAGTTATTTCTTCTTTGGAACATTGCTGGCCACAAATGAAAATATATTCAAACAACTGAAAATAATAACAATAGTATCATTGGTTATTTTCTTCGTGACGAAAAAGACGGAGTTAACGCATTTTATACAACCTATTGCATACTCTTCTGTTGTGATCCTGTTCTGTACCGGAGTGTTTAAAGAGATACCTATTGGTAAATATGGTGATTTTTCTTATGGATTATATTTATACCATTGGCCAGTTATTCAGATATTAATATATTTAGGTATATATGATAGACACCCTTTCGTCGGATTGCTCCTGACCATTTTAATTTCGTTGACTTTGGCAATATTGTCGTGGAATTTCCTGGAAAACAGGTTTCTAAAAAGGAAAAAAATTCCAGAAATGGAAGTAAAAACATCTGTTATTTGACTTAAATTTACTTGCTATAATTGCCGGGCCTTGTCCGGCAATTGTCTTTTTTTCTCCCTGGTGCTCGGTTTCATTCTTTCCACTGATGCAGAATATGCGCTAAGTAAATAAACCCACATCCAGAAGAGATTCATGGGACAAAAAATGAATCAACATAAGCTGTCTCACAAAGGGTATCCACCAGGTTTAATGCGAAGAGGGCCTGAGTATTGTTGAATGTCTCTGTTATTGTGTGACCACTGAGCGTGAGCTCAACCAGCGTTGGTAATCGCCATTAATCGTAGATTTATACTCAGATAAGAGCCTATCCCATTAGGCAAATTTTACTTGCCACTTTGGCCCTCAGGGCAGTGCGCGAAATCCTCACGTACTGCGAGCACACTCCGGTTTCTCCGCGCTGTTCGTGTCCAAATTGACTGCGACAATAATACCTACCGGGTAGTTGCAATAGCCGCTTTTTTCTCTAAATATAAACAGGATTGGCTACGGGAAAATGCCTTTCTCTGACGTGAGTGTCTTATATCTGATGATGACATTTAGTTTAGTTGTCGTCCAACATATGTCATTGTGCATGGCTGATTTGCCAATGACGATTTGATATTGAGGGAGCAGCGGTAGGGGATACACACAATAAATTTATATATATTATACGAATAGATACGCCCTAATAACTTACCTCAATAAGTTATTAGGGATGATTAACCTGTTTTTTTGTGTAATTAAAATAACATTTAGTATGGATATTTTTAGTTAACTATTTGGAACGTAGGGGATACTGTGTATCCTTCGATCGATTGGTTATGCGCTATAGTATTATAATACAGATAATATAATACCATCATTAGCGTAATTACGATCGCTGCCATCTTCTTTAATTTCTTTGTTTCATATATACATATAGAGATTAATACCGGTTCTGTTTGCAGTAAATAATTGGCTAGTCTTCCTCCTGAAGCATAATCTTGTAATGCAATTCTTAGCCCGCTTCCGATAGCAAAACTTATAACCAGAATATAGAAAAAAGAAAATTTCTCCGGGTTTTCATTTTTCAATTTATTGCTCAGTAATATATAACTAAAGACGATAACTAATATGATATTTTTAATGTTAGATAATGTCAGTATACCTTGTTCTTGTGCTGAATCTCGATTGGAATAAGACATGGCACGTTCCCCGAGAGCACCTAAGTGTTCAGATAACACAGAGATAATAATCTGACTTCCCATGAAAGCTATTGGAATGCTGGCCAATACGATGATTGTTGGAATATATTTATTTTTTCTTATAATTAATGCTAAAGGTATTAAAATAGCGGTAATCCCGGTGGCATGACTTATGAATGATAATATAAATAGCCAAAGTGATTTTAACTTATTTTTATTGTATACATGATATACAAAGCCAAGAAAAAACGCTGAGCTTAATCCAAACCTTATTTGATTAATGTCTTTGTTTATAAATAAATGAGCTGAGTAAATAGCTAAAGCGACAGTGGGTAATGGTGATAACTTTTTAAAATAATACGCATTAACACATACTGCAATTAAGCAGAAAACATACATGAAAATATCTGGGTTTTTTGTAAAAACACTTACCGGGTATGCAATAAGATAAATACCAGGTTCAAAACGAAAATCGCTAATGGTTTGTAATAATCCTTCAACCGCTATTTTTGCTCTGAATTCGGTGAAGAAAGATCTGTATTGGAAGTCATCTAATCCTGTACCAAGTCCACGGATCCCTCCGAAGGTAAAAAGCAGAAAAACACAAAGAATAAAAAGGTATAACCTTAATTTAATGGTGTTCTCTTGCTTCGAAAGAAATACTTCTACCATGGCTATCGCGGATATGAAAATGCTTACGTACCAGTAGATTACCATTTTACATTTCTTGTGTTATTTTAAAATGAAAGTTATATCACATTATTGTTGTAAGGTAAATGTGAGAAAATTCTGTTGCGTATTAAATATATTTTCCTCAGTAACACTAAGCGCCTGGCCCAGTCGGTATTATTGTCGCAGGACACGGGCAGCGCGGAGAAACCGTCGCATACACGTAGTACGTGAGGATTTCGCGCCCTGCCCAGGGCCAAAGTGGCAAGTAAAATTTGCCTGATGGGCCAGGCGCTAGATTAATGCCCTCTTTTAGCAAGCGTGTTAAGCATCTCAAGAACTAAAAAACATAACTAATTGATATTGATATGTAAAATGATAATCTGGCATGTTGCCGTAGTTAAGAAATCGCGTTGGACATGAGCCCGAATGGTTTTGCCCCTCCGTCTGGTGGATACTGTACTGAGTACGAAGCATTTTATCCCAGGGTATGCTGATGAAAAATGTACAGAAACGAATAAACAGGCCTGTAAACGGTAATGCAGGTCTTTTAGCATGCCACATTGAAACAGGCTGAATGCGCATTGATATGGTCATTGCCCCGCATGACTCCAGCTGTATGAATCTGTTTGATGCCTGACAGGACGCCTCTTGTACCGGCAGAATCAGGTTAGTGAATATCTGCTTCAAACGGTGATTCTCTTCTTTTCTTTTGTTGACATCACGGGCAGGTACACGATGTCTTCTGGTTGTAAATGAGCTGGCTGCGGGATACCGATTGTTTGGCGGTTGCTCATTAATTTTTTGCCGTCAATATATAAAAATAAGATAAAAAACAGACGGTTAATAAGTTTCTAATGCCGATATTTTAATGATACATTTACTTTTGTTTACGTATGGTAGAACATATCAGAATAAGAATGTTCTGAATATGTGGGCATCAGGAGATACCGTTGAAGCACACCATTTTTGTTGTGGCAGTTGTAACCTTTCTTTCTGGTTGCACTGCTTCAAAACCTGCTATTCCTTTTGAAAACTACAATCGTATAGCCAGTATGGAGGTTACCGCGAACAAATGTGTAGCCCTGGGTTACATTGATTACCAAACTGCTGCATCGGGTAAAAATCTTGCAGCGCGCGCTCTTAATAGTTGGACATATGACCCGGCGGTGTATCAAACAGTATTCTTAAATGTTTCTGGCGGTGCCGAAGTCCAGCCGCCAAATAAAGCACAGTGTGAGGAATTTGCTGTGTATATTATTCAAAAACAACAGCAAGATCAGCAAGCTTACCAGCAACAACAATTACAAATACAACAACAGCAGCAACTTAATCAAAGCCTACAAAATATTCAAAACACGATGCCTAAAACAACCTACTGTAATCGGATTGGATGGCAAACTGTGTGTAATACATATTGACTGTAAATGATCATGCTGTTATTAAATCCATCCAGATTGATGGTTGCCCGTATTCAATGACGTTATTTCGCATACACGGGAGTTGGGCGGGATGATATTACCTGGCTGAAGAGATCGGTGATGCCTCTAATTGGCAGCCTATGACCCGTAATGCTCGCTTTTAGGTTCTTTCATGGCCTGAATCCCAAAGGCCATAGCAAATTTCTCGGCCGTGACGACCTTCGGGTGTTCCCGCTTACTTACGCTTATGAAGCCCGTAAGCCGGGGAGTAAAGCATCGCGCACCGACAGGGTTTCAACGGGCCTGGGTTCGGGATACGGCCAGAACGCTGAAAGTCGGCATTAATACTGTCATTCGTACTTTAAAAACGCTCACCAGGACGGATAACTTCATCGCCGGGTGCTGATGCGGCGCTCATCTGCAAGCCTGATCAACATGGAGTTTTATCGGCAGAACGGGCTCTGGTATGGAGTTAACACCGAAAATGGGGGTGTACTGGCTTACATATTTCACGACCTTAACACAGGCATGATAATCAGCCGGAGAAGTTCTGAAATGTAATTATATGAGCGGCAAGATATTTACTCAGCGTATTGAGCGCAACAACCTGACATTGAGAACACGTATTAAACGTCTGGCCCGGAAAACAATCTGCTTCTCACGTTCGATTGGGCTTCATGAAAAAGTCATCGGAGCCTTCATTGAGAAGTACATGTTCTACTCATTGGAGTCACCACTAATTCAGCCACCGTTGCAACAGGTAATAAATAAGTGTATCTCAGATATCATTAATATAAACCCTGCTTCGGCGGGGTTTTTTCATTTCACCATGACTCCAGAGCCGCATTTCGCTGAAGTTCGCCGAAGCCAGATACAGAAGGGTTATCAATTGGTTAGGCGATTTCAACATATGCCGGTGCTTTCCGAAACCTGACCCGACTTTCCCGCTGAAGGCTCCTATGAGACTCCCAGAAATCGGGCCGTTCCGAGGAGTCATCATGGCGAAAATCAAGCTCACCAAGTCCGCTCTCGATGCGGCACACCCCCAGGCGCAAGCCGTCGAACTCCGGGATACGCTGGTGCTCGGTTTCCTGTGCAAGATTACCCCAGCGGGCCGCAAGGTGTTCATGCTCCAGTACTGCACGAACGCTGGCGAGCGCCGCAAGCCCGCTTTGGGCCAGTACGGAGAATTGATCGTCAAACAGGCCCGCTCGCTGGCGCAGGAATGGCTGGCCCAGGTTCGCCGGGGTGGTGATCCCGGCGCGGCTAAGACTGAAGCGCGCAAGGCTCCCACCGTTGCCGAACTGTACGTAAAGTTCATGGAAGATCACTCCAAGCAGCGCAACAAGCCCAGTACGCAGGTCGGCTACCAGAAGAGCATCAAGCGCAACATCATCCCGATGCTGGGCCACATGAAAGTGCAGGATGTGAAATGCCCGGACGTGGCCGGGGCGATGAAGAAGATGGCGCACAAGCCCGGCGACGCGAACCGCACCTTCAGCGTGATGCGCAAGATGTTCAATCTAGCCGAAGTCTGGGGCTAACGGCCGGACGGCACCAACCCGTGCCGCCACGTTCCCATGTACCCCAACGGCCAAGCCACCCACCTCATTAGCGATGAAGAAATGGGCAAGCTGTTCCGGTATCTCGACTATCTGGAAACCGATGGCCTGGGACTGCATCATGCGGTTCTGCCGCTGGCGATTCGGTTGCAATTCGAGTTCGCTGGCCGCCGCTCCGAAATCATCACCTTGCAATGGGATTGGGTGGATATGGAGAATCGGCGCGTAGTTTGGCCCGACAGCAAGACCGGTGGCATGTCCAAACCTCTGAGCGAGGAAGCCTATCGGCTGCTATCCAGCGCGCCCCGTCAGGGCGGCTGCCCGCATGTGCTCCCGTCACCGAACCATCCGGGGCAGCATCTGACCGCGGGCGAGTATTACGGCGGCTGGACGCGCATCCTCAAGCGCGCCGGTGTGATCCATGTGGGCACGCACGGCATCCGGCACCGCTCTGCAACCGACATTGCCAACTCTGGTATTCCGGTCAAGGTCGGAATGGCGCTAACGGCGCACAAGACCGTGGCGATGTTCATGCGTTACGTCCATACCGAGGACAAGCCGGTGCGCGAGGCTGCGGAGTTGGTTGCGAAACGTCGCCAAACGGTGGTCATGGGCAAGCAACCGCGAGATGACAACGTCAGCAGCGACTGAATTCGGCCAGGAGCGGAAGTTCCGTCAACTATGTACTTCCCGATTCAGAACCTCTGAGATATGCAATAACGTGCTGAGGAAGCGCTTTCTTTCTTCCTGACTAAGCCCAGCACAGACTTCCGCATCGATTTGCTTCAATGCCGCGCGGCCGGGTTCAAGCCGGTCAAGTGCCGTCTCTGTAAGCATGACGAGACTCTTTCGTCCATCCATCACTGACGGTTCTCGGCGAAGCAACCCATCCCGCTCCATGCGTGCCAGCAGTTGCGCCATGCTCGGCTGTTCGACGCCCGCGATTCTGGCCAGCTCCATCTGCGTACGCTTCTCACCGTTTTTCAGCGCCACCAACACCGGAAGCTGCGACGCCGTGATGCCAACAGCTTTCAGATCCTGATCGACCAGTTTCGATAGTTGCCTAGCGACATGACCGATGACCAAGATCGGGAGCGTGTGCGGCAGCCAGTCATTGGAAGCTGTATCATCTTGACTATTCATAGGTGCCTATTTATTATTGATAGGAGCCTATATTATCAAGAGGATCAACAATGCAGCAATACCCGAATGTCGCCATCATCGGTGCCGGTCCGGCGGGCCTGACCGCCGCAAATATCCTGGGTCAGCACGATTGGCCCATCACCGTCATCGAAGCCGATGCCACGCCAACCAGCCGCGATCAAGGTGGCTCCCTGGACCTGCATCCTGACGACGGACAACTGGCCTTGGCGAAAGCAGGGTTGCTTCAGGAATTCCTGTCTCTCGCGCGTCATGAGGACCAGGAAAGCCGGGATGTTGATGCAGTCTCGGGAAAAGTGTTGCATATCGAAATCCCGGAACCAGGCACCGGCAACCGGCCGGAAGTCGACCGTGTAGTCTTGCGTCAGCTCCTGCTGCAGCGCCTGGACGCTGGCGCGATCCTATGGGATTCCCCCGTGCAGGGCATATCCGATCGCCCGGATGGGCGTTACGACATCCGCTTGCAGCACCGCACGCTGGGTCCCTTCGACATCGTCATCGGCGCCGATGGCGCGTGGTCACGCGTGCGTACCGCTTTGTCCGACGTGCGGCCGAGGTACACCGGCGTGACCTTCATGGAGCTATGGCTACGCGATGTGGATCAGCGCCACCCAGCGCTTGCCGAACTGGTCGGGCATGGCACCCTGTTTTCGCTCCACGGCGAAGCGGGGATTTTTGCCCAGCGCAATGGCGAAGCCACGATCCGCGTCTACGCCGCGTTCAAGACAACCGCCGAGGAAACCGGGCGCACCGATCAAACGCTGGCCGGCATCAGCACTACCGATCTCGTGAAGCGCTTCGATGGATGGGCGCCTTCCCTGCTGGCGCTGATCACGGATGCGGATCGCATCGTGGCCCCACGACCGATCAACGCGTTGCCTGCAGATTTCCGTTGGCCACATCGACGAGGACTCACGCTGATCGGTGATGCAGCGCACGTGATGCCACCGCTGGGCGCAGGCGTGAACACGGCCATGCTCGATGCTGCCGAACTGGCGGAAGCACTGGTCTCAACGCCACATTGGGATGAAGCCATCAGCGCCTGCGAGGAAACCATGCGGCAGCGAGTCGCTCCTATCGCTGCGCGCTGTATCGATGGGTTTGCCCAGTGGTTCTCGATAGCGGGTGAACCGACTAGGGTTTCGTAGACACCCAACTTCCGCTTTGGGGCGTTTTCTGTCAGTGGATTGCATTCGTAGCTGCAAAGGTTCCACCTCTGTTTTGCACACATTGGCGTTTGCAAAGCAGGGGTGGAAGTATCTGAACACCTGTCAGCAAGAAGCGTGACCACAGGTTTCATCATTGCGCGCAATGAAGTCATCCCCATGCATTGCAACGTGTCGTCGGCCTGTCATTACGCGTGCATTCGCACTGCATACCTCACTGCACTCGGCGTCGCCATCCAACGTACAGGCAGCGGCGCATGCCGCGCCGCCGTTGCATCGAAATCGCGTGCCGTCAGGCCGGGAAAAGATGCAGGGCAAGATTAAAGGGCGTGGCACCACGGTGCGCGCAAGGCCTGTCTGCATATGGGGTTAGCACGGCACGCGCCATATCGCAGCACCGTGCCGTCAGAAGGCGCAAAGCCGCATGGCGGCTGGCTTGGTTGCGTGCTACCCACGCCGCAGCGCGCCACACAGCGCCACGGCTGCATGGCGTCAAACGTCGGAAAGGGTCTTCTTCAGGAGCGCGGGGAAGATGACGCGGCAACGGCACGCGCGATGAACCGGGCCAGCGGCTCGGAGGCGGCCTTGTCGGGCCGCAGCAGGTAGGTATTGAGCCGAGGCGATCCCCCGGCCAGCGGGCGGCTGGGTTACGTCGGCAGTGCGGCAGGCAGCGACCTGCGAAGCCCCAACCAGCGCCAGGGCATAGTCAGCCGAAACCAGGGTCAGCATCAGGTCGAGCGAGGCGACTTCCTCTGCCACCAGTGGTTCGACATCCACGGCGCGAAGAACGCGCGTGATCTGGCGGCAGTAGCCCTCGCAGACGTGCGGGTCGCACATCACCAGCGGATAGCGCAGCACTTCTTCCAGCGGGATGCGGTTGTGCTTGAGCAGCGGATGTCGTGCAGGCACCGCAACCATGAGTGCATCGCTCCATACCGCTTCGGTCGCGATGCCTTCGTCCACGTCATCGGACTGTGCAAAGCCCACGTCGTACAGGTCGTCATGCAGCCCTTTGATCTGCTGCGACAGCGATACCTCGAACAGGCGAACCTCGACCTCGGGCTCTTCCTGCCGACATAACGCCAGCAAAGAAGGAAGGCGCGAGGGCGTGATCCCATCGGACAGTGCGTACGCAACTGACCATGGAAGCCGTTGGCGGCAGCGTTCACGCTATCGCGCGCCTGCTGCAAGGCGGTGAAGATACGTGGCACATGCTCAAAGAGCAGCTTGCCCGCACGGGTTAGCCGCGTACTGCGGCTGGTGCGAACGAACAACTGTTCACCCAGATCTTCTTCCAGCTCCTTGATGGTACGCGACAGCGGCGACTGCCAAGAAGCACTTCAGGTGTCGAAGATCCATGCCATTTTCCGAGCATCCTTTCGGATTTTCTATCCCTTTGACCCACAGCCGAGAAAAAAACTACCGCCATTACATTAGGTGTTCAGCGCATCATTGAATTTGATTGTTCTTTTCAACGCACCTGATCTCTCTTCAGCGCGCAGCGTTAAAACCCGAACACCAGTCCGTGTTACGGCCACCGTGTGTTCGAACTGTGCTGATAGTTGACCGTCGCGCGTGACGACTGTCCAGCCATCATCCTCAGTTTGAACGGCGTGCCGCCCTTGGTTGAGCATCGGTTCGATCGTGAACACCATGCCCTCACGCAATACGACGCCTGTGCGCGGCTTGCCCCAATGAAGAACCTGAGGCTCCTCGTGCATTTCGCGCCCGATTCCATGTCCGCAGTACTCTCTGACGATCGAATAGCCATTCTTGCGGGCGTGCCACTCTATGGCGTGACCTACGTCGCCGAGCGTGGCACCGGGGCGGACGGTCTGAATACCTTTCCACATCGCATCGTAGGCAGCCCTCACCAGTTGACGTGACGGGAGCGCCACATTGCCGACCAGATAAGTCTTGCTGGAATCAGCGATGTAGCCATTCTTCTCCAGCGTGATGTCGAAGTTGACAATATCCCCGTCTTGCAGGATGTCCTCAGCGGAGGGAACACCGTGGCAGACCACATGATTTCGGGAGGCGTTGAGTGCATAGGCGTAGCCGTATTGCCCTTTGCTGGCCGGGCGTGCATGGAGCTCATGGACGATGAGGTCATCTACCAGATCGTTGATCTGCATTGTGGATATGCCGATCAGGTTTAACTCATCAAGGTGATCGAATACCTGCGCCAACAATTGGCCCGACTCTGCCAGTAGTGCGATTTCTTCGGGTCGTTTGATCACGCCGCCCCCATCTTGACGGGCCGTGCCACCACGCCTGCGGCCCGTAGTTCACGGGTGACCACTTCATTGAAGCTCAGCGTCGGATTCGTTTCGCACAGCATGCCGATTTTGATCCAGAAGGCGGCTTGAGCATTTATTGATCGACACGTCACAGCACTAGCCTTTCGAATTTGATCGTGCAGATCATCATCAATGTTCACGATACCCATAAAATTCAACCATATATAAATCGTATATGAATCGCATCATAAAATGTGCTGCCGTCAAGCTGTTTCGCTGCACTAAATATGCTTTTGACTGCACTGATTAGTCCGCGCACAGGCCACGCTGCCGTCCGATCTCCCGCGCCGCCCCGCACCGTGGCGGCAAGCTGCTGCCCCAACCTCTGCTCGATCACAGGCCGCCACGGCACGAGCAAGAAGCGCATGCCGTCATCAAGCGTGGCAATAGCGCCCGCTCGCCAGCATGACCGAGCGCCGGTAAATGCTGGCCACGCGCTACCCGTCTGCCACGGGCCGATGCGCCAGTCCTGTTTCGGCGGCAATGTCCTTCGCGGCCTGCGCCAGAGTTCGCTGCATCGCTTCAAAGTTTTCCGTCGCAATGCACCTATGCGGCACCCGGCGCATTGAAGGCAAAAGGTAGGGAAGGGTCAGAATATGACCTAAGCTATTGTCGGGCTTGGACTATTGCCTCACTACCTTGTTAACAAGTAGCTTGACAGCGGACATTTTTCATGCCTGATGGATATTTCCTTGTTGGGTAAAGGGAGCGTATTTGGCGATTATCGCCAACCGGCGATTAAGAAGGCGATGCTCGGACAAGCTTGCCTTGCAAGCGACACTTCCCTTATGCTGGTGAAAAGTAATGAGAGATTTACTTTAAATGACTCGGGGTGCCCTTCGTATGAAGGCTGAGAAATACCCGTTGAACCTGAACTGGATAATGCCAGCGTAGGGGTAACATTGATTACTTTATTTCTTTGGTTTGCATAACTTACCTTATCAATCAAACAGTTATGGGATAAGGTGAGAGATCTGCTATGGGATCAAAATCTATTAAAAACACGCTCAACCGGAACGGAACCTTCTACCTCCAGTTTCGTGACTCGAACCAAAAACTTTTCAAAAAATCCCTGAAAACTGACAGTGCCAAACAGGCCGCCATATTCATGGCGCAACTCTCCGCATTCATCCCGTTCGTGCAAACTGGCTCAATGCCCGTTGAGGATTTTCGTTTGCGCGTTGACTAGGTTTTATCTGGCAACAATGAGGTCGAAACCGCTCAGGCTGTCAGCATTAAAAATAACTCGCACAAACCAATAACCAGGGCTGAACTGGATGAGGTCTTGCACAAGTTCCTATCTGGTGATTATCAGGAGGCCCAACGAATCCCGAATACAGCACCATTAGCGAGAAAAATAGCTGATGAGCCAATCTCAGGTGCTGAGCAGGCAGCTACAGCCGGGAAGGTTAATGAGCTGTATGTTAATGAGTACGTCAATGGCAGTGCGGGAACTAAACGCCTGATTGAATCTGTTCTGAATCTCCAGGGAAAAAGCGGCGAACAGTTGCCATTTGACGTGGATTCGGCAGCGGTGGAAATTGATATGAATCGGGCGATGTTACATAAAGCATATCAGCAGTTTTATTCTGGTGATATCAACGGCTACTGACAGACATTAGAGGCCCTGAAACCTACTGTTAAACCCGGTTTGTTTGGTGATGTGTCAAATGGCGTAGGAGTGACGCTGGTGGATACCTGGCGCGACTACAAACGCGATAGAGAGCAAGGCTGGACCGGGCCAATTAGCGCAGCAAATGAGCGTTTTATGGAGGTGATTTTTGCTGTGTTGAGCCATGAGCGCGATGTTGCATTGATTACTAGACAGGATATTCAAAAGGTTATGGGCGTGGTGTCGGGTTTGCCTAAACGTGTTGTGCAGCCTTTCAGGGCTATGACTATACAGCAGATGATCGCGCTTGAGGATATCCCCGATGACCAGCTTTTAGGGATTGAGGCGGTTCATAAGCATCTGAAAATTTACAAATCGCTGTTTAAAACCTATCTGACCGACTCTAAAAACATCTTGGAAAAATCCCCTACGGATGGAATATCGGCTCCTCCGTCAAATGCTCGTTTCGGTGCCTGCACTCCGTCTGAAATGAGGAAATTTGTCTCATACACTATCAACGAAGAAAAGCGAGACTGGCTGAAATGGATCATCCTGTAGCTTGGCTATAGCGGAGCGCGGCGGGCAGAAATAGCCAGACTGACAAAATCACAGATCCGCTTTGATGAGGATAGTAAAAGGCACTACCTGCTGATTGCTGAGGGCGGGCAGGGGAAAACCGAAAATGCTACACGGCAGGTTCCATTGCACCAGCACCTTATTGATTTGGGATTCCTGGACTACGTAAATAGCCAGTGGAAAGACCAGGTTTTCTCAGAAGTGGCAGGTAAAAACATGACCATGATAGGCAAATCGGTTTCTGACATTCGCGATCAACTGGGCATTCCTTATACAGACGACCACGGACAGCGCCGATTGCTTCATAGCTTCAGACATAGCGTAGTCACAACGGCGTTAAGTGCCTGGGTGACAAATATTGCACATCTGCAACAGGTTATTGGTCATGAGAAAACCGGTACGGGCATAACCCGGCGCTACCTCCATACTTTCCCATTATCAAGTGTTTGCTATGTCATTGACGGCCTCGACTGGAGTTAACTCCGCATCTTCTATCAACGATTCGATAAATTCTCTCTGTTTGTCAGTAAGTTGCCAGTCAGCGAATGGTGCTGGCTTCTTGCTCTCTGGCTCATCTATAACGCTATCCATAACACCAATCCCCATACAGCAACACTGAACATTAGCACCAGTATCCATGCAGTTCGCCTCGACATTTGAAATCTCTTTTAATAGGTTTAATCGATCTGTACTATATTATTGATCGATAATAACGATCAATGTTTAAGTGTAGTCTTAGGGCGAAATGCGAAGTTATGGTCTATGGAGGTCCGGTTATGAAGTGGGTGCTGGGCGCTATCGTTCTGCGGGTGTTGTGGTTGGTTGTGGGCTTCGTGATTAACAGGGTGTTCCATCGTGACGAGTTAGAGGAGGATGAGAGCGACGACTGCCCGTATGAGTGATTTACCCTCACTTGATTGATAGAAGAAAAAGTTTATCATTAGCAGAATTCATGAATGAGAGGGATTTGGTATGGATACGACAGAAGAACTAAACGGAACCTACTTCTATGCGGGCAGGCCAAACCCTAAAGCGAATGAACTATTATTCATGATCTTCTGTGAAGAATTTGCCGAACAGGTCGGAGTAGATGATTTTGCCGCTATTGCTGCCATAGTCTCAGGACTCAATATTTTATCAACAAGAGGGAAATTTGCAGGTGCAACCCCTGGGACTTCTATTGCCTCTCGTGGTGCAAGGAGAGTATTTCCTAAAGCAAAATTCCCCTGGGGGGGTAGAGCTTCCCACAGTGATCGGTGGCTACCCTCCACGGACGCTTAGCGTCATTATGACCCATAAGGTCAGCACTTTTATTGGTCGAGCTATTCCAGTAGTTGGCTGGGTACTGCTTTCAAAAGACGTTGCTGAAATAACGTATCGTACTATAACTCATTACAATTCTGTTGCTCGTGGGACGGATAAAATATGGTAACGGAAACCGAGGTTTTAGAGTTTTTCAGAGAGGAGTTATCTATACCTGTGTCTTGGAAAACAGGAAGAATTCCGCTTGAGATGGATACCGTCTTACAGGACTACGCTGAGTTAGATGAACTTCCATATGCTATAGACGATTACAGCGAGAAATTCAGTGTTGATATTTCGGCAATGAATATCCAGGCATATTATCCATCTATAGACGCTTCGCTATTCAGCAGGTTGTTTAAAAGCCGACAGATTAACGATGAGATGAAGCGGCTCAGAAAGCCGCTAACAATCAAAATGTTTGCTGAGTCCGCCAAAGCTGGCAAATGGTTGTATGATTAAAGACGATAAGATATTCAATGAAAGATAATCTAAAAGAGACAAAAGAAAGAGTACGGGAATATTACCGTCACTGGGAGGGGCGAACCGATGCATTGAATCGCTACGGATAATCTAGACACTTTCGAGCCGTTGATAATACTGGTTTTCATATTCAGCCGGTGGCATCTGATTACTTGAACCATGCCGACGTCTACAGTTATAAAACATTTCGATGTATGGCTGGTGTATTGACTGCCCTGATCAGAGTGAACCAGTACCTGTTTTTGAGGATTACGCCGCCATACCGCCATCAGTAATGCGTTCAGGACAATATCTTTTGTCATCCGGGGTTGCATTGACCAGCCGATAACTTTTCG
>JAATFO010000059.1 GCA_015655145.1 Enterobacterales bacterium | reverse complement strand
GCAAGGAATACCGCTTTGTTAATCACGCTGCCGCCGTGACGAACCTTCACCACGATACAGTCAAGATAAACAATGGGATAAAGCGCATCCAGAGGGCGATTTTGCCACTCGCTGACCTGCTCTTTAACCGCATCGGTGACTCTGGATATCAGTGTGGGTGACACATCGGCATCGTACATTTCTTTGAACGTGGCGACGATCTCACGGGTGGTCATACCTTTGGCATAAAGCGACAGGATTTGGCTGTCCATCTGTGTGATACGCGTCTGATTATTCTTAATCAGCAGCGGCTCAAAACTGCCTTCGCGGTCACGCGGTGTGTTAAGTACGATCTCGCCATCATCACTGAGCAACGTTTTGGATGAGTATCCGTTACGGGTGTTACTGCCTGATTTGGTGGCATTTTTCTCATGACCGAGGTGGTCAGTAAGTTCTGCATTGAGTGCCGTTTCAACAGTCAGGTTCGTCAGCATACGGGAAAACTGATTAAGGTCAGCTTCAGTTTTGAGGCCTTTAGCCAGTTCAGCCGCAAGGGCTTTGAGTTTCTTTTCGTCCATAATTACCTGTCTCCGTTATCGGAGTGAAGATATCAAAAACAGGCAGATACACAATTTAAATTACAGGCTCTTATTCAGCCTCTTTTGGCGTGGCAGGATTGCTGGCTTTACGTCGTTTACCAATGTTTTTGGTATCACGATGGCGTTTTTTTACCCGCGGTTTTTTCTCTTCACTGGCTTTTTTCTCTTTACGCTTCGCTAATACTTTTTTCGACGGATTGCCAGTAAGTTTCAGATTAGGTGCGCGCGTTGTCGGGCGCAATTCATCAATGGTGCGAGATTTCAGCGCATCGTTCAGATAGCGACTAATCTTGCCCAGCAGCAGGTGATCATGCGCTTCCACTAATGAAATCGCGGTACCTTTACGGCCCGCCCGGCCCGTACGGCCAATACGGTGCAAATAGGTATCGGCAGTGCGCGGCAGATCGAAATTGAACACGTGGCTGACATCATCGACATCAATGCCGCGAGCCGCGATATCCGTAGCCACCAACACGTTAACCCGGCCTTCCACCAAACGTTTAATCGCTTCATTACGCTTCGCCTGCACCATTTCACCTTCCAGATAGCTGGTGTTGATGCCGGCTGCGTGTAGCCAGGAAACCACTTCATGTACCCGCTCACGTTTGCGAACAAACACAATGGAACGCGTTACTTCGGGCTGGTTCAACAACCAGACTAACAGTTTGGTTTTGTGCTGCAGATCATCGGCACGATAGTACCATTGCAGAATCTTCTTACGCTCACGTCGTGTTGGATCTGCTTCTATCTCGATCGGATCGTTTAGCAAACGTACTGCAAAATCCTTAATGGCTTCGCCTTCCAGCGTGGCAGAAAACAGCAGTGTTTGTTTGCGCCAGCGAGTTTCTGCGGCAATAGTTTCAATGTCATGGGCAAACCCCATATCCAGCATGCGGTCAGCTTCATCAAGGATCAGGGTTTCAACTGCCCGGCAGTCAAAATTTTCTTCTTTAATGTATTGCAGTAGCCGCCCGGTGGTGGCGACCACGATATCCTGATTTTCACTGAACACTTCCGCATGGTTCATATAGGCGACCCCACCCGTAATGGTGGCGATATCCAGATGCGTATATTTCGCCAGTTCACGCGCCTGGTCAGCAACTTGCATGGCTAATTCACGCGTTGGCGTCACAATCAAAATACGTGGCGGGCCTGATTTTCTTCGCGGGAAATCGAGCAGGTGCTGCAGCACAGGCAGTAGATAGGCCGCTGTTTTTCCGGTACCAGTGGGAGCAGAACCCAGGACATCACGTCCCTCCAGCGCGGGTGGAATCGCCGCAGCCTGGATGGCCGTTGGCTGCGTAAAGCCTTTATCCTGCAGAGCATTCAGCAGGCTTTCGTCAAGTTCGAGTTCGGAAAATGTGGTTACGGTCATGATCTACCTCAGTCAGGGGCGCTGATTATAGACAGATTACGCGCAATCTTCATCTGTTTGTGCATCAGTGATGGCTTTTCTCATTCTGAACTTTGCCCTATGCTAGTGCCGTTTCATTTTTGGATTGCTTTCATGTCAAGACAGAACGGCCAATTACGTGCCGATGGATTTACCTTCAAACAGTTCTTTGTTGCTCATGATCGCTGTGCGATGAAAGTGGGGACGGACGGTGTATTACTGGGGGCGTGGGTGCCTGTTGCGCGGGTTAAGCGGGCGCTGGATATTGGTACGGGCAGTGGCCTTATCGCGATGATGCTGGCCCAACGAACAGATAGCCACGTGTTGATTGATGCCGTAGAACTGGATGGGGCCGCCGCCGCGCAGGCGAAAGAGAATGCGGCGCAATCGCCCTGGACAAGCCGGATCAGCGTGCACCATCAGGACATTATTTCCTGGGCAGAAAAATGCGAAGCGCGCTATTCGCTGATTGTCAGTAATCCGCCTTTTTTTTCACCGGGGACAGCATGTTCGTCACCAGAGCGCGATGCGGCGCGCGCGACGCATACGCTCGATCATGCGGTCTTACTCAATTGTGCGGAAACCCTGATTGATGAAGATGGTTTCTTCTGTGTGATTTTGCCGGAAGAGGCGGGAAATCGTTTTGTCGATATCGCTGTGGCACGTGGTTGGTTCTTACGTTTTCGTAATGACATTGCTGATAACGAAACGCGATTACCCCATCGGGTAATGATTGGGCTCTCTCCACAACAAGGGGAGCAATTACAGGAGCGGATGGTGATTCGTGGCCCTGACCAGCGTTATTCCGATGCCTATTGCAGCCTGACCCGTGATTTTTATCTTTTCATGTCGTGAGCGGGCGTCAGAATTGTGGGGCCGGCGCCAGCCTGTTGTTCGGGATAATCAAGCGTAAAGTGCAGTCCTCTGCTCTCTTTGCGTGCGAGGGCGCAGCGCACCATAAGTTCCGCGACCTGTACCAGGTTGCGTAACTCCAGCAGGTTATTGGAAATACGAAAATGTGCATAGTACTCGTCAATTTCTTGTTGCAGCATATTGATACGGCGTTGCGCACGCATCAGGCGTTTCGTGGTGCGTACAATACCGACATAATCCCACATCAGCAGGCGCAGCTCATGCCAGTTATGCTGGATCACCACGCGTTCATCGGAATCATCCACCTGGCTTTCATCCCACACCGGTAACCTCTCTACCAGAGGGAAGTGCGGCAGACGTTGTGCAATATCTTCCGCGGCTGACCAACCATAAACCAGGCACTCAAGCAGTGAGTTGGACGCCATCCGATTTGCACCGTGCAGGCCGGTGTAACTCACTTCGCCAATGGCGTACAGGCCATCTATATCGGTGCGCCCACGCTGATCGACGATGACGCCGCCACAGGTATAATGCGCTGCCGGGACAACAGGAATAGGCTGTTGGGTTAAATCAAGGCCTAAAGTTTCCAGTTTCTCTGCAATCATTGGGAAGTGAGCATGGATAAACGCGGCGGGTTGATGACTGATGTCGAGATACATGCAATCCGCACCGAGGCGTTTCATTTCATGATCGATAGCACGAGCGACAATATCGCGTGGCGCCAGTTCGGCGCGTTCATCGAAATCCGGCATAAAGCGTGTACCGTCCGGGCGTTTTAGATGTGCGCCTTCTCCACGTAGTGCTTCGGTAAGCAAAAAATTACGTGCCAGCGGATGAAACAAACATGTGGGATGAAACTGGTTAAACTCAAGGTTGGCGATACGACAGCCGGCGCGCCATGCCATGGCGATGCCATCGCCGGAGGCGATATCCGGATTGGTCGTGTATTGGTATACTTTTGCTGCGCCGCCGGTTGCCAGTACCACAGAGGGCGCGCAGCAGCTTTCGACCTTTTCACGGTCACGATTCCAGAAATAAGCGCCCAACACGCGACGTGGTCCTGGTAAACCCAGTTTATCGGATAAGATCAGATCCACGGCATTTGTTCGCTCAAGAATGCGAATATGAGGATGATTCAATGCCTGGCTGACCAGGGTCGTTTCGACCTCGCGTCCTGTTGCATCGGCACTGTGCAAAATGCGGCGATGGCTGTGACCACCTTCACGGGTAAGATGATAACCTTCTACGCCATTAGGCTGTATTTCTTTATCGAACAGGACGCCTTTGTCGATCAGCCACTGTACGCAGTGACGCGCATTGCTGGCGATAAACGAGACGGTTTCTCGATCACACAGTCCTGCTCCGGCAATCAGCGTATCTTCGATATGTGATTCAATGCTGTCTGTTTCATCAAATACGGCCGCAATCCCGCCTTGCGCATACAATGTTGAACCTTCATCAACGGGACCTTTGCTCAGTACGATGACCTGATGTTTCTCAGCCAAACGTAATGCCAGAGAGAGGCCGGCAGCACCACTACCGATAATCAGTACATCACAGCGATAATGAGGAGAGTGCATCATGGTGTTTAATTTACTAAACAAATTGTTTACTGAGCATAGACGCAAATTGTTCGGGTAAAAAGCATTTTATTCGCTGGTTACGCGTGATGCTTGCGTCAGGTGCGTTTTCGCTGTTGGTAAATCAGCGTGTTAAGGTTATTTTGCTATAGTAAAATGTTTAATATTGCGAACTTTGCCGAATAAATGGGTTTTACAGATGAAAAAGTGGCTCTCATGGGGTACTCTGCGGACGCATTACCAGGATTTTCTGCTGACGGCAGCGAAGTAGCGCAATGTTGTGGCTTTACACTTCACCAAAATGTAAAACAACCTGACGTGTAAAAAAGGCCTGGTAACTTAGCAAAATGATGGCGTAGCTGAACTAAAGGACAAATGGCCACTCTAATCGGGTGCTTGCTCAGGAAGTTGAGTCATTGCTGGTTGTTCAATTCACGCGTGGAGAGAGATTTGGGGAGAGATTACCTCGGATGAGCGAGCAATTAACGGATCAGGTTCTCGTTGAACGAGTGCAAAAAGGAGATCAGAGGTCATTCAATTTACTGGTTGTTCGCTACCAGCATAAAGTGGCAAGCCTCGTTTCGCGCTACGTTCCATCTGGCGATGTGCCCGATGTCGTACAGGAATCTTTTATCAAAGCATATCGCGCGCTGGCGTCTTTTCGTGGCGATAGCGCATTTTATACCTGGCTGTACCGTATCGCGGTGAATACCGCCAAGAATTACCTGGTTGCTCAGGGGCGTCGCCCGCCTTCCAGTGATGTCGATGCGATCGATGCGGAGAATTTCGAAAGCGCCGGTGCACTGAAAGAAATATCGAACCCTGAGAACTTAATGTTGTCTGATGAATTGAAACAGATAGTTTTTCGCACCATTGAGTCGCTCCCTGAAGATTTACGCATGGCAATTACTTTAAGGGAGTTGGATGGACTGAGCTATGAAGAGATAGCCTCCATCATGGATTGCCCGGTAGGTACTGTCCGTTCGCGGATCTTCCGGGCGCGGGAAGCTATTGATAATAAAGTTCAACCGCTTATCCAACGTTAGCGATAACGGACACAGGAAGGGTACAAGGCATGCAGAAAGAACAACTTTCCGCTTTAATGGATGGTGAGGCTTTGGACAATGAGGTTTTGTCAGCATTGTCTGAGGATGTAACACTGCAACGACGCTGGGAGAGCTACCACCTTATCCGTGATACTTTGCGTGGTGATGTTGCTGATGTCGTTCATTTTGATATTGCAGCGCGAGTGAGTGCTGCGCTTGAAAAAGAGCCCGCTCGTAATATTATACCGTTAATTCAGGAATCACAGCCTGAGCCAGCGCGCTGGGAAAGGATGTCGTTCTGGAAAAAGATGCGTCCCTGGGGGATGCAGATTACACAAGTAGGTGTTGCCGCCTGTGTGTCCTTAGCGGTTATCGTTGGTGTTCAACAGTACAATCAGCCGAAAAACAATGGTGAACCATCTGAAACACCGGTGTTTAATACATTGCCGATGATGGGCAAAGCGTCGCCGGTAAGTTTAGGCGTGCCGTCTGACAGCTTCGACACCAATAATGTTAACCAACAAGTGCAGGAACAACGGCGCCGTGTGAATGCGATGTTGCAAGACTATGAGCTTCAACGTCGTTTGCATGTCGGCCAAATGCAGTTTGAGCCGAGTGCGCCACAGCAGGCGCAGGTTCAAGTTCCGGGTAATCAGTCTTTAGGAATGCAACAGCAGTAATGAAGCAACTCTGGTATGCCGTTAGCCTTTTGGCTGGTAGCCTGGTGTACTCATCTGTCGCCCCGGCGCAGCAATCAGCGTCCGGGGCTTTGTTACAACAGATGGAGCAGGCCAGTCAGTCCCTCAACTACGAACTTGCCTATATCAATGTCTCCAGAATAGGGATCGAATCTTTACGTTATCGCCATGCAGTGATAAATGGCAAAGTGTTCGCCCAGCTATTGCAAATGGACGGCCCGCGTCGTGAGGTCATTCAACGTGGCAATGACATCAGTTATTTCGAACCTGGCCTTGAACCATTCTCGTTACCCGGTAATTACATCGTTGATGCGTTGCCATCGGTCGTGTATGCCGATTTTCAGCGGCTGGCGGTGAGTTACGATTTTATCCCTGTGGGACGTACACGCATTGCCGACCAACTGTGTGAAGTTGTGCGCATTGTGGCCCGGGATGGTACGCGCTACAGTTATATTGTCTGGCTGGATAGTGAAGCTAAGCTACCGTTGCGTATTGATTTACTGGATCGCGATGGTGAAACGCTGGAACAATATCGGGTCATCAGTTTTGCGGTAGATGAGGGTGTCCGTAGTCTGATGCAGGGACTGGAAAAAGCGGACCTGCCTCCGTCATTGTCTGTGCCGTCGATGGAAAAGGTGCAACTCAGTTGGAAACCCACCTGGTTACCTACGGGGATGCAAGAAGTCTCGCAGAGCCGGCGTAATATCCCGGTGATTAATAAACCTATCGAGTCACGGATGTATTCTGATGGTTTATTCAGCTTTTCTGTCAATCTGCGTCCGGCAGATAAAAGTAGTACGACACAGCTATTGCGCACGGGACGTCGTACGGTGCAAATTGAATCGCGCAATAATATGGAAATCACGGTGGTGGGCGAGTTACCGCCTGCAACTGCAAAACGCATCGCTGACAGCATTGATATGGGTACGGGTACACAACGATGATGAGAGAATGGGCTACCGTGGTTTCGTGGCAAAATGGCATCGCCACACTGCATTCTGAAATAAAAACCACTTGCAATAGCTGTTCAGCGCGCAAAGGGTGTGGCAGTGCGATGCTAAATAAACTGGGGCCCAAAAACGCGCATATTATGCAAATCGTCAGCGAAAAGCCGCTCGAACCTGGGCAGCGTGTGGAGCTGGGTATTAAAGAAAGCAGTTTATTAGGTTCTGCGTTGCTGGTCTATATGACGCCATTGGTCGGGTTGTTTACGGTTGCTGGGCTGTTTCAAATGTTGTTTCATCATGACCTGGCAGCCGCAGCCGGGGCGTTACTGGGCGGCGTCGGCGGTTTTATTATCGCGAAAGGCTGTTCGACGCTGTTTGGCGAAAGGGCCTCCTTTCAGCCAGTTATTCTCAATATTACCCTGCCACTCAATGCGGTACGCGTTGAAACTGAATCCCGGCATTGAGTGGTTTGCATTGCCTGCCAGATTGTCTTATTGATCTTTTCCCATCTTGTTTTCGACTAAAGCATGCTTGTTTTCACTGTACGGGTTTTTTCTTCACGTTATAGCCAGAGTCGATGATTCCACGACCCTGATATGTAGTGTAGAATGCAGCCTTTCGGGCAAACGTCTGCCTGGGGTATGACTCTCTCCGGCACATCGAGAGTGAGAGTTTCAGAATTTGTAAGGCAGAATAATCTCCATAATGAAGCACATAAGAAACTTTTCTATCATCGCCCATATCGACCATGGCAAATCGACACTTTCCGATCGCCTGATTCAAATTTGCGGCGGTTTAGCCGATCGCGAAATGGCAGCGCAAGTGCTGGATTCTATGGATTTAGAGCGTGAGCGCGGCATTACCATCAAAGCGCAGAGCGTAACGCTCAATTATCAGGCGCAAAACGGTGAAACTTACCAGCTCAATTTTATCGATACGCCGGGGCATGTTGACTTCTCTTATGAAGTCTCTCGTTCTCTGGCCGCTTGTGAAGGCGCATTGTTGGTGGTTGATGCCGGACAAGGTGTGGAAGCACAAACTCTGGCCAACTGTTACACCGCAATGGAAATGGATCTGGAAGTGGTGCCGGTGTTGAACAAGATCGATCTGCCGGCGGCAGATCCTGATCGTGTTTCCGAAGAGATCGAAGATATTGTTGGTATTGATGCTACCGATGCGGTGCGTTGCTCAGCGAAAACAGGCGTCGGCGTTCCCGAATTGCTGGAGCGGTTAGTCCGTGATATTCCACCGCCTGGCGGTGATCCGGAAGGGCCATTGCAAGCGTTGATCATCGACTCCTGGTTTGATAACTACCTCGGTGTGGTTTCACTGGTGCGGATTAAAAATGGCACGTTGCGTAAAGGCGACAAAGTTAAAGTTATGAGCACGGGCCAGGTGTATAACGCTGAGCGTCTCGGTATCTTTACGCCAAAACGGCTTGATGGCGATATGCTGAAATGCGGTGAGGTGGGGTGGCTGGTTTGCGCGATTAAAGATATTCTTGGCGCACCCGTTGGCGATACCCTGACACTGGCAAAAAATCCGGCGCAAAAAGCACTGCCGGGTTTTAAAAAAGTGAAACCGCAGGTGTATGCGGGTCTGTTTCCGATAAGCTCAGATGACTATGAAGCGTTTCGCGATGCCCTGGGCAAATTGAGCCTGAATGATGCTTCGCTGTTTTATGAACCAGAAAGCTCAACCGCGCTGGGTTTTGGTTTCCGTTGCGGCTTCCTTGGATTGTTGCATATGGAGATCATTCAGGAACGCCTGGAGCGTGAATATGATCTCGATCTGATCACGACCGCGCCAACGGTGGTTTATGAAGTTGAAACCACTCAGGGTGAAGTTATTTACGTCGACAGCCCATCAAAGCTGCCGCCGTTAAATAATATTGAAGAATTGCGCGAGCCCATTGCTGAATGCCATATGCTGTTACCGCAGGAGTATCTTGGCAACGTTATTACGTTGTGCATAGAAAAACGGGGTGTACAGACAAATATGGTCTACCATGGCAAACAGGTCGCGCTGACGTATGAAATTCCGATGGCGGAAGTGGTTCTGGATTTCTTTGATCGCCTGAAATCAACGTCTCGCGGCTATGCATCGCTGGACTATAATTTTAAACGTTTTCAAACCTCTGACATGGTGCGCGTTGATGTTCTGATTAACTCAGAACGTGTTGATGCGCTGGCGCTGATCACTCACCGCGACAATTCGCAATATCGTGGCCGGGATCTGGTGGAAAAAATGAAAGACCTGATCCCCCGGCAACAGTTCGATATTGCAATTCAGGCGGCGATTGGTAATCACATTATTGCCCGTTCAACCGTGAAACAGTTGCGTAAAAACGTTCTTGCTAAGTGCTACGGTGGTGATGTTAGCCGTAAGAAAAAACTGTTGCAGAAACAGAAAGAAGGTAAAAAGCGAATGAAGCAGATCGGTAATGTCGAACTGCCGCAAGAAGCCTTTCTCGCCATTCTGCATGTCGGTAAAGACAGCAAATAAGGAAACTCGATGGCTAATATGTTCGCCCTGATTCTGGCGATAGCAACGTTGCTCACCGGCATCATTTGGTGTGTTGATAAATTCAAATGGGCGCCGGCCCGTCGGATTAAATATGCCGAAGCACAGGCACAAATCGGTAATATTGCTGACAACGGAACCGAGGTCAAAGCACTAAAGCAGCCAGGCTGGGTTGAAACGGCGGCTTCAGTGTTTCCGGTGTTGGCCGTGGTGTTTGTGGTTCGCTCTTTTGTTTATGAACCTTTTCAGATCCCATCAGGATCAATGATGCCGACATTATTGATTGGTGATTTTATTCTGGTGGAAAAGTTTGCTTATGGCATTAAAGATCCGATTACGCAAACCACGTTGATCCCAACCGGGCATCCCAAACGCGGTGATATCGCGGTATTTAAATACCCGAAGGAGCCAAGTCTGGATTATATTAAACGCGTGGTAGGTTTGCCGGGGGATCGAGTCACTTATGATCCGCAAAGTAAAACGGTAACGGTGAACCCGTCCTGTAATCAGGCGAAATATTGTGATAAAGCATTACCTGTCACCTATTCTGATATTGAGCCCAGTGAATTTATTCAGACTTTTAACGGTTTTGATGGCAATGAAACCGGCAATGGTTTCTGGCATGTTTCGCAGGGTGAATCGATGCAGGGTGGCTTGCGTTTGGCGACACGCAAAGAGACGCTGGGTGACGTTACGCACAATATTTTGTTGGTCACTGAAGCACAAAGCCAGGCAGGAATGTATTATCAACAGCCAGGTCAACCTCAGTCGAGCTGGATTGTGCCACAAGGTGAATACTTTATGATGGGCGATAACCGTGATAACAGTGCTGACAGCCGTTATTGGGGCTTCGTGCCGGAGAAGAACCTGGTCGGTAAAGCCACGGCAATCTGGATGAGTTTTGAGAAGCAAGAAGGTGAGTGGCCAACGGGTGTTCGTCTGAGCCGGATTGGCGGTATTCATTAATATTTACTTGTTTTGAGCTGTATAAAGGCTGGCTTCCAGACGGAAGCCACTGCACACGAAACTGTTTAGTGTTGGTATTCAGACAGCCCTGTTCCGTATGCAGATTAAATTGACGCATTGTTAACATTGGTATCGCATGAACCCCATCGTAATTAATAAGCTGCAGCGAAAACTGGGCTACACTTTTACTCATCAGGACCTGTTGCAACAGGCTTTAACCCATCGGAGCGCCAGTAGCAAACATAATGAGCGTCTCGAATTTCTGGGTGACTCGATCCTCAGCTATGTGATTGCCAGTGCGCTTTATCAACGCTTTCCTCGTGTGGATGAGGGCGACATGAGCCGGATGCGCGCCACATTGGTTCGTGGTAATACGCTGGCGGAAATGGCCCGCGAATTTGACCTCGGCGAATGTTTACGTTTGGGGCCCGGTGAACTTAAAAGTGGTGGGTTTCGGCGGGAATCTATTTTGGCGGACACGGTAGAAGCGCTGATTGGCGGCGTGTTTCTTGACAGTGATATCCAGACGATTGAACGGTTGATCCTGAACTGGTATCAAACGCGCCTGGAGCAGATTAGCCCGGGTGATAAACAAAAAGATCCGAAAACACGTTTACAGGAATATCTGCAAGGTCGTCATTTACCGCTGCCCTCCTATCTGGTGGTGCAGGTACGAGGTGAAGCGCACGATCAGGAATTTACTATTCACTGTCAGGTGAGCGGGATGGAAGAACCGGTGGTGGGAGCCGGTTCCAGTCGTCGTAAAGCTGAACAGGCAGCGGCTGAACAGGCGCTGATTAAGTTAGGACTCGAATGAGCGAACAACAAACCACCCATTGCGGCTTTATAGCGATCGTCGGCCGTCCAAATGTGGGTAAATCTACCTTACTGAACCAGTTATTGGGGCAGAAGGTATCTATTACTTCGCGTAAACCACAAACAACCCGCCACCGTATCATGGGGATTCACACGGAAGGCGATTATCAGGCGATTTACGTCGATACTCCAGGCCTGCATATTGAAGAAAAACGTGCCATTAACCGGTTGATGAATCGTGCTGCCAGCAGTTCGATTGGCGATGTCGAACTGGTGATTTTTGTCGTGGAAGGTACCCACTGGACTGACGACGACGATATGGTGCTAAAAAAACTGAAAGACAATAAAGTGCCGGTCCTGTTAGCGATTAACAAAATTGACAACATTACCGACAAAGCGGTGCTGTTGCCGCATATTCAGTTTCTCAGCCAGCAAATGGACTTTATTGATGTGGTTCCTCTCGCGGCTGAACACGGTAAGAATGTGGATACAATTGCCGCCATTGTGAGAAAACGGCTACCGGTGGCGGATCATCACTTCCCGGATGATTACATTACTGATCGTTCACAACGCTTTATGGCGTCAGAAATCATTCGTGAAAAATTGATGCGTTTCCTTGGCGCTGAACTGCCTTATTCGGTGACCGTCGAAATTGAACGTTTTGTAACAAACGAACGCGGTGGTTACGATATCAACGGCTTGATTCTGGTGGAGCGTGAAGGCCAGAAGAAAATGGTGATTGGTAACAAAGGATCGAAAATAAAAACCATCGGCATTGAAGCGCGCAAAGATATGACGGAAATGTTCGAGGCGAAAATTCACCTTGAACTGTGGGTGAAAGTGAAATCCGGCTGGGCGGATGATGAACGTGCGCTGCGCAGTCTGGGTTACGTTGACGATCTGTAAGTACTGAATGGAAGACTGGCAGCGCGCGTTTGTTCTGCATGGACGTCCTTACAGCGAAACCAGTCTGCTGTTAGATCTCTTTACTGAAGGTTACGGGCGTGTGCGGGTGCTGGCCAAAGGTGCCCGTTCGAAGCGTTCGAGTCTCAAAGGTGCATTACAACCGTTTACTCCGCTCCTGGTACGCTGGAGTGGGCGTGGTGAAGTCAAAACGCTACGCAATGCAGAAGCGGTTTCCATGGCGTTGCCGCTAAGTGGCACCACACTGTATTGTGGCCTCTACGTCAACGAACTTTTATTCCGCGTGCTTGAGCAGGGAACTGCTTTCTCCGAACTTTTCTTTGACTATCTTAACTGTATCCAGGTGCTTGCTGCGAACCACGGTTCTCCCGAACCTGCACTGCGGCGTTTTGAATTGGCGATGTTAGCTCATCTTGGCTACGGTGTGGATTTCCTCCATTGTGCGGGCAGTGGTGCAGCGATCAGTGATGAGATGACATACAGTTATCGTGCTGAAAAAGGCTTTATCGCCAGCATGGTGCTCAACCATCGCAGTTTTACCGGACGGCAATTACGTGCGCTGTATACACGTGAATTCCCGGATGGTGATGTGTTACGGGCAGCGAAGCGCTTTACCCGTATGGCACTGCAACCTTATCTGGGTGGAAAACCGCTGAAAAGCCAGGAGTTATTTCGCCCGTTTGTGGTGAAAAAACAACCTGTTACACCTCCTGAAGACAAAGATTAATTTCGCAACCATACCAGCAAGGGTGTAGAACGTTGTACACTGCATGCCATTATCATGGTGAAAATCTGAGGGTTGTCATGGCTGAGTTGTTGTTAGGCGTCAACATTGATCATATTGCCACTGTACGTAACGCGCGTGGTACACACTATCCTGACCCGATTCAGGCCGCCTTTGTATCCGAACAAGCCGGTGCCGACGGCATTACTGTACATTTACGTGAGGACCGTCGCCATATTACTGATCGTGATGTGTCCCTGTTGCGCCAAACCATCCAGACACGAATGAACCTTGAAATGGCAGTGACCGATGAAATGGTCGCCATCGCCTGTAAAATTAAACCTCACTTTTGTTGCCTGGTGCCGGAAAAGCGTCTGGAAGTGACGACGGAAGGTGGGCTGGATGTTGCGGGCCAGCAGGAGAAAGTGACCGCCGCAGTACAACGCCTGAGTGCGGCGGGTATTCTGGTATCGCTATTTATCGATGCGGACGATCACCAGATTGATGCTGCGGTTGCTGCGGGCGCGCCTTACATTGAAATCCATACCGGGGCTTATGCGGAAGCTGATGAGGGACCCATGCGCGACACTGAACTGGCGCGGATTCGTCATGCGGCACGTTACGCCGCCAGCAAAAGGTTAAAAGTGAATGCCGGGCATGGACTCACCTATCACAACGTGATGCCGATAGCGGCATTGCCGGAAATGCATGAGCTTAATATCGGCCATGCCATTATTGGCCGTGCGCTGATGAGCGGTCTGGCTGATGCTGTCAGCGCCATGAAACAATTGATGCGTGAAGCGCGTCGCTAATGGCCATTCTGGGGTTGGGAACGGATATCGTTGAAATTGCCCGTATTGAGGGCGTTATTTTTCGTTCCGGCGATCGATTGGCGCAGCGTGTGCTTAGCCAAAAAGAATGGCGACAGTATCAGACGCACCAGCAGCCGGTGCGTTTTCTCGCCAAACGTTTTGCCGTGAAAGAAGCGGCGGCCAAGGCCTTTGGTACCGGTATTCGCGGTGGTCTGGCTTTTAATCAGTTTGAAGTCTATAACGATGAATGGGGTAAACCAGAGCTGCGCTTTTTTGATCAAGCCGCAACCATTGCCGAAAAACTCGGTGTTAAATATGTGCATGTGACGCTGGCGGATGAGAAAAGTTATGCCTGTGCAACAGTGATTATCGAAAATTAACCTCAGGCGAGATGGTGCAGGACAACAAACTTTTCCCACAGACGCGCGTTACTTTCCTGACAGTCAGGATCGGTAATAATGGCGTGATCAATCGGGCACACGCTCAGGCAGGTGGGCGCCGCATAATGTCCTACACATTCGGTGCAGCAATCGGTATTTATTTGATAGATCGCTTCACCCAGAGAGATCGCCTGATTCGGACATTCAGGTTCGCACATATCGCAGTTGATGCATTTTTCGGTAATCAATAAAGCCATATTAATAGCTTACCAATTTAAAGCAATAAAAACAAACAGTTATATTCATTCTATATTCCGCACCATTACAAACAAATTTTAGTTTTATACAGTATAAAATACAATGATAAACGTATTCCAGTAACGCAAATCAGCAACGCACATCATTTTTTAGCCCGAAAAACAGCACATGTATGATACTCAGCTATTTTTCCTTATAAATAAATGTGTTGGCATGGTCACTACAGCAACGCAAAAGGCAAAAACCATGAATATTTGACCGCTTTAGGCAAATGGGAGTCGTGCAAGCCACCCTGGATATTCTTTTCTTTGTTTCTTTCTTCCCACAATTCATTGCCGTAACTCACGATTTTACTGTCAGTATCATAACGCTTTCTGTTGTGTGGGTAATTTTCGACTTTTCCATACTCTCTCTCTATATCACTGACAGTGAAACGTTGGATACCGGAGCGTCACGGCAGAAGCGTTGGTTTTATCTCGTCTCTGTTCCTGCTCGTCGTGTCAATATTTGGTGTTGTATATAACGTTGGAGGAATTGTCTCGCGATATTTTTGAAAACAGCATTCAATTCATCATTGTCTGATGAAGATCAGCTTGACGGTTTTTATTCCCCAATGAAAGTGGGAACACCACCGTCATTGTTCCTGGCCCCGCGCGAAGAATGGCCAGTAATGTCAGATTCTGTGGCAGACCCGAGCGGGATCCCTGCAATTTGAATGACAAGTCGGCTATTTGCTGTTTCAGCATGTCCTCTTTCCAAAAGATCAAGACGATCAGCCCAGTCCGGCATCATGACTCGCCGCTGTTCAATGTAGGCGGCGTGATTGTAGGCTGCACTGACTGTATTGGAGTCGGTATGGGAAAGTTGAGCCTCTATCCAGATCTTCGGATAGCCGATTTCATGCAGGGCGGTGGAAATGGTGCCGCGTATACCGTGACTGGTCAGCCGGTTTTTATATCCTATGCGTTTCAGGGCGGCGTTAAGTGTGTTTTCACTGATGCGTTTATTCAGGTCAGCGTTGCCCGGCAATAAAAATTGTTGCCCGGGCCTGACCTCATCCAGAAGACTGCGGATGATTTTAACAGCCTGAACAGACAGAGGGACGGTATAAGGTGGAATGTTTTGTGAACGTTTCCCGCTTTTGCGTAAAAGACGTTGCAACTGTTTTACGTTCTCCGTTGGAATAAACCATAAGACCCGGGCCAGATCGAACTGGTCAGGAGTTGCCAGGTGTAACTCGCCAGTGCGCACGCCTGTCAGCAACAGCAGATGAAGCCCCAACCGGGTATTGAGTTGTCCATGGTAGTGATGCAGCTTTTGTAAAAGAGCAGGGATCTCATGCATCCACAGAAAAGGGTTATGGATTTCGGGTGGTTTGGGCAGAGCAACTACATTCAGATCCGTTACGGGATTGTTCTCCAGCCCTTCAACCTTGGCCAGCGCAAAACGAAACAGCTGATTCAGCCAGCCCCGGACTTTTTGGGCAACGGTGAAGGCCCCACGTTGCTCAATTGTGCTCAGTATTTGTAAGAGGTCAGACCGACGAACGTCGTAAACGGATGTTTTACCAATTTTTGGCAGGACATCGTTGTCGAAAACTCGCCTGCACTGGGAAAGGGACAATTTTCTGCTTTCTTTCAGCGTCAGGGCGCGGTATTCAGTCCATTCTTTAAATACTGCGTGAAAGCTGTTCTCAGACGCGAGCCGGAGGGTATGACGTTGTTGCTCACGGGCAACCCGTGGATTGATGCCTTGTGCCAACAGGGACGAAGCCTGGTCTCTTGTCTGCCTGGCTCCGCGCAACGTCACATCAGGATACTGGTCCAGGGACATCCGTTTCTGTTTTCCTCCCCAGTAATAGCGGAAGTGCCAGGATCTGCCTCCTTTGGGTGCGACGGCAAGTGAAAGGCCGGCATTATCAGGGAGGGTATAGGCTTTACCGGTTGCTTTGGCCCGGCGGACTGCGGTATCGGAAAGTGCCATGATCGTAGCTCCTGATTACAGGCCAGAGCTGGATTCTGGTTTCCGGCTGCAAAAGCTGACAGCAACAATGCGGACTCAAATCTACCCGTTTTCCGATGGACTTAAAAGTGTCGGATTCGGGTGGATTTCAGTAGACGTCAGTGGAACGTAGAAGAAAGGATTTCACTCTTCTTTCAATGACCTGTGGACATCAGTAGACATCCTCAGAACAAGAATTGGCTCCTCTGACTGGGATCGCCTTTGCCAGTAACTGGCGAATAAATAAGCTAAATCTGAATTCCCTTTCTGTCAAGACCACCAATCGACGCTGATGAGCGAATCAGGGGGCTGGGATGTAGTTACTTATTGTGGGAATTGGGGACATGCTGCTGCATCAATTCAACGATCCAATCAATAAAAACTCGCATTTTGGCGTTGACATGGCGGTTCGGCGGAAATGCCAGGTACAGGGGCATTGGATTAATACGCCAATGTTCAAATAGCGGAATCAAGGAGCCACAAGCCTGATGTGCTGCCGCCATATAGACTGGCAGCGCAATCACGCCTAACCCGGCTAACCCAGCTTCGAGGTAAGCATTGCCATCATCCACGGCAAGTACATAGCTGCCCGTGATTTCAATATGTTCACTCTCACTGCGCAGTACCAGAGGATCAATCTTACCGGTGCGAGAGGACAAGAATCCCACTATGCGATGGTCGGTGTTTTCCAGCTCTCGCGGGTGCGCAGGGGCGCCAAGACGTTCCACATAACTGGGGGCGACGTAGACGCCGATTTGCAAATCTCCGACATGGCGTGCGATCAGGGAGTGGTCGTTGATTTCGCCACCGCGCAGGACACAATCCACGTTGTCGCCGATCAGATCCACCACCCGGTCGCTCACGCCCATGTCGAACTGGATATCAGGGTAGCGTACGTGGAAAGCCGGTAGCGCCGGCACCAGGAGGAGGCGGGCCAGCGGACTGGGCACATCCACCCGTAGCCGTCCCCTGGGCGTAATCGCCGCACTGGACAGGCTGTTTTCAGCATCCTCCATGTCCGCCAGCAGGCGGATGACGCGTTCGTAGTAGACCGCGCCATCGGGAGTTACACCGAGCTTGCGGGTGGTGCGATGGAGCAACTTGACGCGCAGGCGCGCTTCCAGCTGTTGAATGAGCTGCGTCACCGTGGTTTTGCTCATATGAAGCGTTTGGGCAGCCTTTGTGAAGCTACCTGCCTCCACCACGCGAGCAAAGGCGCGCATCGCATCGAAACGATCCATTCCTTATCCTCTCTTTTCACCGATTGTTTGGATTTTACAAACAATGATAGACAAAGTCGCTTGTTTATCCGCCCGATCCAGCACCTGTAAAGTGTCTTTATGTTCACCGGGCAGATTTCGCCCCATTGCAAAGGTACAAACATGACAGCACGCGAAGCAGTTTTTCCCTTCGGTCGGCAGGTGCTCTATGAGCGCAATCGCTATTCACCGGCCCTCAAATCCAACGGTTTCTTGTTCGTTTCGGGGCAGGTTGGTAGCCGCGAGGATGGTTCGCCTGAGCACGATCTAAAAGCGCAGGTCAGGCTGGCATTCGATAATCTTAATGCTGTTCTCGCGGCTGCGGGCTGCACGTTCGGTGACGTGGTTGACGTTACCCTCTTTGTCGTCGATCCCGAGTCAAACCTCGACCCTATCTGGAGTATCCTGCCAGAATATTGGGGGGAAGCGCCTTACCCTACGTTGACCGGGATCGGCGTGACGTGGCTTTACGGATTCCAGTTTGAGATTAAGGTGATTGCCAGGCTGCCCTAAGCGTTACGGGTCTTTCCGTCAGTCGAGAATTCAACAGGGCAGCCCGCGCTGCCTGTAGAGGCAACAGAGAGATTTCTGATGTGCTATATGCCGGATCGGGATGGTTTGCCAGACGGGTCTGGATTTACTGATGAGACAGAGGAAAATTTATGAAAGCAGCGGTTTATGACGAGGAAGGCGCTCCTGGCGTCCTGAAATATGTCGATATCCCAGACCCGGTCACAGGGCCTGACGACATCCTGATTTCTGTCGAGGCTATCTCGATTGAAGGTGGAGATCTGATCAACCGCCGTTCAACTCCGCCGCCTCATCCTTCATGGATCGTCGGCTACGCGGCCGCGGGCACAGTTATTGCCGTCGGATCGAAAGTCCGTAGCCGTACGGTTGGGGACAGAGTCGCTGCTTTTAACATGCAGGGGTCACATGCGGAACGTTGGGCTGTGCCCCCGGAACGAACCTGGCTTATACCCGATGGGGTGGATGCGGCAGAAGCGGCGGTGTTACCGATTTCTTTTGGAACCGCGCATCATTGTCTTTTCACACGAGGCATGCTCCGGCACGGGGAAACCGTCCTTATTCAGGCAGCAGCAGGTGGCGTGGGGCTCGCAGCCGTTCAGCTTGCCTCACAAGCAGGCGCGACGGTCATCGCCGTGGCAAGCGGAACCCAGCGAAGAAGCCGGTTGCTTGAACTTGGTGCCGATCATGTCGTGGATCGTGCAGAGAATAACGTCGTGGACAGTGTCCGACAGTACACCCATGGCACCGGTGTTGACCTCGTCATCGATCCGGTGGGGACGACGTTGCCTGCTTCGCTTTCTGCACTCGCTCCGGAAGGCCGTCTCGTCTTCGTCGGTAATGCGGGCGGTGGCAGTCTGACTGTCGACTTGTGGCCGCCAATGCAGTCTAACCAGACACTCATGGGGGTATTCATGGGACCCCTTTTTGAAAGGCCCGGAGTTCGGGCAAGTGTGGACAACATGCTGCAGGCTGTAGTAGCAGGGCGCATCAGGGTGGTCATTGACCGCATTTTCCCCCTGGCCAACGCTGCCGCGGCCCACGAATTTGCCGAGACAGCGAAACCGCTTGGCCGCATCGTAATGAAGCCATGAGGCGCGTTTTTGCGGCGGGATAAGCGCCCTGATTTTCTTGCGCCGCAGTTCGTCGTGGCAATGTCTTGTGTCATAAGCCCCATCGGCACAGGCGACCCTGATATTCCTGTGCGTCTGGCGGATAATCCCCGGCAAGGCTTCTGCATCAGTCACGTTGTTCAGGGACAGGTCAGCGCAGATAACCTCATGGGTACCGGCGTCGACCGCCAGGTGCAGCTTCCGCCAGACGTGGCGCTTTTCCTGGCCGTGTTTTTTCACCTTCCACTCGCCCTCACCGAAGACGTTTAATCCGGTGGCGTCGATAACCCGGTGGGCAATTTCGCCGCGCGTGGGGTCTTTGAACGGGATGCTGACGGACTTATCCCGCCTGCTGACACAGGCATAATCCGGGCAGCGGAGCGGGCGTTTCATCAGGGTAAAAATGGAGTCAATAAATCCCTGCTCGGCGCGCAGCGTGAGGCGAAAGACGCGTTTGAGCATCAGTAAGGTGGAAATGGCCAGTTCAGAACAGCGTTGCGGACGACCTCGTGAAGGCGTATTGGGCTCATCATACCAGGCCTGAATGGCCGACTCATCAAGCCAGCATGTCAGTGCGCCCTGATTGACTAAAGTCTTGTTGTAGGTAGCCCAGTGAGTGATTTTGAACGTTTGTTTTGCCACAGGATACCGCTACAGGATCAGGAATGTGGTGATCTGATCCTGATTGCTGCCAAAAGTTCGATTTATTCAACAAAGCCGTTATTATGGTGTAACAGGACTTTTGTTTTTCAATAAAGACAGGAGCGGTTTTTCAATGTAATAATGTATAAAAACTCCAACAAAGGTACACAGAAGACAAGAAAAAATCACCACCATGGGTAACAAGATGGTCTGCAAGACAGGAATTTTTCTCATAACAAATTTAATACAACCGATGGTTAAAAAATGAGAAAGGTAGGTAACGTATGACGCATTTCCTGTCATCTCTATTAATTTAACTACGATTCTATTGGCGGGGGAAGTCAGGTTAAACAAGCCAACGAAAACGATGATTGCCGGCATGCCAAAGTAAATTAACCTTGCGTTTTCTCTTGCTTCGTTTAAATTTATTTCGGGTATTAGAAGCGATGAGTATAACATCAAGACCGATAATATGGTTAATAGGAATGCCTGTTTTGGTGAAGTGAATTTTGCATTTTCATGGTTTTTAGACACGGTACAAATCAAGATCCCTGCCAGAAATTCCAGTGGCAGTGTAGTTAAAAAGTAACTGGACAGGTAGCTGCTGTGTGGAAGTAAACCCAATAAAGACCAGACAATAATGGCGACAGATATAATGATAAGCGAGGTCGTTCTCCTGAAGAATAATGCGATAGAAAAAATAAGGTAGAAAACAACTTCATAAGATAACGTCCACGCTACCGCCAGCAATAATGTAATATCACCATTCTCCATTTCAGAAGGTAGAAAGAATAATGATGAAATGAAAAATAAGAGGCTTGAACGTGAGCTGAAAAAAAATTGAGGCAGAATTAAAAGCGCGAATGCGGTTATCAGCGTAAACAATAAATACATTGGGTAGATTCTGATAACGCGTTTTTTGATAAAGTGTTTTATACTCGCCTTTCCCTTGCCAAAATCATCCCAGTGAGCATATGTTATAATAAATCCACTGATAACAAAGAAAATGTCGACACCTACGTTCGTTAACATAACTTGATTTGAAATGTGACGTTCAAACGAAAGTAACGTTGATGAATGGATAATTAACACTAACGAAGCAGCAAGGCTTCTTAACAGAGTGATGCCAAAATAATTTTTTTTACACATTACGATAAATTCCATTTTTTATTACTGTTAACGTAACCTATTCTTCCTGAAGGCTTAATTAAGGACGATGTAAAAGATATCATAAACATGTTAAAAATGCTCATTGCTCTTTCCGTACCTGGAGGAAAATGGTCTGATGGCGAACGCACCAAGACGTATTGTGTTCTTTGATTTGGATGGGACATTGCATCAGCAGGATATGTTCGGCAGTTTTATGCGCTACTTGCTATGGCGGCAGCCGCTAAACCTGTTGCTGGTGGTGCCGTTGCTGCCGGTAATTATCGTGGCGTTGTGGGTGAAAGGCCGCGCAACACGTTGGCCAATGAGCTTATTATTATGGGCGATAACCTTTGGTCACAAGGAAACACGCCTGCAACAGCGTGAAAAAGCGTTTGTCCAGTGGTTTCGCCACCAGGTGATCGCCTTTCCGCTGGTGCAGCAACGGCTCTCGGACTACCTTAATAGTCATGATGCTGAAGTCTGGCTTATTACCGGGTCACCGCAATCGCTGGTGGAGCAAGTGTATTATGATGCGGATTTTTTGCCGCGGATTAACGTAATTGCCAGCCAGATGGCGCGGGCTCATGGTGGTCGCGTACTGACGCTGCGCTGTCTGGGACGCGAAAAGGTGGTGCAACTGGAGAAACAACTGGGTACGCCGCTGCAATTGTACAGTGGCTACAGTGACAGCCAACAGGATAACCCGCTGCTTTTTTTCTGCCAGCATCGCTGGCGAGTCACTCGAAAAGGGGAATTGCAACAGCTTGAATAATGAAGCGTTATCTGTAACTCTGTCATTTCGCCCTGAACAGAATCAGGTATAATGATCGCCTTTTTCCCCGGCTGGAGACGAAAATGTCCGATTACCACGATGAGGCCTGGATGCGACACGCATTAACCCTGGCGCATCGCGCCTGGGAGCAGGGTGAAGTACCTGTTGGGGCTGTGTTGGTGCAAGGCGGCAAAGTGATTGGCGAAGGCTGGAATCGTCCTATCGGGCAGCATGATCCCACCGCACATGCGGAAATCATGGCGTTGCGTCAGGGCGGGAAGGTGCTGGAAAATTACCGACTGGTCGAGAGTACATTGTATGTCACGCTGGAACCGTGTGTGATGTGCGCGGGCGCAATGGTTCACAGTCGTATCAATCGGCTGGTTTTCGGCGCGCGTGATGAAAAAACCGGGGCTGTGGGTTCGCTGCTGGATATCTTACGTCATCCGGGAATGAATCATCAAATCGCTATCCAGGAGGGCGTACTGGCAGCGGAGTGTGCCGCGTTGCTAAGCGATTTTTTCCGCCTGCGTCGTGGGCAAAAAAAAGCATTGCGGCAGACGATAAAACGGCAATGTTAACCTGATATCAATGCATTGCAATCCAGGCGGGGACCGCCGGATAACCTTTTGCCAGTTCCGCTTCGGCTAATGCCTGTAGGGCAATTTTTTTCTCTTTCTCTTGTAAATAACCTTCCAGACTTAACTGATACTTACGGATGTTTTCAACATACGTATAGGCTTCGTGACCACGGGCATAACCATAAGCAGTCTGACTGTAATAGCGTTTCTGGCTCAGCATGGGCAGACGAATTTTTACATCCGCCCAACTGTCAGGATTCCCCTTTTGTTTCTCCGTTAGCTTACGCGCATCCAGCACGTGGGCTGAACCCATGTTATAGGCTGCCAGAGCAAACCAAATCCGTTCATTTTCCGGAATGCTCGACGGGACTCTCTCCATCAAATGGCGCAAATATTCGCTGCCGCCACGGATGCTCTGCTCTGGATCAAGGCGATCGGAAACGTTCAGGCTCTCCGCCGTGTTACGCGTTAACATCATCAGGCCGCGTACGCCAGTTGGCGAGGTTGCCAGCGGGTTCCAGTGAGATTCCTGATATGCGATGGCCGCCAGTAATCGCCAGTCAATATGACTGGCATGTTTTTCGAAAATGGGTTTGATATCAGGCAATATTGCATCGATGGCACGTAAAAATGTACGGGTATCCACATAATCAAAGGTACCTACATGGCCGAGGTATTTTTCTTCCAGCCGCGCCAGTGTTCCTTCTTCCACCATCTGGCTAAAGAAATCAAGCATGGCGGCATGCAGGCTGTCATCATTATTACGTCGGAGATACCAGGTGACCGGTTCTTCATTCGAAATATCAAAAGCGACAGATAATTGTGGATGAATGCGTTGCACCAGACCGATAGTGACCGAATCGCCGATGGTGTAACTGAGCTGCCCTTTGGCCACCGCTTCCAGCAGTCTTTTCGGCCCCTGATCTGGGGAAATCGTCCAGTCGAGATCGGGATACTGACTTTTTTTCATTTCACGTAAGGTGGCGAGATAAGCGGCGCCTGACGCTACTGTCAGCAAACCTTTCAGATCACCAGGATTTTGTGGTCGTGGTTTTCCGATACGGTAAACCAATTGCTGTGAGACCGAATAATAACTCGGCCCCATACGAAAACGCGCCAGACGCTCATGGTTATAAATCAACCCGGCTGCCAGCATATCCGCCCGGCCAGCCTCAAGATCATCAAACAGATCGCTCAGGCTTGGACGAACGGTGAATTTCAGCGTTACGCCCAGATAATCGGCAAACCGTTTTGCCAGCTCATAATCCATCCCGGCGGGTACATTGTTGGTGGTGTAATACGTCAGTGGGGAATTGATGGTGCTGATGTGCAGTATCCCACGCGACTTAATCTGAGCAATTTTATCCTGGGCATCGTCATGCCAGGCGACTGATGGCCACAGCGCTACGGCGAACAGCCCGATAATTAATACAATCAGCAGATAATTAATTTTAAAATGTTTCAAATGGTTATCTCATGGCGGCTCGCAGGCCTCTGTCTTTTATGGCAGCTTTTGTTATGTATGTAATCCCAGAGCGAGGGCATTTTGCGCAACAAAACGCCGCAGAGCAACTTATTCAACATGCGGTGCGCGATTTTCATCCAATGACTTAACCCGATAAATTCTGCGCAAACGGTTTCGTTGACGGCGTAGATTCTCTATAATAACGCCCGTTTTCCCTGTTGCGCTCAAAGAGGCGTCACCCGGCGCTTTGAAGACGAGAGATCTTTCATGATGGAAATTCTGCGTGGTTCGCCCGCCTTGTCGGCATTTCGTGTTAACAAACTGCTGACCCGCTTTCAGGACGCTCACCTGCCGGTGAGTGATATTTACGCCGAGTATGTTCATTTTGCCGATGTTAGCCAACCGTTGAATACTGACGAACAAGCACGCCTGCAACGTTTACTAAAATACGGTCCTTCTCTTACTGAACATACGCCACAAGGTCGTTTATTGTTGGTGGTGCCACGTCCGGGAACGATTTCCCCCTGGTCTTCTAAAGCAACTGATATTGCCCATAACTGCGATTTACCCCAGGTACGACGTCTGGAACGCGGTATGGCATTTTATGTTCAGGCGCCGCAACTGACGCAAGCGCAATGGTCACAACTGGCGGCATTATTGCATGATCGCATGGTAGAAAGCGTATTCAGCGAACTGGCGCAAGCGCGTCAGTTGTTTGCCAGCCATCAGCCGCAACCCTTGCAGAGTGTTGACGTGCTGGGTGCCGGGCGACGCGCTTTGATCGAGGCCAATCAAACGCTGGGTCTGGCTTTGGCGGACGATGAAATCGATTATTTGCAAGCCGCATTTGAAAAACTGGGACGCAACCCGAACGACATTGAGTTGTATATGTTTGCCCAGGCAAACTCGGAGCACTGTCGTCACAAAATTTTTAATGCAGACTGGATTATTGATGGTCAGCAACAGCCAAAGTCGCTGTTCAAAATGATTAAAAATACACTGGAGAAAACGCCGGATTATGTGTTGTCGGCATACAAAGATAACGCGGCGGTGATGGAAGGTTCCCGTGTCGGCCGTTTCTTTGCCGACACAAAAAATGGCCGTTATGATTTTCATCAGGAAGCCGCGCATATTCTGATGAAAGTGGAAACCCATAATCATCCGACGGCAATTTCGCCATGGCCTGGCGCCGCCACTGGGTCAGGGGGGGAAATTCGTGATGAAGGTGCTACCGGGCGTGGTGCGAAGCCCAAAGCGGGTCTGGTCGGGTTCTCCGTGTCAAACTTGCGCATCCCGGGTTTTGAGCAGCCATGGGAAGAGGATTTCGGTAAACCCGCGCGGATTGTCAGCGCCCTGGATGTTATGCTTGATGGTCCATTAGGCGGGGCGGCGTTTAACAACGAATTTGGTCGTCCGGCGCTGAATGGCTATTTCCGTACCTATGAAGAGCAAGTAAACAGTCACAATGGCGTTGAGCTGCGCGGTTATCATAAACCGATCATGTTGGCGGGCGGCATCGGTAATATTCGTGCTGAACACGTGAAAAAAGGTGAGATTAGCGTTGGCGCTAAATTGATTGTCCTTGGCGGCCCGGCGATGAATATCGGTCTGGGCGGCGGCGCGGCGTCTTCAATGGCGTCCGGGCAATCTGATGCTGATCTCGATTTTGCTTCGGTGCAGCGTGATAACCCGGAAATGGAGCGTCGTTGCCAGGAGGTGATAGACCGATGCTGGCAACTGGGCCAGGATAACCCTATTTTGTTTATTCACGATGTCGGCGCTGGCGGGCTTTCTAACGCGATGCCGGAACTGGTGAGTGACGGCGGGCGCGGCGGCCGTTTTGATTTGCGTGATATCCTCAGTGATGAACCCGGCATGAGCCCGCTGGAAATCTGGTGTAATGAATCGCAAGAACGCTACGTTATGGCAGTGGCGCCGGAAAAACTGGCGTTGTTTGATCAACTCTGTCGGCGTGAGCGCGCGCCCTATGCAGTGATCGGCGAAGCGACGGACGCATTGCATTTGACGTTGTCTGACAGCCACTTCGAAAACAAACCCATTGATATGGCGCTGGATGTCCTGCTGGGAAAAACACCCAAAATGACGCGTGACGTTACCAGCCTGCAAGCCAAAGGCAGCGTACTGGCGCGCGATTCGATTACGCTGGATGAAGCAATTAAACGGGTGTTGCACTTACCGGCCGTCGCGGAGAAAACCTTTCTTGTCACCATTGGTGACCGTAGCGTGACCGGCATGGTGGCGCGCGATCAACTGGTTGGGCCGTGGCAGATCCCGGTCGCTAACTGTGCGGTGACCACCGCCAGTCTTGACAGCTATTATGGCGAAGCCTTTGCTATTGGTGAACGGGCGCCGGTGGCATTGCTTGATTTTGCCGCATCAGGGCGTCTGGCGGTGGGTGAGGCGATCACCAACATTGCGGCAACCCGGATTGGTTCTCTCAAGCGCGTCAAGCTTTCGGCGAACTGGATGGCGGCGGCGGGGCATCCTGGTGAGGATGCCGGGTTATATGCCGCAGTCAAAGCGGTTGGTGAAGAACTTTGCCCGGCACTCGGTATTACTATCCCGGTGGGTAAAGATTCCATGTCAATGAAAACCCGCTGGCAGCAAGATAATGAACAACGGACGATGACTTCGCCGTTATCACTGGTGATTACCGCTTTTGCGCGTGTTGAGGATGTACGCGGGACAGTGACGCCCCAATTGCAGTCGCAGCAGGATAATACCTTGCTGTTGATTGATCTTGGTAACGGGCAGAATGCTTTGGGAGCGACGGCACTGGCTCAGGTTTATCGTCAGTTGGGTGATAAACCGGCGGACGTGCGTGATGCGCAACAACTGGTGGGATTCTTCAATGCTATCCAGGCGCTGGTGGCTGATAACAAATTACTGGCTTATCACGATCGCTCCGACGGCGGTTTGCTGGTGACGCTGGCTGAAATGGCATTTACCGGCCATTGCGGCATTGAGGTGGATATTGCCGCATTGGGCCATGACCCCCTGGCTGCACTGTTCAATGAAGAACTTGGTGCGGTGATTCAGATTGCGGCCAGTGATCGGTCTGAAGTTGAACATTTGCTGAACGCGCACGGTCTGGCACATTGTGTACATTACCTGGGTAAAGCCGTCGCGGGGGATCGTTTTGAGATCAACATGGGCGGCGAGCTTATCTACCATGAGAGCCGCACTACACTGCGTACCTGGTGGGCGGAGACAACCTGGCAGATGCAGCGCTTACGCGACAATCCGCTTTGTGCCGACCAGGAACATGAAGCGAAGAAAGACGACAGCGATCCGGGTTTGAATGTCTCGCTGACATTTAAGCCGCAAGACGATGTTGCCGCGCCGTTTATCGCCACGGGACACCGGCCGAAAGTGGCCGTTTTGCGTGAGCAAGGGGTTAACTCCCATGTTGAGATGGCGGCGGCATTTCATCGCGCCGGTTTTGATGCTGTTGACGTCCATATGAGTGATTTGCTGGCGGGGCGGCAAGTGCTGGATGATTTCCATGCTCTGGTTGCGTGCGGCGGCTTCTCTTACGGTGATGTGTTGGGGGCGGGGGAAGGTTGGGCGAAATCAATTTTGTTCAACAGTCGCGTGCGTGATACGTTCGGGAATTTCTTTCATCGTCCACAGACCCTGGCGCTGGGCGTCTGTAACGGTTGCCAGATGATGTCCGGTTTACATGAACTGATCCCCGGCAGTGAGAACTGGCCGCGGTTTGTGCGTAATCAATCCGAACGTTTTGAGGCCCGTTTTAGTCTGGTGGAAGTCGTGGCCAGTCCATCATTGTTGCTGACGGATATGCAGGGATCGCGGATACCGATTGTGGTCTCGCACGGGGAAGGGTTTGTGGAAGTCCGCGATGATGCGCATTTGGTCGCGCTGGAAAAACAGGGGTTAGTGGCGCTGCGTTTCGTTGATAATACCGGCAAGGTGACGCAGGCTTATCCGGCGAATCCGAATGGGTCACCACACGGTATTACTGCGGTGACCAATGAAAGTGGTCGGGTAACCATCATGATGCCGCATCCGGAGCGGGTCTTCCGTACCGTGAGTAACTCCTGGCACCCGGCTGAATGGGGTGAAGACGGTGCGTGGATGCGAGTTTTCCGTAATGCGCGTAAGCAATTAGGGTAATACTTTAATGGCCGATGGACGGGAGACAGTCCTGTCTATCGGGAAGACGACCCGGGTTCTGATGGTGGTCTGTTGCCGAACTGCGACATATCGCTATTGGCTGTCACCCAATAGCGACACATAATTTATTGAATTTATTATCTATTATTTTAACGCCAGAAAGGTGTTGTTTTTTAGCGACACTTATTGCGGGTGGAAGGCGGCAATGTGAATTTAATTGTGAGGGTATTTTTTATTAACGCTTAAATTTCAATGCGTTAAATTTAACTGTTGTTTTTGGCACATGTTTTGCATTATTCCGGCCAGTGGCTCATTCACGCTCTTATGATAGCCCCGCGTAAGCGGTCGATGCTTCATAAACCTTCGAATGACGCACAATACGGTGCCTGCCGTCCAGCTAATCGATAACAGATCGTTTTACGACTTTATCAAACATCGGGCGTAACGTTGAGTAAGGCACCACCTGATTTTACTGTGATGCCTTGTGGCATCACACAACAATGGCAGATTCAATGGATCTGCCATTGTTGTTTCTACCTTGCGCACTTTCTTCCTGAGCGGTTGTCGGCTAGCATCAGTGGCTGATTTCCTTAAGGACGCAATGGTGTGAAAAAATGGCGTTTATTTCCTGGCTCCCTGCGGCAACTGGTGTTGATGGCATTTTTGCTGGTGCTGCTTCCGCTATTGGTGTTGGCCTGGCAAGCCTGGGAAAGTTTATCTGCATTGAGTGAGCAGGCGGCAGATACTAATCGCACCACGTTAACGGATGTTCGGCGCAGTGAAGCAATGGCGCGCATCGCGCTGGAACTGGAACGCAGTTATCGCCAGTACTGTGTGCTGGATGATTCCATGCTGGCCCGGCTCTATCAAACGCAACGCAGTAAATATTCACAAATGCTGGATGTCCATGCCGCCGTATTGCCCGATGTTCGTTATTATCAACGCTTGCGCCAGTTTCTGACGCAGCTCGCTCAACTACAATGCCTGAACAGCAATCCTGTTAAATCCGCTGCGGATAATCTTGATGCCTTTGCGACTACAAATGCGCAAATGGTGCAGGCGACGCGTGAAGTCTCTTTTTCCCGAGGCCTGCAATTGCAGCGTGAAATTGCTGATCGCGGCAAATTTTTTGGCTGGCAGGCACTAATTTTGTTTCTACTGAGCCTGGGACTGGTGGTGTTGTTTACCCGGATGATCATTGGCCCGATCAAAGGGGTGGAGCGGATGATTAACCAGCTGGGTGAAGGTCGGCCCTTAGGGGAAAGTGTGACATTCAACGGTCCACGAGAGATCCGCTCCCTTGGACAACGTATTTTGTGGTTGAGCGAGCGACTTGCCTGGTTGGAATCACAGCGCCATGAGTTTTTGCGCCATCTTTCCCATGAATTGAAAACACCGCTGGCCAGTATGCGGGAAGGCACAGAGTTGCTGGCGGACCAGGTTGCTGGCCCACTGACTGCGGATCAAAAAGAGGTTGTCAGCATTCTGGATAGCAGCAGCCGCCATTTACAACAATTGATCGAGCAGTTACTGGATTACAACCGAAAACTGAGCGATGGACCGACAAACCTGCAAACGGTGGCGCTGGACACCATTATCGACCGCGTTGTGGCGGCACATTCTTTGCCAGCGCGCGCTAAGCTTATCCATACGGAGATTGATTTGCAGGTACATACCTGTTGCGCAGAACCTGTTTTGTTAATGCGTGTCATTGATAATCTCTACTCCAATGCGGTGCACTATGGCCGTGAATCCGGTAACATCTGGTTGCGCAGTCGCAAGCAGGGGGAGCGCATATTGATTGATGTCGCTAATACGGGTACGCCGATCCCTGTCGATGAGCAAGTGATGATCTTTGAGCCTTTTTTTCAGGGCAGCCTGCAACGTAAGGGCGCGGTTAAGGGGAGTGGCCTTGGTCTGAGTATCGCTAAAGATTGTATACGGCGTATGCAGGGTGATCTGCAACTGGTGACGGCAGAAGGGGCTGATGTCTGTTTCCGAATTGAATTAAATTTAACTGCCGGGAAACCATAACGAATGAAACGCATCTCTTTTTCTGCCGTGCCTGGCTGGGGCCTGTTCACCATGATACTACTGGTGTTGTTGTCGACGGCATGCAGCCAGCCACGCCATTTATCCGCTGACAATGACCTGAAACCTCTGGTGATGGCGCCGCAAATCAATATTGTTGACTACCTTGCCGTTGATTGTGAACGGATCTGGCAAATTGACGATGAAAAGAGCATGAAAAATCCACTGTACTGGATGCGGGGGATCGACTGTGCAATACGTTTATCGCCCGCCGCCGCACGCGCTGAAGCGAAGAACTGGCCAGCCGACCGCTGGCAGCATGCCTTCAAGCAAGGGGTGCTACTTGATAATGGTAATGTGACACCGGTGGAACGGAATCAATATATGGGTCAACTTGACCGTTTTAGCGTTGATTACCCGCTATCCATTCGTCCTTTATTACAACTGTGGCGTAACAATCAGGCGGCACAGCTTGATTTGTCGGAAACCCGTACGCGTTATCACCATCTACAGCAAACCAGCGACAGCGAGCTTGATACGCTACGGCAACATCAGGCGGTGCTTAAACGGGAACTGGCGGAAACGCGGCGAAAGCTGGCAACACTGACAGATATTGAGCGCCAGCTCTCGTCACGAAAATCACCTGATGTCTCAGAAAACAGCCATAGTGGTGATAATACACATTCGCCCGTTGTGATCCCTGTCAACGAACCCGATGTACCGGCGACCCGTGTGAAAGGAATGGGTACAAAAGAGGAAACAGCCCAGTGATACGAGGCAAATCAGCGCGTTTACTGCTTGTGGATGACGATCCGGGGTTGTTAAAACTACTGGGCATGCGCCTGACGAGTGAAGGTTTTCAGGTTACGACGGCCGCCAGTGGTGCCGAAGCATTGCGCCAGTTAGCAAGAGAGAAAGTTGAACTGGTGATCAGTGATCTGCGGATGGATGAAATGGACGGTCTGGCGCTTTTCAGTGAAATCCAGAAGTTGCACCCAGGATTACCGGTGATCATTCTGACGGCGCATGGGTCAATACCCGAAGCGGTTGCCGCCACCCAGCAGGGTGTCTTCAGCTTTTTGACCAAACCAGTGGACCGTGATGCCTTGTATAAAGCCATTGCTGAAGCGCTGGCGCAAAGCGCGCCAGTAACGGATGATGTCTGGTGTGAGTCTATCGTGACGCGTAGTCCGTTGATGCTACGATTGCTGGAACAGGCGCGGATGGTGGCGCAATCTGATGTTAGCGTATTGATTAACGGACAAAGTGGCACGGGGAAAGAGGTGCTGGCACAGGCGATTCACGCTGCCAGTCCGCGCGCGCAGCAGGCTTTTATCGCCGTTAACTGCGGCGCGTTACCGGAACAATTACTGGAATCTGAATTGTTTGGCCATGCGAAAGGCGCTTTTACCGGCGCGGTGAGCGCGCGTGAAGGGTTGTTTCAGGCGGCGGAAGGTGGCACCTTATTTCTCGATGAAATTGGCGATATGCCGCAGGCTTTACAGGTAAAACTGTTGCGGGTATTGCAGGAGCGGAAAGTACGCCCGTTGGGCAGTAACCGTGATCTGGATATCAATGTGCGCATTCTCTCGGCCACTCACCGTGATTTGCCAAAAGCGATGGAGAAAAAAGAGTTCCGCGAAGATCTTTTTTATCGGCTGAATGTGGTGAATCTGAGAATACCGGCTTTGCATGAGCGTGCGGAAGATATCCCATTGCTGGCGAACCATCTGTTGCGCCAGTCCGCTGACCGGCATAAACCGTTTGTGCGCAGTTTCTCCACCGAGGCGATGAAACGCCTGATGGCCGCCAGCTGGCCAGGTAATGTGCGCCAGTTGGTGAATGTCATCGAACAATGTGTGGCGCTGACGTCTTCTCCGGTGATCAGCGACGCATTGGTGGAACAAGCGTTGGTGGGAGAAAATACGGCATTGCCGACGTTTGCTGAAGCGCGTAATCAGTTTGAGCTTAACTATTTGCGCAAATTGTTGCAAATGACCAAAGGCAATGTCACCAATGCGGCCCGTTTAGCCGGACGCAATCGCACCGAATTTTATAAGTTACTGTCGCGACATGAGCTTGATGCGACTGATTTTAAAGAATAGTTTTTAGTGCCGCGTCCTGCGTGCGTTATATTAGCTTAGCGGGCGAAAAGAGACCGGGCGCAACTCGGTATTTGTTCAGAACACACGTATACTCAATGCATTCCGCGTTGCAGAAATGCGGCACGTGAGCGAGCCCCGCAAAGCTTAACGCACCAGCGATTCGGGTGAACGCGTAGCGCCAATGCATCGGCAATGTTATTTATACTGAATGTCCCCCGTCCGGCCACGGAGGGAGAGAAAAAGGGTCTGCCATGAAAAAGATTGATGCAATAATCAAACCGTTTAAGCTCGATGATGTGCGTGAGGCATTGGCCGAAGTGGGTATCACCGGAATGACGGTAACGGAAGTAAAAGGCTTTGGTCGCCAGCGGGGTCACACTGAGCTCTACCGCGGTGCAGAGTATATGGTTGATTTTTTACCAAAAGTAAAAGTTGAAATTGTGGTCGCTGACGACATTGTTGACACTTGTGTGGATACCATAATGCAAACTGCACAAACGGGTAAAATCGGCGATGGCAAAATATTTGTTTACGATATCGTGCGTATCGTGCGTATTCGTACCGGTGAAGAGGATGAAGAGGCGATTTAACGCCATATTCCTCCGACCATGAAGGCTAACGGGCAGATACTCCCTGGGTACTGCCTGTTATAATCGTTCAGCGTACATTTATCTCCTCGTTGATGCGTATCATTGTGCCCGCCACGTGATGTTGAAAAAATGTCCCTGCCTGATGAAGAAAAATCCTGATCAAAAGGGTTGCTAAAATGACAAAAACCCTTGCCAGGACAGGTGCCAATCGTTTGCGTAAAAAGCTATCTTTGACGCTATCCATCATCCTGTAAAACAGTTTACACTGTGAACCTTCGCCCCCACGGGCTATTCATTGCCGTTTTTAAGTTAGCTGAGTCAGGAGATGCGGATGTTAAAGCGTGATATGAACATTGCCGATTATGATGCCGAGTTGTGGCAGGCGATGGAGCAAGAAAAAGTGCGTCAGGAAGAGCATATTGAGCTGATTGCTTCAGAAAACTACACCAGCCCGCGCGTTATGCAGGCGCAAGGTTCACAACTGACCAACAAATATGCGGAAGGTTACCCTGGCAAACGTTATTATGGCGGTTGTGAATATGTGGACATCGTTGAGCAACTGGCGATAGACAGGGCGAAAGCGCTTTTTGGTGCCGACTATGCCAACGTTCAGCCACACTCTGGTTCTCAGGCTAATTTCGCGGTTTATACCGCTCTGTTGCAGCCAGGCGATACCATTCTGGGGATGAACCTGGCACACGGAGGCCATCTGACGCATGGCTCCCCGGTGAACCTTTCCGGGAAACTTTACCATGTGGTGCCCTACGGTATTGATGAAACGGGCAAAATTGATTATGAAGAGCTGGCGACGCTGGCGCTGCAACATAAACCGAAAATGATCATCGGCGGTTTCTCGGCGTATTCCGGGGTGTGTGACTGGGCGAAAATGCGTGAAGTTGCCGACAGCATCGGTGCTTATCTGTTTGTTGATATGGCCCATGTCGCGGGGCTGGTGGCGGCGGGTGTTTATCCGACCCCGGTGCCTCATGCACATATTGTAACCACGACTACCCACAAAACGCTGGCAGGTCCGCGTGGCGGTTTGATCCTGGCGAAAGGCGGGAGCGAAGAGCTGTATAAGAAACTGAACTCCGCTGTTTTCCCTGGTGGTCAGGGTGGCCCACTGATGCACGTTATCGCCGGTAAAGCGGTGGCGCTGAAAGAAGCGATGGAACCCGCATTTAAACTGTACCAGCAACAAGTCGCTAAAAATGCGAAAGCGATGGTTGAGGTGCTTCAGGCACGTGGCTATAAAGTGGTTTCTGGCGGTACGCATAACCATTTATTCCTGCTGGATCTGGTTGATAAAAATCTGACAGGTAAAGAGGCGGATGCTGCGCTGGGGCGGGCGAATATCACGGTAAACAAAAACAGTGTGCCGAACGATCCCAAAAGCCCATTTGTGACTTCCGGTATTCGTATCGGTTCTCCGGCAGTGACGCGGCGCGGTTTTAAAGAAAGCGATGTTCGTGAGCTGGCGGGGTGGATCGCTGATGTGCTTGATAATATCAACGATGAAGGCAACATTGAACGCGTGAAGCAGAAAGTTCTCGCTATCTGCGCACGTTTCCCGGTTTACGCATAAGTCATTCAACGCCATTATTTACTGTGAACGCTTCCCGGTTATCCGGGAAGCGTATTCGGCTATCCATTCAATCCGGCGTCTTCGGTAGGTATTCACTTTCCAGTAGCGAGCGCAAATACTGTTGCTGGTGATCACTTAACGGCAACTCAGCATGGATCAATGGCGGTGAATAGAGCGGTAATGGTGTGGCGTAAGGAGTAATCACCAGACTAATGCCTTTGGGCGCGCCATCATGACAGAAAGCCTCCACATCCAGGTATTTGATACTCAGCGGGAGTAACGTCAATTCACGTAATTGATGTTCTATCTCGGCTTCCAGCACCGGGTTTCCCGCGGTCAACAGTAATAGCTGTTTTTCCTGCAGGACATTCTCCTGCACCAGCCAGGCGCCAAAAATGATCGCGATTAACCCCAGTTCGGCAGCGGAAAAGTGAACGCGGTAGTGTGCTGCAAACGCATGCAGCGTGGTATGTGTGGTACGCAATAAGCGCGGGTAAAGACGAGCAATCTCTGTTGTCAGGTTGTCGTCAATGCCGATAGAAAAATGGCAGCGATCCAGCGCTGGAGCAAGATGCGAATACAGCCGATGACTCAGACCTGACTGATCGCTAAAACGTATCCCTGCTAAGGTTTGAAAGCGTTGAATCAGTCGGTGAATATGCGTCATTAAATGGCGCTCATGGGGATACCTGATGGCACTGACGCTGGGGGTGTGGATCAGGCAAAATACCAGGGTATAAACGTCGATTTCACTGCTATCAGGGGCTTTGCAACACCGTTTCTGCCAGTGTTGCACAATCGTTTGTGCGGCCTGTTTTTCTGTTTTGGTTGCCAGCCATTGACGTTGTTGTAGGGTGAACTGCACGCTGTTGTCCTGACTGAGAGAAAACAGCATGAATAATTGCAGAAACTCGCGATCCTGTGGACTGAAATCACGGTTAAGACGGAATGCGCAATACTGGATCAGCGCCTGTAGATTTTTTTTATCGTAAAGGGCGGTTTCAATCTGGCGTGTTTTTAATCGCTGCTGTAATGCCGGAATGAAATGATGCTGAACAAACTCGGGCGCAAAGCGCAATGCCCGGCGCAGCCAGTGGAGCAAACATAAACGTCGACCCAACTCAGCGCCATGAACCTGAAAATAGCCATTCTTGTCAGGGTGAAGCTCAAGCTGATAATAGCGCTGGATTTCTGCCGCAACCTCCGTTATATCTTGCCGGGCACACAGATGATCCACACGATTGAAGTGGCTGAGGGTCTCAAGAGAAATCCCATGCTCAGGCAGGTAAAGCATTAACAAAAGATGGCACTGACGCTGTGAGCGCGAGAAGAGTGATGCTGGCGGTATAGCAGCGTTCATCATAGGCAATTCCTGTCGGCTATCACTGCGCTAAGAATAGACAAGATGCCTGATATCGACGCCATTTTTTATTCAGAGATTTTAGATTTGTCACAGAATTTTTATTCAGGAAATCGAATGAAGTTGATCCCGTTATGTTATGACATTTTAGTTCGAATCCTGATTGGCGGGGGGACGCTGATGAGTATTCCCGTTGCCTGGTCGCACCCGCATAGCTTTATTGATATGAAGGCTACCCTGGTGAATCAGGATGATCGGCTAACGGGGCTACGCATGGTGTGGACGATGGATGAAATCACCTCGGCGGATTTGCTTTATGATGCGGGTCATGCTCAGCCGGGGTCCGATATCTGGAAAAAATTAGCCGCTGAAGTCATGGCAAATGTGCTGGGGCAACATTACTTTACTGAATTTTGGCACAATGGCGCGCGAGTGAAATTTGACAATTTGCCGCCTGAATACCATCTGGCGCGCAATGGCGCGAAAGCGGTGTTGACGTTTGTGTTGCCGCTGGCGGAACCACAGCGTTGGCACGGGCAAACCTATACGTTTTCAACATTCGACCCCAGTTACTTTGTCGATATGTTTTATGATAATGAAACATCATTGAGTATGCCGGACGCGCTGAAGAAGCAGTGTAAATTGCGATTGAAAACACCGAAACCCGATGCCTCCTGGCAAACGTACGCACTGTCGCTGGATAAAGCAGACGCGCCCCCAGAAGACATGGATCTGGGAAAACAATTCGCTCAGACGGTCACGTTGACATGCCAGTAACTTTTATGTCTCCAAAAACAACGGTGCGCTGGCTTACGGCCTGGCCACTGGGATTACTTGCCGTGGTGATGGCCATGCTGGCGGTTGGTGGGTGGTTTTTCTGGCCACGAATTTTATTGCAAAGCGTAATATGGCAGAAAGCGTTAAATCAACAGATGGCGGTTATGTTGCAGCAAGTAGCGCTCCAGCCGCAGCAAGCCGGGCTGGCTTTAATCGGGTTTAGCCTAATTTATGGCATTTTACATGCTGTCGGGCCTGGCCATGGCAAAGTGGTGATCGCGACGTTCCTGGCTACCCATCCGACAAAAATAAAAACCAGCCTATACCTGACATTTACCGCAGCGGTGGTGCAAGGGTGCGTGGCGATTTTACTGGTATCCATTACTCTTGGGGTATTACAACTGTCATCACGCCAGTTGCATTTGAGCAGCTACTGGCTGGAAAAAGGCAGTTATCTGTTGGTGATCGCGCTGGGTATCTGGTTATGCTGGCGGGCGGCGAAAAAACTGGTGCAGATGCTGCGTATCCGGCCAAAAATCATGGCTATTCATCCGATCAACCATGCTCATGTGAGGAATAGCGCCTGTGGATGTGGGCATCAACATCTGCCGGATAATGAATTGCTGGCAAAAGCCGTCGGCTGGAAAACCAGAATACTGGTGGTCCTGTCAATGGGATTACGGCCGTGTTCTGGCGCCATCATGATGTTACTGTTTTCTAAAGTAATTGGCGTGTATGCCTGGGGGGTGTTATCAGCGATCGTGATGGCGACGGGAACTGCGCTTACCGTATCGGGTATGGCATTACTGGTGCAAACGTCACGTGCGCTGGCGGTAAGGTTGAGCCGTCATACCCATACTTCATCTGCCCGCTGGCAAAAAGTGACGGTGCAAAGTCTGGCATTTACCGGAGGGATGCTGATGATTTTCATTGGCATCATGCTCTATCTGAGCGCCCGACCGATGATTGCCAGTGGGCTCCGGCGCGTTTTTTGACAAAAAAAGGACCGGATAAATCCGGTCCTGGCAACGACTTAGCGTTTCAGCGCATCACTTAACTCTTCGCGCATATTGGCCAGCAACGCCTTTACCACCCGTGGATTTCCCGCGACGATGTTGCCCGAGGTCAGGTAGCCATGACTGCCGGTGAAATCGGTTACCAGCCCTCCCGCTTCACGGACCAGCAGTTCTCCTGCGGCAAAATCCCAGGGTTTCAGCCCAATTTCAAAGTAACCGTCCACACGCCCGGCCGCCACATAAGCCAGATCCAGCGCGGCGGAACCGGTGCGCCGGAAGTCTGCGCATTGTGTAAACAGTTTACCCAAAATGTTGATATAGGTTGCCGCATGCTGTTTCATTTTGAATGGGAAACCGGTCGCCAGAATAGTACCATCGAGATCGCGCGCGGTGCTGCCACGCAAGCGGTAGCCATTAAGTTGACCACCCTGGCCGCGCACTGTTGTGAATAATTCATTGCGCATCGGGTCATATACCACACCGACTTCGGTACGGCCTTTAATGCGTACCGCGATGGACACAGCAAAGTGTGGCAAGCGTTTAATAAAGTTGGTGGTGCCATCCAGAGGATCGATAATCCATTGAACATCCGCATCCTCTCCGGGCAGTTCACCACTTTCTTCAGTAATAATGGTGTGTTGCGGATAAGATTTGTGAATCACCTCGATAATCAGGCGCTCGGCGTCGCGATCGACATTGGTCACAAAATCGTTATTGCCTTTCTGGCTTGCTTCGACGGCGTCTGGCGTTTCATAAGTCTGGGCGATTAAATTGCCTGCTTTGCGCGCCGCACGCACAGCAATGTTGAGCATCGGATGCATCAGTCTCTCTCTGGATGTTAAAGAACGGGGGGAAAACGGCCAAAAGTATAGCAGGGAGGGCGGAAAATGTCCTGTGTTTATGTTAGCATGAGAAAATTATTTCACAGATCATCGATTTCTATGTTGCATAATATCCGTGTCGTGTTGGTTGAGACCTCTCATACCGGCAACATGGGTTCCGTCGCTCGGGCGATGAAAACCATGGGATTAACACACCTCTGTTTAGTCAACCCGCTGGTGAAACCAGATTCACAAGCCATTTCTCTTGCCGCCGGCGCCAGTGATATTATTGGTGGCGCTAACCTTGTTGATACCCTTGATGAAGCGATCTCCGGTTGCCATCTGGTGATTGGCACCAGCGCCCGTTCCCGTTCGTTGCCGTGGCCGATGCTGGATGCTCGCGCCTGTGGTGTTAAAACGGTTGAAGAGGGACAGCGGGCGCCGGTGGCGCTGGTATTTGGCCGTGAGCGCGTGGGACTGACAAATGAAGAGCTGCAAAAATGTCATTATCATGTCGCTATTCCTGCCAATCCGGACTACAGCTCTTTGAATCTGGCGATGGCGGTGCAGATTATTGCTTATGAAATCCGCATGGCGTTTTTGCAAACGCAGCCGGTTGAAAACACGCATGATGTGCATCATGAACCTGCGTTGTATCCACGGGTGGATGACCTGGAGCACTTCTATCAGCACATGGAGCAGATGATGTTGCGTAGTGGTTTTATTCGGGAAGCGAACCCGGGTCAGGTGATGAGCAAATTGCGCCGCCTTTATACTCGCGCCCGTCCGGAACGAGATGAGCTGAATATTTTGCGAGGTATGCTGGCCTCATTTGAAGAAAATCAATAAATTAAGCGAACGTTCCAGCGTAGGAGACGCAGCGTTGTAAATAGTTGAGTATTTTACCTGGTTAAATAGTTGACCAAATTACTCAGGAATGGCAAACTTGCGACCATATTTTCTTTAACACTCTGACAACTGGGTATACTGAGGTCGCAAGCCATGAGATTGACATCCAAAGGCCGTTACGCTGTTACTGCCATGCTTGACGTTGCACTGCACTCACATAATGGGCCTGTGCCGTTAGCTGATATTTCTGAACGCCAGGGCATTTCGCTCTCTTATCTGGAGCAATTATTCTCGCGTTTGCGTAAAAATGATTTGGTTTCCAGCGTGCGCGGTCCGGGTGGTGGTTACCTGTTAGGTAAAGATGCTGATGAAATCGCGGTCGGGGCGGTGATCACGGCTGTTGACGAGTCAGTTGATGCCACGAAATGTTTGGGTAAAGAAGACTGCCAGGGGGGCGAACGTTGCCTGACGCATGTGCTGTGGCGCGATTTGAGCGCGCGCATCAGTGATTTCCTGAATAATATCACGCTGGCAGAGCTGGTGAATAACCAGGAAATTTTGGTGGTGGCTGACCGTCAGGTCAATGAAAACCGCCGGCTGCCAAACGGACGTATTCAGGAAACCATCAACGTCAATTTGCGTGCTTAATCCTCAGCAAGATGAGTTAGCATGCGTTACTTTCATGTAAAATAGCCTCATGGAATGAGGTGGTTTATGGTAGTAAAAGTTTCGGGAACAGGTCGGCCTGCTCCCGGCTAACCGCGAAGAATTATTATTTATTGATAACGATGTCCGGAGCTTAAGTGCAATGAAATTACCGATTTACCTGGATTACTCCGCAACAACGCCGGCCGATCCGCGTGTTGCAGAGAAAATGATGCAGTATTTGACTGTGGACGGTACATTCGGTAATCCGGCTTCGCGTTCTCATCGTTTTGGCTGGCAGGCGGAAGAAGCGGTTGATGTTGCCCGCAACCAAATTGCCGATCTGGTTGGCGCTGATCCGCGGGAAATTATCTTTACGTCAGGGGCTACTGAAGCGGATAACCTCGCTATCAAAGGGGCGGCGACATTCTGTCAGCAGAAAGGCCGCCATATCATTACCAGTAAAACCGAACACAAAGCCGTACTGGATACCTGCGGTCAACTGGAACGCGACGGGTTTCAGGTCACCTATCTGACACCACAGCCTAATGGCATTCTTGATCTGGATGTGTTGGTTGCTGCGCTGCGCGATGACACCATCCTGGTTTCTGTTATGCATGTTAATAACGAGACGGGTGTGATTCAGGATATTGCCGGTATCGGTAACATGTGCCGCGAGCGCGGCATCATCTACCATGTTGATGCAACACAAAGCGTTGGTAAACTCCCGATCGATCTCCGCCAGTTAAATGTCGATTTGATGTCTTTCTCCGCGCACAAAATCTATGGTCCGAAAGGCATTGGCGCACTGTATGTGCGCCGTAAACCACGGGTTTATCTGGACGCGCAGATCCACGGTGGCGGCCATGAGCGCGGTATGCGTTCAGGGACATTACCGGTACACCAAATTGTTGGCATGGGTGAGGCTTATCGTATCGCCAAAGAGGAAATGATCGATGAGATGGCCAGATTACGCCTGTTACGTAATCGGCTATGGAATGGCATTAACACCATCAAATCCGTCTATTTGAATGGCGATCTCGCGCACGGTGCCGCTAATATTCTCAATGTTAGCTTTGGCTATGTTGACGGTGAGTCGCTGATCATGGCACTGAAAGATCTGGCGGTATCCTCCGGTTCTGCCTGTACTTCCGCCAGTCTGGAAGCGTCTTATGTATTGCGGGCATTAGGGGTAAGCGAAGCGCTGGCGCACAGCGCCATCCGTTTCTCCCTTGGGCGTTTTACCACAGAAGAAGAGATTGATTACGCTATTGAACTGGTACGAAAATCCCTCGATCGTTTGCGTCGCCTGTCACCAGAATGGGAAACGGCTAATATGGGCGTGGATGCAGCCTGTATCACATCAGGGCATCACTGACCGCGTTAAAGAGCCATCTCATTAGTGTAACAAACATCACGGTATAATGCAGAAGGTGCCAATACCAGGCAGATTGGGTAAATGTTCGCGCTGTTCTTCGCTTTTAATCTCTGTTTGTTGGTGGTGGTTGCTGCCATATTGCCAGTGAGCCGTTGCCCTTCTGCTTTCCGTCACAAAATACACCAATATGCGCGATGCGAAATAATAATGATGTGTCATGACAGAACCCGGTGCCAACGGGGTTTTATCGTTAAACTGCGCATCCAGAGAGAAAATTTTTTACGATATTCTGTTAGTCTGACACGATAATCAGGCGTTGCCTTCCGATCGGGAATGCACGCATCAACATGATATTCGTCCGGGCAGCAGCGCAGATATCCGCTGGTTATTAACAACAAACTGATAAACAAGGAGCCATGTGATGACAACAACAGCGATGAACATAACTCTGTCAACAGCAGTGGCTGACGCACGTTGGGGTGAAAAAGCGATCCTCAGCAGCGATGATAAGGGCATGACGATCCATTTAGCCGCAGGTGATGAGCTGGCGACTATCCAGCGTGCGGCACGAAAAATAGACGGGCAAGGCATCCGTAACGTCGTACTGAACGGCGTCAACTGGGATCTGGAAAACAGTTGGGCATTCTGGCAAGGCTATCGTGGGCCAAAGGGCGAGCGTCATATTGAATGGGCGTCGCTGAGCGAACGTGATCGTCTTGAGCTAGATCGCCGACTAAAGATGGTGGATTGGGTTCGTAACACGATCAATCTGCCAGCTGAAGATCTTGGTCCGGAGCAACTGGCGCAGCGCGCAGTTGATTTGCTCTGTGGCGTGGCCTGTGATGCAGTGAGCTACCGTATCACTAAAGGTGATGATCTGCGTGAACAGCATTACATGGGTATTCATACTGTTGGTCGCGGTTCTTCCCGTAGCCCGGTATTACTGGCGCTGGACTTCAACCCGACCGGTGATGATAACGCCCCGGTCTATGCATGCCTGGTGGGTAAAGGCGTGACCTTTGATACCGGGGGTTACAGTCTGAAGCCGAGTGGGTTTATGGATTCAATGAAATCCGATATGGGGGGGGCGGCAACGGTAACCGGTGCTCTGGCCCTGGCGATTGCACGTGGCCTGACTAAACGCGTAAAACTCTATTTGTGTTGCGCCGACAACATGGTCAGCGGCAATGCCTTCAAGTTGGGCGATATTATTCGCTATCGGAATGGTAAATCGGTTGAGGTAATGAATACCGATGCGGAGGGACGGCTGGTGCTGGCGGATGGTTTGATCGATGCCAGTGAGCAAAATCCGACATTGTTGATTGATGCGGCAACATTGACTGGCGCGGCAAAAACTGCGCTGGGCAATGATTACCATGCGTTATTTACCTTTGATGATCAACTCGCTCAGGCGCTAATGAGCAGTGCAACCAGTGAAAATGAGCCATTCTGGCGTTTACCACTGGCGGCTTTTCATCGCAACCAGTTGCCTTCTAATTTCGCTGATCTGAACAATGTGGCTGGTGCGGCATATTCTGCCGGCGCCAGTACCGCAGCGGCTTTCCTGTCGCATTTTGTTAAGAACTATCAGAAGGGATGGTTGCATATCGACTGTTCAGCCACTTACCGTAAAGGTGCGGTTGAACAATGGTCGGCAGGCGCCACTGGTTTAGGGGTTCGTACTCTGGCTAATTTGTTGCTGAAATAACGGAATAGAGTCGAATGGTTTGTATGGAAGAATGTCATGAACGAAAATAATCGCCGCCTTGAGGACGTACTGACTCTGGCCGCAACGGAGCCGGCGCATCGTCCTGAGTTTTTTGAATTGCTAATGAGCGCCAGTGTTTGGGTTCCGGGGGCGGAGGCGCAAAATCCACAGGGTGCCCATACCCCGGTCGATTTACAACACTGGGAAAAGGAAAATGGCAGTCGAGTGATCCCTTTCTTTAGCTCTGAAGCGGCAATGATGCAGGTTATGCATAGCGAGCATGCTTTTATTGTGTTGCCGGTGCGCGCACTGTTTGAAATGACGCTGGGTGAAACACTCTTCCTGAATCCTGAGTTGCCGGCAGGCAAAGAGTTTACCCCGCGTGAAGTCGCTGGTTTACTGGGCGGTGATGGTAATGCGTTGAGTCAGCAGACCTTGCTGGAAGGTAGAACAGCACTTTTATTGTCAGACATTGCCGATCCGCCGGAGCAAATGATTGCATCACTGACAACGTTGTTCAGTAAATACAAACAAGTGCGTCGCGCATTTATCGCTCACAGTAAAACATCTGCGGATGAGGTGCCTAATCTGTTGATTGGGATTGAAGCGGAGAGCGATGTAGAGGTTATTATCCGTGCTGCGGGGAGTGTGGCAACAGACACGTTACCCGGTGATGAACCGGTGGATATTTGTCAGGTTGTTGACGGCGAGAAGGGTATTAGCCACTTTTTTACCGCCCATATTACGCCGTTTTATGAGCGTCGCTGGGGGAGTTTTTTACGTGATGTTAACCAACGTGGTCAGCACTAAATAATGGCGAGTGAAGGGGGCGGGTGAGGAATCCTGTCGTCTTTTACGTGGCGAAGATGTTAGTACTGCTTACTTACCCGAATGACTGGCGTCAGCCAGCTTCGCGTAAGGGATGCGAGTGCCGTTTTTTCGGCATGCGAATTATTAAGTGCCAAATGTTATTGATGACGGGGATTTTATTTGAGTGATCTTCAAATCATTCTGTCCAGCAGGTGGATTACTTTGGCTATTTTAGGCCAGGATAACCACTAAATTCGCCCTGGCTATATTTCCGCACTGGTTATTACTCGTTGTCCGGAAGAAAATAATTATCTGTCAGCTGATAAGTATTAACTCTGTATTAAAATCAATAACATGCCGTGTTATTTATCCTTGTCCGGCTCCCTTCTATGCTTTACCTTGTGTGTATGACTCTTTTAGATCCTGTCCTATTAGTCAAATTTTATTTGCCACTTTGGCCCTGGGCAGTGCGCGAAATCCTCACGTACTGCGTATACGCTCCGGTTTCTCCGCGCTGTCCGTGTCCACATTGGCTGCGACAATAATACCTACTGGAATAGGCGCTTAATCCATTAATCTGACTATACTCTAAATAATTTGCATTGCAGGGAGACGGCAATGCAGTGAACCTTCATGGGTTGTATCAGGTAAGTCAGTGGAATTTATGAGGGTAATAAAATACACCTGAAAATTAAAGTTTTACTGGTATATAAAAGGTATTGCATGCCAGTTTAAGGTGCTTTTCTATCACTTTAGCAATAATTAAAATGAGGTATTTTATGAGCCAATTTATACTAATAGATAGTAAAGATACACGTTTTGTAACATTGAAAAAAGGGTTTAATCTTCGCTGGCCTGATAGTGGCAAAGAAGCTGATTTTATTTATATATGTCGTAGTGCTGACGATGTGATTGATGCCGCAAATGCTGCATTAGCTAATGGGCAGAGAATCACTGTGCGTAGTGGAGGGCATTGTTATGAAGGTTTTGTCAGTAATAAACTTGCAGGTGAAGAAAATATTCCTTTAGCTATTATTGATTTAAGTTTAATGATCGGGATGGATTTCAGTGAAGCCGGTGATGTGACTTCTCCTTATGACTCACAAGCAAACTATAAATTCCGCGCTGCAACGGGTAATCAGAATTGGGATGGTTATGTCAACTTATATAAGCTGGCAAACCGAACAGTGCCGGGCGGTTCTTGTTACTCTGTCGGTTCCGGGGGACATGTCTGTGGTGGCGGCTACGGGTTACTTTCCCGCTTGCATGGGTTAACGGTGGATTGGTTATCCGGCGTCGATATTTTAGTTCCTGATACCACCGCTACTGCGCTGGTTGTGAAGCATGTCAATTTGGGCAGCGTGGGCAGTGATCGTGATCTGTTTATTGCTTGTCGTGGCGCTGGTGGAGGAAACTTTGGCATTATTCTGAATTATTATTACAAGGAATTGCCGGCTGCCCCGCAACAGGTTTATTTACTGACACTGGTTTACCCATGGAGTAGTTTTAGTGATCAGGAACATTTCGGTAAATTTATCAACACCTACTGGCAATGGTTCAACGATAATGACAAAGACTGGAATAGCAGCGATATAACTGAAGCTAATGGTGGGCTCTTCGCTTTATTAAAGCTGCAGCACCGTTCTACCGGTGATATTCATTTGCTGGTACAATATACCGGTAATGATGGTAGGGTCGACGGAGCAGGGCAAGCGACACCATTTATTGATTTTATTGATGCCATGAACGCGGCAGCGGGGGTGACGCCTGATATTATCGCTCCCGGTACACGTTATGGTGCTATCGCGACAAAAACGGTATCTCGACGTCAGTTCACCGATGCAGTCACTGATGCGCGTTTAATGGACTGGCTTTATGCCACGCAAACCATTAATGGATCGGGCGATAATCAACGTGGTAAGTATAAGTCTTATTATCAGGTTGGAAATTTTGGCGATAGTGAAATCACGGCGTTATGGAATGGCCTGAACGGTGCTGATAATCCATTGCTTAATCAGGCGTTGGTACAGATTGATTCGTATGGCGGTTGTATTAATCGCAACGATGAATCGACTAATCCAACATCCGTTTATCAACGCAGTTCATTATTAAAAGCACAATTTCAGGTTTACTGGACGGATATTAAGAATGATGCAACTTGTATCTCATGGCTACAAAATATCTATGAAGCTTATTTTGTCGATCAGGGGAAAAAGCCATATGCCGATGATGGACATTATCAGGGTTGCTATATTAATTATCCGGACGTAGATATGAAATACACGGCGGCTGATCATAAAACGGAGGACGATCAATGGCTGACGCTCTATTATGGCGATAAAGTTGATCTCCTCGTTGCCACTAAGCAGGCGGTTGATCCAGAAAATATTTTTCGCAGTGAAATGTCAATCCCATTGCAGTTGCCGTCAACAGCGCCTTAAGTGAGATATTTTATTCTATGCTGCCTGTAAGAGCCTATCCCATTAGGCAAATTTTACTTGCCACTTTGG
>JAATFO010000136.1 GCA_015655145.1 Enterobacterales bacterium | reverse complement strand
GCGTCTCTGGCCACAGTTGTTTAATCGCATGACCAAGTAAGTGCGCGCAGGAATGACGAATGATGTCCAGCCCTGCATCATCTTTTGCGGTAATGATAGCCACATTGGCGTTTTCGCTGATCAGATCGACCGCATCCACCAATTCACCATTGACGCGCCCCGCAATACACGCTTTTGCTAAGCCCGGGCCGATATCTTGCGCAATATCCATAATGCTGACAATACGATCATAAGAACGCTGACTTCCATCAGGAAGTGTTATAACAGGCATTTCATATCCTTAATTACAGTGGTAACCCACACGAAAGGCTACATGCAAAAATAAATTTACTTTATGCCTCAACCAGTTAGCACTTGAAACCAACCCACATTTGCTGGTTTGGTACGGCTGCCTGAGACACAGATTCGAAAGCGCACTGCGGCTAAAACTTTCGACGACGGAATATCTTACACTTCATGACGTCATATTGCACGGCAGTAACATCACCCGATCCTCAACACACAACGGCAACACTGGACGCTAATACAGCGGTGCTGTGGGCATAGCACAATAATGGGAGGATTGACGTTACAAGGCAGGCAATGAATCCGATATCAGACAGGCGAAGAAGAGCGCGTAAACAGGCCGGATAAAACCGGCCCATCGGTGGGTCACATCGCGTAGGAAAGCAGTACTGTAGTTTTGGTATCGGTTCTGTCCGGCGCAGATTCTGGCGGATCCTGATTCCAGGTCACATTGTAGGCCAGTTTCAACGCGAAGTGTTCATTAATCGCTACTTGTAAACCGGTTTCGGAGTTAAGTGTGGTATTGTCGCTCCCCAGCACGGAAACACCTTGAATAAACTTAGTATTATCAGTAAGTTGCCACTGATAACTCAACGCTCCGTAAGCCAGCCCCTGCGTTTGATCACCACCATCATGGAAATCGTCATAACGAATACCCGGGCCGGCTTCAATACGTAATGAATGCACTGGGCCATTCAATACCTGGCGACCATAACCAGCAACAAAAATAGAACGTCCGTCATAACCATTAAAACGGTCGCTCAGCCAACTCGCCTGGCCAAACAGGTAATCCGATGCGTTCATATTGTAACGAGTACGCCCACCGACCTGATACGTTTCAGAAGAGCGTTCATCATTAGATGACGTATTTGACGCATTCCCCCACAGGCTATACGCCATGTTGGTTTTAAACCATGTCATGTTAGTTTGCGCCGTCAGGGAGGAACTGGTGGTATTACCGGTCTGCGCCAGATACCCGGCAGCCGCCGTACCATCAAACGGTTTTTTCGCTGTTGAAGGGTCATCCATGAAGGTAAAAACATTGTTATCAGCCATCGCCTGATGACAAAGTACTCCCGCCGAGAGCAGAAGAGCAGTGGACAACTTGTTGAGCGCTTTCATTAAATGTGACCTGTACGACTGTTTTAAAAGGGTTGAGTCTGAAGAGTTTCAGAAGGCGATCAATGCGATTTACCGTAATTTTTGTAAAAAAGCATTAAATCGCGCTATTTCCTAAGCGTCCAGGCAGAAAGGCCTCCATGAAGGGGGAGTCCCCCACTAGCGACGCGTATTATAGAGGGAAATCGCCGGCAGAACATCTGCTTTATATCAGAAACATAAGAATTTTCCTGGCGCGGTGTATTGCAAGTGACAAATGTAGCCCTCCCCCTCAACCATTCATTAATGCGGGAAGCCCCATCGCGGCAAGTAGCCATGCGCATAAATGTGAATCATTATTGATTTTTGTGTAAATTCCGCGCTCTGTTATCCGACGGTACTGGTGTTGATGGATCTTTAAGCGTTACAATTAACGTTACGCAGCGAAAAAGAGGAATACCCGATGTGGTCAGCCATCCGTCGTCTGTTGAGTGAGCAGTTAGGAAACGCAGAAATTAACCAGCGCATCGAGCTCCCCGGCGGAGATATCCATCCCGCCTGGCATATCCGTTACGGCGAATATGACATCTTCGTTAAATGCAACAACCGCGAGATGCTGACTCTTTTCACTTGGGAAGCCGACCAACTCGAATTGCTGTCACGTAGCCAGACCGTACGCGTGCCCAAAGTGTATGGCGTTGGCAGTGATCGTGACGACAGCTTCTTGTTGCTGGAGTACCTGCCGGTAAAACCACTTAATGCTCACAGCGCCTGGCAGCTCGGTCAGCAACTGGCAAAACTTCATCAGTGGAGTGATCAACCCCACTTTGGCCTTGATTTCGATAACAATATTACCACCTCTCCGCAACCCAATAGCTGGCTGCGTCGCTGGTCGGTATTTTTTGCTGAGCAACGCATTGGCTGGCAATTACAACTGGCGACAGAAAAAGGCATTTCGTACGGTGATGTGGATCCAATTATTGCCTGCGTCCAGAATGCGTTGGTCAGCCATCATCCGCAACCCTCACTTTTACATGGTGATTTATGGCCGGCTAATTGCGCTGGCAGTCAAGGCGGTCCATGGATTTTCGACCCAGCGTGTTATTGGGGAGATCGAGAATGTGATCTGGCGATGCTCGCGTGGTATCCAGATTTACCGCCACAAATCTATGACGGTTATCAGTCGATTTGGCCTTTACCGCAGGATTTCCTGCAGCGCCAGCCTATTTATCAGCTCTATTATCTGTTAAACCGCGCCAATGTGTTCGGCGGGCACTGGGTAGGGAAATCTCAACAGGTGATTAACACCTTGCTGAGTCATGATGGGTCAGGAAAATGTCAGGCCAGACCGGCCTGACGGGGATATTCAAACAAAGCCCAGCAGTCTCAGTACCACATAGCCGATAATAATGATGATGATCGGCAGAATATACAGCGGGAAAATTTGTAAAAATATGGTGTGCCGCGGCACCACAATTTTCTCTTCCAGTTGCTGGCGACTGCGTCCTTCACTGCCTTTGGCATTCTCGAGGATCAACTGATCCTCAATACCCTCGCGCAGATAGTGCGCCTGACGCCACATCCGTGCACCTGAAGTCTGCAGCGCCAGCCCGATAAAAATCAGGATATAAATTATCCAGAACAGGATGTTAGCCGCACCATGAAAATTGGGAACCGGCGAGTTATGCCAGAAAAAACCGAGAAATGGCGTATTAAAGCGAACCATATCAATCATGATATGCGCAAAATCAAGCAGCACCGCATCAATACCCGGCTGTTTTTCACTGTGTTTAAACATAAAACTTAACAGGGAAATCAGTGTTGACAGTACAGCGGGGATAAAAATAATCCAGCCGAAGACGCGCTTAAGAATAGCGACTCTGCCAGCCAGTTGATAAGTCATGGTTTCTCCTTAACTTCTTTCATTTGGCTGTCAGTCTACCTGCAGTGGGAAAAAAGTGCCTGGGAAAAGTGAGTTATGATGATTTTATGCGCGTTCGCCATGCCCCGGCAATTCTGTCAGTCCGCCCTTCATGCTAAGCTATAACAAACGATAAAACGGAGCTGTTGTATGTCTTATTCCCGCCCGGTGCTTGCCGTAATTTTTGATATGGATGGTCTACTGATTGATTCTGAACCCTTATGGGAACAAGCCGAACACGATGTGTTGACGACCCTCAATATTGATTTATCGCGCCGTAACGAGTTACCTGACTTGCTAGGGCTCCGCATCGATCAAGTGGTCAGCCTGTGGTATGACGCCTTCCCGTGGCAAGGGCCTGACCAACACACGATTGTACAACGTATTATTGCCCGGGCAGGCCATTTGGTGGAAGAGACGCGTCCACTGCTGCCGGGTGTGGAGCAGGCGCTACAGCTTTGTCGCACCCATGGCATGAAGATTGGCCTTGCATCGGCTTCACCACAGCTCATGTTGGAACATGTGCTGGCGCTGTTCAACCTGAGACACTATTTTGACGCCGTCGCCTCGGCAGAAGCACTGCCCTACAGTAAACCGCATCCGCAAGTTTATCTGAACGCTGCGGCGATGCTGGCTGTCGACCCGCTCAATTGTGTCACCCTGGAAGACTCGTTTAACGGCATGATTGCCACTCGTGCAGCCCGTATGCGCTCCATCGTGGTGCCGGCTGCCGAGTATCGCAATGATCCCCGCTGGTCGCTGGCGAATGTCCGGCTTGACTCGCTGGCACACCTCACCCTGCAACATATTACCGGATAAAAACGCGCTGTTCCCTGCCGTCAGTAACCCAGCATGCCGCTATCCACTGCGTGGATAGCCATGCAAATTACAGGCGTACCGATATCACTGTTCTATAGTTAAAGAATGTTGAACACGATATCAATGGGATCCATTATCATGGCAAAGGAAACGGATAAGACAGTACTGAGCCATAGCGCCCCGACAACCGGACCTGATTCAGCGAAGCCCGGTCTTGATGCTCTGGCCCCGGAAGATAGCGCCAGTCAACCGACTCCCGGCCCCTCTGCACCCGGTCAGCAACCGATGGTCTCCGGGAGCATTAACGCGCCAGACACACATAATGCCAAACTCGATCAACTGCAACATCACCGTAAAGGCAGCGAAAATTTCCCATTAACCACCAATCAGGGGACCCGCATTGCCGACGATCAAAACGCATTACGCGCAGGCACGCGTGGACCTACCTTGCTGGAAGACTTCATCATGCGGGAAAAAATCACTCATTTTGACCATGAGCGTATTCCTGAACGCATTGTGCATGCCCGGGGATCCGGCGCTCATGGCTATTTTCAACCCTATAGTGCCCTGACAGACATCACTAAAGCCGATTTTCTGCGCGGTCCAGATCAAATCACGCCGGTTTTTGTTCGTTTCTCAACAGTACAAGGTGGCGCAGGATCCGCCGATACCGTGCGTGATATTCGCGGCTTTGCAACCAAATTTTACACTCAGGAGGGTGTTTTTGATCTGGTGGGTAATAACACCCCGATTTTCTTTATTCAGGATGCCCACAAGTTCCCTGATTTTGTCCATGCTCTCAAACCTGAACCCCATAATGAGATCCCACAGGGGCAAAGCGCCCATGACACTTTCTGGGATTATGTTTCACTGCAACCAGAAACATTGCACAATGTGATATGGGCGATGTCTGACCGTGGTATTCCACGCAGCTACCGCACGATGGAAGGTTTTGGCATTCATACCTTCCGCATGATTAATGCCGAAGGTCGCGCCACTCTTGTTCGTTTCCACTGGAAACCTGTCGCCGGGAAAGCATCATTATTATGGGATGAAGCACAGAAATTGATGGGCCGTGATCCTGACTTTCATCGGCGTGATCTTTGGCAAGCGATTGAAGCCGGTGATTACCCCGAATATGAACTGGGGTTGCAACTCATTGCCGAAGAAGATGAATTCAAATTCGATTTTGATCTGCTTGATGCGACCAAACTGATCCCGGAAGAACTGGTCCCGGTGATGTTGATTGGCAAAATGGTACTGAACCGTAACCCGGATAATTTTTTTGCTGAAACAGAGCAAGTTGCGTTCCATCCGGCACATATTGTGCCCGGCATTGATTTCACCAATGATCCATTACTGCAGGGACGGTTGTTTTCGTACACCGATACGCAAATCAGTCGTCTTGGCGGGCCTAATTTCCATGAAATCCCGATCAACCGTCCCGTTTGCCCATTGCATAACTACCAGCGTCAGGGCATGCACCGTATGGATATTGATACCAATCCGGCAAACTATGGCCCCAACGCCATCAACGACAACTGGCCGCGCGAAACGCCGCCTGGCCCGCTGCGGGGTGGTTTTTCCAGCTATCAGGAACGGATTGAGGGGCATAAAGTCCGTGAACGCAGTCCTTCTTTTGGCGAGTACTATTCGCAGCCGCGTCTGTTCTGGCTAAGCCAGACCCCGGTGGAGCAGCAACACATTATCGATAGTTTTTCGTTTGAATTGGGCAAACTGGCCCGCCCCTGGATTCGTGAGCGCGTGATTGATCACCTGCTGCATATTGATGTCTCGTTGGCACACAGTGTGGCGGAAACCCTGGGTATCACGCTTAGCGATGAAAAACTGCATACCGCACCACCGAAAGATGTCAACGGGCTGAAAAAAGATGCCAGCCTGAGTCTCTACGCCATCCCCAGTGGCTCGATTAAAGGACGTCAGGTTGCGTTGCTGCTCAGTGACAACGTACGCGCGGCAGACGTGCTGGCCATTCTGCAGGAGCTGAAAAATCAGGGCGTCCATGCAAGACTGTTGGCCGCACAGATGGGACACATTCGCGCTGACGATGGCGCCTTATTGCAGATTGATGCCACCTTCAGCGGGCAGCCATCATTAACCTTTGACGCCGTCATCGTACCGGATGGCAATATTGATGCGCTGTTGCTCAGCGGCGATGCACGTTATTATCTACTGGAGGCGTATAAACACCTGAAAGTGATTGGTTTGAGTGGCGAAGCGAGGCGCTTAAAATCGCAGTTTGGTTTAGGTGATAATGAAGCGGAAGAAGGCATTGTCGAAGATGATAAAGCCGAAGGTCTGTTTATGAGTGAGTTTATCTCTTTTCTCGCCGCCCACCGTATTTGGTCACGCAGCCAAAAAGCATTAAGCGTGCCTGCCTGATTTTTTAGCCAACTCAAGTTACATGACCTGATTGTACTGAACATTTTACACTGCGTAAGGAAAGCGTTAAATGCTGTAAGTAACGGAAAAATACCTATGTTTTATCTTGAGTTTTACCTTGCTTAGAGGAATGCTGCACATTGTAATCGTAGGAGAGCAGCTATGAAAAAGGTCATCATATCGTTTTTAGCATTATCGCTGATCACACCTCTGATGGCATCTGCCCATCCAGGTCACGGTCCTGGGCCCGGGGGGCCGGGACCAGGATGGCATCACGGTGGCGGAGGCTATCCAGGCCCTTTCCGCTTTTTGCCTGAAGCCGCCACCGCAGTATTGATTGGCGGGCTAACGTATTATCTGCTTAATGACACATACTACCAGCGTCAGGGGGATAACTATGTTGTGGTGCAGCCCCCGGCAGAACCGGTAGTGGTTGACGGCAATATGCGTGCGCTGGATTACAATGGCCAGCGCTATTATGTACAAAATGGTCATTATTATAAACGTGAAATCTCTGGCGAATATGTCGAAATCCCACGGCCATATGGACTTTAATAAGGTGTAAATACCAAAGAAAACGGCCCGTAAAGGGCCGTTTTCTTTGTGTTCAGCGGATTACTGATTCGCTTGCGGATCGGTGTCATACTCTTTGCAACTCTGGAAGCCGTAATTCATCACCCGCCCGGTATCGCTGTAGCTGACAAAATAGGTTTGCAGCTTTCCGTCTCGCTCACCCAGCACATAGGTCTGACAAGTACCGCGTGCGTGTACCATGGTAATTTCCGTCGATGGCGAACCGGCTATCTGCCGCACCTGTTCACGTGTCATCCCTTTTTTTACATCCTTGACCACCGGTTTTGTGACGAAACTTTCCGCACGATCATACGTTGTACACCCCGATAACACCGCAAGTACTACACCCGCGATAATACATCCTGTTAATTTGCTCATGTTAATTGTTCCTCATTGTTTATCCATGTACCGCTAATCCTGGAATACAATTGCTGATTTATCAAATTTATACCGTTATTTTATTCGATTCAGCCACGCGCTGGTGATGGAATTTCTTCGGTGATTGTTCCCATTTCGGACATCAAGGCTGTGCCTGCATACGCCAGCATTTGTGGACAAAAGCGCCAACCCGCCAGCTTTCGTCGACAACATCCTTGTCGTTTTATGTCTTGCGCGTTAGCTTAGCACTATCGGATTGGCAATTCGGCTATCGGCAACTGACTTGAGGAGAGGTTAATGGCTCTGCAGCAGGAAATTATTAAAGCACTTGGCGTCAAAGCAGTGATTGACGTCCAGCAAGAAATCCGCACCAGCGTAGAATTTCTGAAAACCTATCTGAAAACCACCCCGGTTATCAAAACGCTGGTATTGGGCATCAGTGGTGGGCAGGATTCGACGCTCACCGGAAAGCTGTGTCAGACCGCAATCAGTGAATTGCGTGAAGAAACCAGCGATAACGCCTATTGCTTCATTGCGGTCCGTCTGCCTTATGGTGTACAAGATGATGAGCAAGATTGCCAGCAGGCTATCTCGTTTATCCAACCGGACCGCGTGTTGACAGTGAACATAAAAGAGGCGGTGTTAGCCAGTGAACACGCGCTGAAAGAAGCGGGCCTGACTCTTTCTGACTATGTGCGCGGCAATGAAAAAGCCCGAGAACGCATGAAAGCCCAGTACAGCATTGCCGGCATGACCGCGGGGGTCGTCGTGGGTACTGACCATGCGGCAGAAGCCGTTACCGGTTTTTTTACCAAGTACGGCGACGGCGGTACCGATATCAACCCAATTTTCCGTCTGCATAAAGGTCAGGGGAAAATGCTGTTGAAAGCACTGGGCTGCCCGGAGCGTCTTTATCTGAAAAAACCGACGGCCGACCTCGAAGATGATCGCCCTGGCCTGCCAGATGAAGTCGCGCTTGGTGTAACCTATGCCATGATTGATGCTTATCTGGAAGGAAAGAAAATCGATGAACCCAGCGCGAAAATCATTGAAGGCTGGTATCTGAAAACCGCCCACAAACGTCATCCACCGATTACCGTGTTTGACGATTTCTGGAAGAAATAACGGTGTTTTCTTGCGGGCCCATTTTTTCTGGCCCGCAGATTTGCCAGGGCATTCCCGCAAATGATCCCAGTGAAACAACACGCAACCCTGACAGGTCTCAGCGCGATCCTGCTCTGGAGCACCACGATAGGTTTACTGCGCAGTATTACTGAGTCTTTTGGCCCCAGCGGTGGCGCCGCCATGATCTATAGCGTCTGCGCCCTGTTTCTTTGTCTTGCCCGGGGTATGCCTCATCCGCGTCAGTTTCCTCCGCTGTATTTATGGTTGGGCGGTTTGCTCTTCGTCAGCTATGAGGTCTGCCTGGCGCTGGCAATTGGTTTTGCCACCAGTCGCCGCCAGTCGCTGGAGTTAGGCATGATTAATTACCTCTGGCCTTGTCTGACGATTGTGCTGGCGATCCCTCTGAACCAGCAAAAATTCCGCTGGTGGTTATGGCCGGGTCTGGCCTTATCGCTGGTGGGGATCGTCTGGGTATTAAAAGGTGATAATTCGTGGTCACTGCCGCATCTTTGGCTCAATATTCAGCATAACCCACTCGCCTATTGTCTGGCGTTTGTCGCGGCTTTTTTCTTGGCCATGTACAACAATATCGCCAAACGCCATGCCGCTGGCGCCAGCGCAGTGACGTTATTTTTTCTGCTGACGGCTACCGTATTGTGGGTTCAGTTTGCCTGGACATCGTCTTTTGCATCAATGCATTTTTCACCTGGCGTGATGCTGGAAATTTTCTTCATGGGCGGCTCAACCGCGCTGGCCTACTCAGCATGGGAAAAAGGCATTCAGTGGGGCAATCTGACATTGCTGGCCACGGCGTCGTATTTCACCCCGGTATTGTCTACGCTTATCGGAGCGGTATGGCTGCAGCTCTCACTCCCGCAGGCCTTCTGGCAGGGTGTCATGATGGTGACATCAGGATCGTTGATTTGTTGGTGGGCGACACACACCGCGTGCAGTTCCCCGCGCTAATTTGGCGTGAAATACGGCTGGCTATGTCAGGTGTAAAACCGCCGACGTTACCCTCGGCCCGAAGGCAGCGAGAGCAACGCCGGCGGTCTCAATCAGGGCCCGTTTTATTCGGCAGGCGGTGGCGCCATGTTACCGTGTTTGCCGGGTTTTTCTGTCAGATGTTTCTCAAAGTTGGCGTTGTACTGCGTCTTCTGTTCCGGCGTCAGCAAATTGTACACTTTATTTTGCGTTTCCATCATCACGATAGCGCGTTCTCGCGCATGTACCGCCATTTTCTCAGCTTGCGCTTCTGCCTGTGTTTTATCGAAAGTATCGGCGGCAATAATAGCGTGCGTCGCCCGAAGTTCTTCCAGCGGCGGTCGTTTCATTTCCTGGCGGTTTTCTTTCATGATGGCACGAATTTGTTGTTTCTGAGTTTCACTCAGATTCAATCCTCTGAACATCTCATGCATACCATTGTGCATCGGTCGGTTATGTGGTGATTTTTCGCTGCCTGCAGGCGGAGGCGTCAGGTTATCAGCCGCAGCATGAACAATACCAGCCGCGCCCAGAGCCAGCGCGGTTGCAACAAAAAGGGAAGCCAGTTTACGCATAATTGGGTCCTTAACTTTTTAGTTTAATAACGACAGCCCGTGTCGCGAGTTCGGGAATCAGTTTACGATGCTGAACGTCAACTACTCAGAGCGTGAGTAAAGCCCTGAAAGGATAAAAGGCAAAGAAGCAACAATCATGAAGAGAATAAGAAGATTACGGTGAGGAATTGCAAAAAAGTATGAATATCAGCACGTTTTCTGCATATTACCGGTAAGAGTGTAACGCTAAGCGCAGTATCCTGGAAAGAAAAAGTATGCACCTTAACAGTGGCACGCTGAACGAATACTGCCTGAGATTCCGCGCACGCCATTTCACATAAAACGCATTACGGCAAACAGGGCAACCACTTCGCCCTTACCTGCGCGAGGAAAGCCAACAAACAGGCAAACTGAAGACACGTGCATCGCACTTATTCTCGCGGGTCTTCCACCAACATCAATCCGGCCCGTAATCCTGGCGCAACCTTAGCATTCGGAAATAAGACATACTCGCGTGCCTGTTGCACAAAATAGCGTCGTTCGCCATCTTCAGCCAGCAGGGTTCCCTGCGGGAAAGCGGTAAAATTCAGCGTATCATCCGACATATACAGTTTAAAATCCGCGGAGGAACGCGTAATTTGCTGTGATACGCGATAGCGTCTGGGAACGGCACTTGCCGCAGGCAGTGTCTCACCAAACAACTGCGCCGCCAGTGCGTGTTGTACAGCAACAAATTGCGTCAAATCATTCTGGCCAAACGGGTACGCTTTACCCAATTCAAGCGTACAACTCGCCGCGCCGAAATGCGTACAGCTGTAATGTGTGAAGGTGCCTGCCGGGGCACGATGAAATACCAGTGCGTCCAGGCCCGCCGCCGTCAGCCAGTGCATAAAATCGTGCGGCCACGGGCGGGCGTTCAGTGGCATCACCCCAAAACGCACATGGTAAGAACCACGGATCGCCGTATGCAGATCAAGATGCCAGCAAACCTCCTGGTTATCGCCCGCCTGATAAAAGTTTTCCATCGCCTGTTCGAGCCGCCATGCGCGACGCGCTTCCGGGCAATCTTCATATTGCTGCCAGCGCCCGCCAAACAAACGGTTGAGATCACACTGCAGATAACGTTTACCCACGCGCAACGCCCCCGGGTTACCCAGGATCACCAGCACCCGTGTCTGCAACGGTTTTTCTCCCCGGACCAATGACATGATTAACGTATTCAGTATTTCGACCGGGGCTGTCTCATTGCCGTGTATACCCGCAGAGACCACTAAAGCCTGATGTGTCGGTTGGTACGGCGTCAATTCGAGAATACCCTCATCATGCCATTCCCAGTGTAACTGGTCATTAGCCCCCGATGACAGCGGTTCGCCATTCAGTGTTTGTTGTAAAAAGTCCCGCATGGGTTCCTCTTTCATTCGTTATAACAGCCGGCACCAGAAAGTACCGGCTCCTGCCACATCATCCCGCGTTGGGATCATTGCTGAAATGCATAAACATTTCCTAAGTTTAGCAGACGCGTCAATTCATCCAGTGCGTTACGCCCTTCTTGTAACAATTGCGGATCGGCAAGGTCATGCCAGGATAATTGGTCGCGATAATGACGATCAATCCACGCATTCAGCGTAGAAAATAAAGCATCGGTCATCATTACCCCGGGATTAACCGCAGCCAGTTCTTGTGTCGTCAGCGTCACACGCAAACGCAGGCACGCCGGACCACCGCCGTTACACATACTTTCCCGCAAATCGAACACGTGTAATTCGCCCACCGGCCCCCCACGCTCCACCAGTTCATTCAGGTAACCCCAGACACCGGGGTGTTGACGCGCTTCTTCAGGCAGGACCAACAGCATTTGTCCGTCTTCGCGGCTCAGTAATTGACTGTTAAACAGGTAAGTATTCACCGCGTCGCTTACCGATACCCGCTGTTGCGGCACTTCAATGACGGTGAACCCGGCGACTTTCTGTTGCAGCGACGCCAGCAGTTGCGGCTGATGTAAAAACGCATGTTGATGGCAAAACAAAACATGCTGATTACTGACAGCAATCACATCATTATGGAAAACACCGAGGTCAATAACGTGCGGATTTTGTTGCGCAAACACGGTACGTGAAGCATCTAACTGATGCAAACGGGCCACCGCTTCGCTGGCTTCTCGCGTCTGGCGCGCCGGATAGCGTGATGGCTGGTTCCGGTTATTGCCCTCTTCACGGCCATAAATAAACAACTGCACGCCGGGATCGCCATAATGTTGCGCTAAACGATTATGATTTGCCGCGCCTTCATCACCAAACATCGCCACGGAGGGTAGCGCATCGTGTACGATGAAATGACCGTTATCACGGAAAATAGCGCGCAGTATGGATTGGGTGGTTGGTGCCTCTATCGCCCGATGAAATTTATTGTTCAGGTTGGCCAGCGTAAAGTGCACCTTGCCGTCAGCACTGTCCGCCGATGGCGAAACGGTAGCTGCATTGGCCACCCACATGGCTGATGCCGAGCTTACCGCAGAGAGCAATTGTGGCGACTGTTGCGCCGCCCGAGCAAGCACCGATGCATCACTGCCACTGAAGCCAAGTTGGCGCAGCACCGATAAACAGGGACGTTCATGTGGCGGGATCACCCCCTGAGCAAATCCCAGATCCATCAACGCCTTCATTTTTTGCAGGCCCTGTTTCGCCGCCATTTTAGGGTTAGCGCGTTGATGCTGATGGCGCATTGACGCTTCATTACCCAATGACAAACCGGCATAATGATGTGTCAGCCCCACCAGACCGTCAAAATTCACCTCACGCACGCTCATGGCGCCTCCCCTGCGGCACTAAAATCAAGACCGGGTAGTAATGTGGCGGGTAACGACAGTTCCGTCGCTGTCAGCGATGCCATCGGCCACGCACAATAATCAGCGGCATACCAGGCACTGGGGCGGTGGTTACCTGAAGCGCCGATGCCGCCAAATGGCGCACTGCTGGCCGCCCCGGTGAGTGGTTTATTCCAGTTAACAATGCCTGCCCGGGCTTCCAGTAACAGACGCTCAAACTTTTCCCGCTGTGGCGAAATCAGGCCGCAAGACAAGCCATAACGGGTGTTGTTGGCAATGTGGATAGCCTGCGAGTAATCCTCATAGCGGGTCACGGTCAATAACGGCCCAAAAATCTCTTCATCCGGCATCTCCGGCAGATCAGTGATATCAATCATGCCCGGTGTCAGAATAGCACTTTCCCGTTGCGGCCATTGCATCGCCAGTAACACATCTCCGCCTTTCTTCACATACTGTTGCCATTGCTGGTAAATATGTTCCGCCGCCATAAGCGAGATAACACTGCCCATAAAGGGTGGCGGCGTATCATTCCAGCCGCCGACCCGCAAACGCTGCGTCACCGCAATCATGCGTGTTAAAAAAGCGTCACCGGCAGCGCCACGTTTCACCAACAGACGACGTGCGCAGGTACAGCGTTGTCCGGCACTGATAAACGCCGACTGAATGGCGATATTAACCGCCGCATCAATATGCCGCGGATCGTCAACAATCAAGGCATTATTCCCCCCCATTTCCAACACCAGTATTTTTTCTGGTTGTCCGGCAAACTGACGGTGTAGTTGATAACCGCTACGGGCGCTACCGGTAAACAGCACGCCGTCAACTGAGGGTGCCTGCACCAACATTTGGGCGGTTTCACGCCCGCCCTGCAACAGATTGATGACTCCCGCAGGCAGGCCAGCCTCAAGCCATAAACGCACGGTTTTCTCCGCCGTCAACGGCGTCTGTTCGCTTGGTTTAAACACCACACAGTTACCGGCCAACAGCGCAGGCACAATGTGGCCGTTTGGCAGATGTCCGGGAAAATTATAAGGGCCCAGTACCGCCACCACCCCATGTGGGCGATGATGTAACGCACTGTCGTCGGTGATCTGTGTCCCGGTACGCGCCTGCCAGGCCTGAACGGATAAGGCGACTTTATTCACCATCGACTGGACTTCAGTTTCAGCTTCCCAGTAGGGTTTGCCGGTTTCCTGTGCAATTGTCGCAGCCAGATCCGCGTTGTTGGCAAGCAATAATGACGCGAACTGCTCGATAATCGCCTGCCGCGCGGAAAATGAACGCGATGCCCAGAGCGGGAATGCAGCACGTGCAGCATCGCATGCGGCGGACACCTGTTCTGCACCCGCCGCATTGCCCTGCCATAGCAAACGCTGTGCAACCGGATCGTGTTTACTGAAGTTTGCGCCGCTACCCACGAACCACTGGCCATTAATACAGTGCGTCATGCTTTCTTCTCCGCAAAAAAAAGACTTACCACGCGCAGGACATCACCTGGCTGGCATTTCATCACTTCAGCGACCGCAGGGCTGACGGTAATAGTTTCCGCATCGGGGTCCGCCGGTAGCAGCATTGCACGAAAATGGAGGTAATTATCGTTGCTCACCAGGCAAAGTGGTAATGTTTGGTCGGGGATAGTGTCAGGGGAGACGCGCAGCAGGCGACTTTTACGTATCGTGCCAACCCGGTCAATATCACATTCCAGCGTCGGCCCACCATCAAAAATATCGATGTAGTTTTGATAACGAAACCCTTCCGTTTCCAGCACAGCCCGGGCTGGCTCAGTGAGCGGGTGAACCCTGGCAATCACTGCCTGTGCTTCCTCAGAAAGATAAGCAATATATAACGGGTATTTCGGCATCAACTCGGCAATAAACGCTTTTCGTCCGGTGCCGCTGAGAAAATCAGCGGCAGAAAAGTCCATGGAGAAAAAACGGCCGCCGACACTATCCCAGAAAGGCGAGCGGCCATTTTCATCACTGACGCCCCGCATTTCCGCCACCACGCGTTGCATAAAACGATCACGGAATGCAGCCATAAACAGGAATCGCGATTTCGACAACAGATACCCATTTTTTCCATGGCGATAATCTGGATCAAGGAATAGCGTGCACAATTCACTGCTCTCAGTGTGATCATTACTCAGAGAAAGTATCGGCAGTTTCGTGTATACATTCAGTTCTTTAGAAGCATGTACCTGAGTTCCTACCCGGAAGTTATACCAGGGATCCTGTAAGCCCACCGCCACTTCTATCGCACAAATACCCACCGCTTTACCACTGTCGCTCTCAGTAAGGACAAACACATACCCTTGTTCCGCACGCGGCAATGTCCCTTGCCAGGTCTGAATGGAGCGTTCGATCCGCGCCGACAAGGTTGCGCTGTCCGCAGGCAGTGAGGTCAGGCCCCCACCGGTTTTGCTGGCCAGCGCCAGCAATTGTGGCAGATCGCCATGTTTTACCGGGCGAATAAACATCATAGCTGTGCTCCTGTTGGTGGCATTAGCCGCCATAATCTGGCTGCAATACGGTTTGTCCGCAGCCGATAGCATGCGGTTTACTGGTCTGCTGCCATTCCGGTTGATACTTCACTGTAGATTGCAGGCTTCATGCCAGCCAGAGGGAAAAATGCATAAATTAATTTGCATTACCTGTTTTCAATGAGTTAGTCATTGTCATTATTCACACAAAATGCATAAAAAGTGAATAATTTTATGATGACGGGCCTTTTCCCACAGATAAAAAAGAAAGGTTATGCAACAGCGAGATAAAATATTGTTTTTGTGATCGCGGTGAAGATCTGTCCTTATTTTACACCGCACACTGCACCATGAATAAGCATTACGCACGAATAAAGGGCATATTCATAACCGTTAATGTGCAACACACACTCTTTATTGCGGATTACCCGTGTTTTTACGGTGAAATGCTGCAATAAAGGGATTGAAGTGATGCGGGCGCAGCACAGAGGTCAGGCCGAATCATTTTATTTCGACCATCCCCTGGGGTGAGATACGTTTGGTGGGCAGAGCCTTTGAAATATAGCGTCTTTCAACACCCCACAAGACGTCCTCATCACGAACGTTGCAACAGTGCCACACCACCCTGACAGACTCGACCGATATTTATTCGTAAAAAAATAGTTCATTTCATAAAACTTGTCCTAGAATAAAATACACATGTACATTTGTGGCGTACTAAACACAATATATTTATATAAACTCAAAATATAACTGTTGGAGAACTCAACTATGATTATGCCATTCAGAGATCAAAATACATGCAATAGCATTCTTTCAGGCATGATGTTTTATTTTATTTCTAATACACAGCATTTTTTTTATGAAAAGCTAATGACAGTTCCAGATGATGTGGATATGCCTCACAAAGAAGACTTTAACAATGCTCAACAATGGTATTGGGATATCCCAAAAAAAACATGGGATATACCTTATCAAGATTATAATGGTGCTGCAAAAAACCATTATGCTTATTATTTAAACAACGACAGAAGCAAAAATAGAGTGGCACTGGTTCAACATGGGTTCACGGGTTGTGCAAGATCAATGGGTGTATTCGTGAAAATTTTCCATGATATAGGCTATTCAATTCTGACCCCCGACCTTAGAGGTCAGGGAAGGAGTGATGAACTTTCCACAAGTCTGGCAGTTTATGATGCTGAAGACATGCTATTGTGGGTAGATAAGATCATTAAGGAAAAAGGCGATGACGTTGAAATCATCATTTATGGTATATCATTAGGTGCCATGGTTACTCTACAGGCCGCATCTAAGAACAAATTCCCTGACAATGTAAAAGCCATTATTGTGGATTCAGGGCCATACTACGCACTTGATAACATCAAGAAAATAATGAATGACTATTTGACATTCATTACCCCAAACCAGGATGATAGAGATACCATCATCACTGATACCTTCTCCTTGATTAAAGATAAGCTTGGCATATCTCAAGAGATGATTTTATCAAAAGAGATGATCAACGAATGCAATATACCTTTACTACAAATACATGGAAAGGACGATAATACCTTTCCCTATCAATCCGCAATTGAGCTATTTGACAATTATAAAAACAACGACAAGCAATACATGTACACAAATAAATCAGACCATGCCTATTCAATAATTATCGATTATGAAACATATATCAAATGCATTAACCAATTCACCCGTCGCCCCGCAGCTTCACCATTAATATCTGGAGTATTAGAGAAAACAAACCTGGAAATTATTGTGGGAAATCAATTAGACCTCCTGGACGGTGTACAGGCCTGGGATTCTCATGATGGGAATATTACCGCTAAAATTGAGGTGTCCGGCAATGTCGATACCAATATCCCTGGTAACTATAGCGTCCACTACTCAGTAACGAACTCACAAAACATTGTCTCTGCTCTCGATACGGTATACACGGTTCTGGATAAAAAATAACAGTCGACAGAAGATTTGGTAGTCCCTCTATAGTAGATCACCCGAAAGGAACTCAGTTCGGGTTGAGCTATCTGATGACTCGCCAAATCAAAACAAACCACTAACCGGACTGAGCAATGTCGATCATAGCAGCAATTACTGATGAAAAACGACGACTGATATGTAAAGAAGCCCAGCAAACCTGCGATAAAAACTATGCCCGGCGGCTTATTGCCCTGCTGATGCTGCATCGGGGAATGCCGTTACCGAGGTCGCCAGACTGCTCTGTGCCGCCCGTTCATCCATCGGCAGATGGATGAACGGGTTTACTTTATATGGTGTTGACGGCTTAAAGCGCCTCCGGACCGGGCGCGCTTCACAGTGACCAGTCGCCGATATCCTTCAAACTTTGCCGCTGTTGGTACTACGTTCCCCTAAGGATTTCGGCTGGCTGCGCTCGCACTGGAGCACGGAGTTACTGGCCCGTATCGTCAACCGACTTTTTTGATATGACTCTTCACCGTTCCACCTTACTCCGCTACCTGAAACAGGCGGGAATAGTCTGGCGCAGAGCCGCGCCAACATTGTAAATCAAAGCTCCACACTATGAGGAAAAACGGCTTGCCATCGGGCAGGTGCTGGCTCAGGAGCAGATAAACCATCCCGTGTTTTATCCGGATGAAGTCGATATCGACCTGAACCCGAAAATTGGCGCGGACTGGATGCCCAAAGGACATCAGAAACGCATCGCCACACCGGGACAAAACCAGAAGTATTATCTGGACGGCGCACTGCATTCAGGTACCGGACGTGTCCACTACGTCAGTGGAAGCAGTAAAAGTTCTGATTTATTTATCAGTCTGTTGGATGCGCTACATCGTACATATCGGCGTGCGAAAACCATCACGCTGGTGGTGGATAACGACATCATCCATAAAAGCCGCAAGGTCGAGCGTTGGCTGGGAAAAAATACAAAGTTCCGGTTACTGTTCCTGCCGACGTATTCGCCGTGGCTGAATCGGATAGAACGGCTGCGGTTGCCATTTCATGAAACGATAACGCGAAACCATCAGTGTCGATACCTGTGGCAGTTACTGAAGCAGGTAAATCAGTTTATGAATGCTGCTTCTCCGTTCCCGGGCAATCAACATGGCCTGACTAAAGTGGAGCGGTAATATGAGAAGTTATTTAGGGGCAGAACCCGGGATCAACATTCTGCTTACCGGCGATACGTTCAAATGTCCAACCCTGTCAACCTCCGGCGAAAAAGCAGCGGTTTTTTTTAACAACGTGCTGGCAGAGACGCTATTCCTCGCCACGGCGTGTATTTCCCCTCGTTCAGGACTCAGTTTCCCGAGCGAAACCGATATCACGGTGAAAAGTGCGATGATGAAATCCGCGAACACCGTGTATGTTGTGGCCGACTCCAGTAAGATTGATAAAGTGTCGATGTTTGCCATGCCTTGTGACTGACGTGATATTCACTATCTCATCACCGACAGCGGCATTTCTCGTGAATCAATAGCGGCGTTTGAAGCATCAGGGGTGAACGTGCTGGTGGCGGAATAACTGACCGATCCGGTGATAAAAGATCGAGATTGTATAAGGGCGGCTATCCAATATTCACCCGCACATGTTTTTTTATCGCCCCACGAGGGCGAACCACCAAAAAGATCAGCACACGGGAGGCTGCGCTGCGCGGAATTATGGCTCAGCACCTGCTGACAGAAAACGCCCGCCCCCCTGGGGTCCAACTGTATATAATCGTGACTAGCATGATAAACACCCACATGCAATAGTTTGAATTCCCAAAAGTGTCAGGTAGACTGGCTGGAGCTTTATCTTTCTGTAAAACTGCATAATTTTTTACATCAGGTCGCGAAGTTTCCCGGGTAGCCTTGTAAGGCTTTTTTCCGGGTGAATTGCCTGATATTGGTCAGATATTTTGATGAAATTCACGAGGAATAGAGTGAAAATTTACCTCACGTTAGCGCTGCTCGCGGTGTTGACGATGGCAGGGTGCAAGGCACCGGCACCGCCCATCACCGACGATACTCTGGTAACCAGCACCCTTAACGGCGTGTCTTTGACACACCGCCACGTGGTACAAGCGCCGAAAGAATTTACGCCTGTCGGAGAGAATTACCGGGCGCTCTATCGTGCTTCGGTCATGACTACGCCAAATTATGGCGGCAAAATCGTGGGTTATCTGGAAAACAGTAAGCCTTTTACCGTGTTGGGCAAGGTGGAAAATGACTGGCTGGCCATTGCCGACGCCGATCAGACGCAGTTAATCGGCTATGTGCCAGTGAAAGCCGGGGTACCCGGTAACCGTTATGATGCCACCGTACGTAATGACCGCCGCCGCCCCCGCACACCAGCAAAACAAGTCTGCGTCAATGTCGGTGGCGACAGCAAAGCATGCCGTAGCGGTAATACGGCCACCTGGATCCTTGAGTAATAAATACGTGTTGCCAAAATAAGCACACACAATAACAACGATGTAAACCTAAATTAGCCTGAGGGATCAGACGTTCATTCAGGATTAACGAGAGTCGATGACACCAGAATTCGCTGCCTGTGATGCTATGGTCATGAGCACAGAAAATGCTTTACTCGCCGCCGCTGCACCGCTGTTCAATGCCATCGTGCAAATTCGTCTGGCCGCCACACATGACGACCCGGCCGGATTACGTCATCAGCTCATTGAAGAAGTGCGCCAGTTTGAAAACCGCAGTAAACAAGCCGGGCTTCCCTTTGAGATGATCATTGGCGCCCGCTATTGTTTATGCAGCACCCTGGATGAAGCCGCCACGCAGACGCCCTGGGGTACCCGTGGTGTCTGGTCAGGCAACGGATTACTGGTCACTTTCCATAATGAGAGTTGGGGAGGAGAAAAAGTCTTTCAGTTATTATCACGCCTCTCACAAGCCCCCCAACAACATCTGTGGTTGCTTGAAGTGATTCACTATTGCCTGTTGCTTGGTTATGAAGGGCGTTATCGCGGTAAAGAGAATAGCCGACTACAACGTGAGAACATTCGTGTTCGTCTGGCGCAGTTGATTGCAGACACCCGCCATGACAGTGAAGCCCCTCTCACCAGTCAGGTGATTGTCCGACCACTACCCGGTAATCTCTGGCTTCCCCCGGTGCCGCTTTGGGCTGCTGTTGCCGTCACGGCGTTAGTTGCCGGTCTGATTTACAGCGGGCTTAACTGGCGACTGGGGTATACTGCCGAACCTTTATTACGTGAAATTTATCAGACGCCGTTACCGCAGATAACCCCTTCACGTCGAGCGTTTGCGCCGCCTGGCTTATTAAATTTGCATCAGCATTTAAGCGATGTGATTGCCGCCGGACAACTTGAAGTGAGTGATGGCCCCTTTGGCAGTAAAGTGACATTGTCTGCCGATCGACTCTTTGATCATAATGCCACTGCACTCAATGCCGTCGGACGTGCGTTGCTGATGCGGGTGGTAGCTGCGATGAATAATGTCAAAGGCACGGTGCTGGTGTCTGTGTATACCGATAACCAGTCGACGCGCGATAACCGTTTCGCTTCAAATTATGAATATTCACTGGCGCAGGCGCAGGCGGTCAGTTCGCTGCTTAGCCAACAACTGGCGGCTGGACACCAAATCAAAACAGAAGGTCGTGGCGACAGCACACCGCTGGCGGCCAATGACAGCCGGGAAAATCGGGCGCGCAATCGCCGTGTGGAAATCACGCTATTCGCCGCTCCTGAGCCTGCCGGTATGAATATAAGAGGAATACAGTGATGCGACATTTCCTGCTTTCACTGTTTACCCGCCGTTTCTTTTGGGGATTCATCGGCATGAGCGCCCTCTCCAGCCTGATTTGGCTGCTGGGTCCAATGCTGACAATCAGCGATTCACGTCCACTTGAGCCGGCGCGGAATCGTCAGATGCTGATTGGCCTCGGTTATTTGTTATGGATTTTGTTTCAGCTTACCTTCCGATACTATAACGCCTGGTTTAACCGTGCGTTTCTCTATAAGCTTCAAGCCACACATAACGATGATGCAGAACAACAGGCCAGCGAGGAATGGCTGAATGCGCACTTCAGTGATGCCATTGCCCGGCTCAAAAAAGCGCATTTCTACCGTAAATCTGATGGCAACTGGTTGCAGCGTTATCGCGTGCAATACCTTTATCAACTCCCGTGGTATATTGTTATCGGGGCGCCTGGCGCGGGTAAAACCACCGCGTTGATTAACTCCGGACTTGATTTCCCGCTGACCGACAGCATGGGGAAAGATGCCATACGCGGGGTCGGTGGCACTCGTCATTGCGACTGGTGGTTTACCGACAGTGCCGTATTACTGGATACGGCCGGGCGCTATACCTTGCAGGAAAGCCTGCGTGCCCATGATGCCAGCGAATGGCACACCTTCATCAATCTGTTGAAACGCTATCGTGCCCGCCAGCCCATCAATGGCGTCATCATGACCATCAGCGTGGCGGATCTCCTGAGCCATTCAGCGGAGGCGCGTTTTGCTCAGGCAACCGCTTTGCGACAGCGCATGGCAGAACTTCATCAGCAAACCGGCATTCATTTTCCGGTCTATATCATGGTGACGAAGACAGATTTACTGAAAGGATTTATGCGTTATTTCGCCACGCTGGATAAACAACAACGTGACCAGATTTGGGGATTTACCTTTCCATGGGAACCTCGACGTGATAGTCAACGCCAGCTTAATCGCCAGTTCGAACAACAGTTCCGCTTTCTTGCATCACATTTGACGCAAGAATTAGCGGAAAAGATGGCGCAGGATAATAATTTACTGCACCGTGCGGAATGTTTCCTGTTTCCGCAGGAGTTTGCCTCATTGCGTTCGCTGCTGGCGGAATATATCGATATTATTTTTTCACCAACATCTGGGGATGTTGCCTGGTCTGCGCGTGGCTTGTTTTTTACCAGCGGGACCCAGGAAGGGCTGCCTTTTGACCGTATCATGGGGGAATTAACGCGCAAGCTTCAGCTTCCCCAATCCCATGGACAATCCATTGCCTCGTGGGACAGTGTTAATCGCACTGCCCCGATCCCGGCGACCCGAGGGCAAAGTTTCTTTATTCGTGATTTATTAAGCGAGTTGATTTTTAAAGAAAGTGGTTTGGCTGGCAGTGATCATTCGTGGGAGTATCGCCACCGCGTATTTCACTGGCTGAGCTATGCTATGCTAGCGTTCATATTATTCATTACGTCCGGTTGTTGGTTTATCAGCTATTATCAGAACCAGCGCTACCTGCAACAGATTGAAATGCGCATGCCCACCATCGTACAACAAGGACGTCAATGGATGCACCAGACACCAGCGAGTATGCTCGATCTGCTTCCCTTCCTGAATAATTTGGTACAACTGCCGCAACCAGACAGCTTTACGCTGGACAATCCGCCCATCATCATGAGGGCTGGACTCTATCGTGGCGATCAAGTGAGCGATGCAAGCTGGGTGCTCTATCAAAACGCATTAAAATCGCTCCTGTTGCCGCAGGTTGCACAACAGATTACGGCAACACTTCGCCATAACAAAAACGAGAACAGTGAGTTCAGCCGCAATGCGCTACGCGCCTATCAGATGTTGTATCAACCCCATAACTACGATGGTGAATTCCTGCGCAGTTGGGTGATGCAAAATTTACAACGCACGATGGCGACCACTGCTACCCCGCGTGATTTACAACAGCTGGACTGGCATTTAACGCAATTGCTGGACAGACAAATTCAGTCTTCACCTTATGCACGGGATAATACGTTAATGATGCGTAAATCGGCGACCACGCAGGCAGAGGCGAAAAATAGCCATCATGCCAGTGCAATGAGACCAGACATCCTCTTTCAGCCCATCAGCCGCCATACACAACCAGAGTGAGGTGTTCATGGCGGAAATATTCTCTCCCGGCTGGTATGGTAAATTGCCAACAACCGGTGATTTTCTCCAGCGTCGATTGCCACAGACACTGATCGTTTGGTGGTCAAACTGGTTTCAGCAGGGTTTTGCGCGCTGGCAGCCGCAAGAAAGTGACCCTCTGACTGTGTTTCCACACGCTCCTGTCTGGAATTTTGTCCTGCCCTCTTTCCCAGGCATACAGTCTGTTCAACTGGGTTGTCTGTTACCTTCACATGATAGCGTGGGGCGTATCTGGCCTTTAGTGGCATTACACACTATTGCTGTCGCGGACTGGAATCCTGCACAATTGGCTATTTCCGGGAGTTGGTATCGGTCGTTAGGTGATACGCTGTTGCGTAGCGTGCGTGAACAACACGCGCCCGAACAACTGGAACACAATCTACGGCGACTGCCGCCACTGCCAGCGATGATAGACGGTTCGGATTATCAGGATGTACCTTATACTCTGAGCTGGCCAGAGGTAGCCGCGTGTTTTTCGCCCCGGCAATGTACCAGCTACTGGTGGAGCAATCGTAGCGACGGCTTTACTCATGCCACCCATAAACACAGCGGGAATCTCACCGCGCTCTTGTTTTCACTATTATTTAACCCGGCAGCCGGATCGGCGCCAGGTCGTAACGGGCTCTATCCGCCGATGTTCCGCTAATCCACGGGTTATCGGCCGTTTAAGCAGGAAACTTCATGCGATTTACTATTGTGAGAAGCACAACGGCAACACCCGTTAACACGTTTGACTTCTTACCGCCAGGCGGCACGATTGGGCGGAGTATGGATAACGACCTGGTGTTACCGGATGAAAACCGGGCAATCTCCCGCCTGCAAGCGCTGGTTCATGTTGCAGCGGATCATCAATGCCGGTTAACCAACCAAGGCAGCGTAACCACGGTGATGATTAATGACGTGCCGTTAAAACGCGGTGACCAGGCGATACTGCGACATGGCGATACGCTGGGTATCGGCGACTATCTGATTCAGCTTAGCGATCCGGCACGCGTTTCTACAGACACAACTGACGCCATTGATCCGTTATCATTGTTCCATGAACAACAGGGTGTACCGTTGGATCCGCTCGGGATTTTGCAGCCGGAAGACCTGCCGATCACGCCGTTGCCAGACAGTATTCCGCCAGAGCTTTCACCCTCCTTCGCCGGAAAAAACAGCGGCGCGAGACTGGATATCGATCCCCTGCCACATGACAGCGCTGGCTACAAAGTAAACGCTGCGTCCGCTGGTGCGGAAAACCGTATTCAGGCCTTACTGGACGGAATGGGGCTTGACCGCAGCCAAAATAATGAGACGCTGAGTGAAGAACAGATGCACATGACCGGGCGCATTCTCAGTTTGTTTTCCCAGGGTACGGTCGCATTGTTGTCATCACGCTCAATACTTAAACGTGGCGTGAAGGCGGAAATGACAATGATCCTGGACGAGGCTAATAACCCTTTCAAAATTTTACCGTCGGGTAAAACAGTTTTAATGCAAATGTATCAAAGTCAGATGCCCGGTTTTATGCAACCTGAACAGGCGGTGCGCGATGCCCTGGTGGATTTGCAGGCCCACCAGTTAGGCATGATTGCCGGGATCCGCGCCATTATTGCGGCAATGTTACAATCCTTCAATCCGCAACGGCTTGAAGAAACCGCGCGACAAGAAGGGATTGTCACCAAAATGCGGTTTTCCTCATCACGAAAAGCCGCAATGTGGGATTTTTTCATGCGTAATTACCAGCGCACTACCGGCGAGATTGAAGATGATTTCCATACGTTGTTTGGCGAGGCTTTTCTGCACGCCTATGATATGGAAGTCAACCAGTATAAAGATTCTCAAACCAAAGCGGATAGCGAATGAACATCACCTTCGCCTCACTATCACAACAAGGTACCCGGGACAGTAATCAGGATCGTACCGGTTCGTCATTACACGAACACAGCGCCTGCTTTTTGGTGTGTGACGGCGTCGCCGGTTTAGCCGGTGGCGATATTGCGGCGCAGATTGCATGTGATACCTTGTTGAATCAGCTCGAGGGTGAATGTCAACTCACGCCAGAGGCTACACATCAGGCGGTGGAGAACAGTGATCGCGCAATTCGCGCCGCACAACAGATTAATCCTAAATTTTCGCAAATGAGTACCACGCTGGCGGCGCTATTTATTGACCGGGTTCAGCAACGTGCCTGGTGGGCGCATGCGGGCGATAGCCGGGTTTACCACTTCCGACATGGCTACCTTAATCAGGTCACGCGTGATCACAGTCTGGCCCAACAGATGAAAGAGGCTGGCTATGAAAATTCCGGTATTAACAATAATTTACTCTATAATGCCCTCGGCGCTGAAACCGTACACAAGGCCAGTTATAGTGATCCCCTGCCGTTAGAAGATGGCGATGCCTTCCTGGTGTGTACAGATGGCTTCTGGTGCCATCTCACCACTGGCGAGATGGAACAGGCGCTGCGGATGGTTAATCACTGTGAAGAATGGCTCGCACTGATGCAAAAGGTGCTTAATCGCCGCAAAAAAAGCGATAACTTAAGTGCGATTGCGGTGTGGGTAGGCTCGCCACAAGAAACAACCTTGTTACTGTCATTGACGGATTCAGCACCCTTTTTGCTGTCTCACGATTAACACCAGGGAGCGTTATGAAATACGGCTTGCCCGGCGTCATCACGTTATTGATGACTTTTACCGCCAGTGCAGAGAATTACCGCGTGGTCTATTCCCCCAGCCAGGCGCTTGAAGTCTTTATTGATAATGTTGCCAGCAATGCGCCCAAAGACTGGTGCCAGGAAACGCTGCATTTACGCATCGTCGCCAGTGAAAACGAGCAGCTACACGTGCTGGACAATTTCCTGCCTCGTGTCGGTGCGCTACTGACCAGTCAGTGTGGTACGCTGCAACAACTGCCCTGGCAGATGACCAACAAACAAAACGTGCTGCTGGCCAGTGGAAACGCGATAAAAACGCAAAACTGGCAAACCATGATCACCACCGACGCAAACGTCCGCACCGAAAGCAGCACCGCGGGGCCTCCTGCAAGCAATCTACCGTTGCAATCCTTCGCACTACCTGGCGGTTGTCATTTCCGCACCTGGTGGGATGAAAGAAAACAGTCACTGTTTATTCCTGACGATCCTGCCCTGCGATGTTCCACGGCGGGATGGCTGGAAGGAACCACAGCGCTGACACTCAGTAATAACGATAAGATCACCCCACTTACGGTATATTTTCATCAGGGGTATCCGCTGACGAACTTGCATCCGGTGGATGGCGTGACCTTCGATGTGGTCGCTATTAATCCCCAGAGGATGGTAATTGCACGCGCTGATGCGCCGGGCAGTTGGCTGGTCTTGCCATTTGATCCCACTCGCCATGTCTGGAGCTTCACCGGTACGTTATTAGTGAAAATGGATCCAACCGCCGCGCAAAATCCGGCTAGCGTAAAAAAACGTGTTGATGCGGCGAAAAACACCTGGGCCGTGCATATGGATGCCAGCCAGAAAGTAACGGTTTTGCTAACCGATGACTTACATGATCAGCTCGCCGATCCAGCGAGTGCATCATACCGTACAATTAATTAATGGCATGCTTGAGCCTGCCACAAATGAGCCGTAAACGTTCAGAGAGTGTCAATTATGTCGGTAAATGAAACCTCCATGAGTATCCCCAACGCCCTTCCGGCAGGGCACCGCTTTAACGAATTTGAGATAAAGGACGTTATTGGCGGCGGCGGTTTTGGCATCGTCTATCGCGCATGGGATCACCTGCTGGAACGTACTATCGCCATCAAAGAATACATGCCTGCGTCATTGGTGATGCGTAATGAAGATTTAACCCTGAGCCTACGCAGCGATCGTCATCAAAAACTGTTTACCGCTGGTCTGAATAGCTTTATCCAGGAAGCCCGATTACTGGCACGTTTTAATCACCCCGGTTTATTACATGTACTGCGTTTCTGGGAAGAAAATGGCACTGCCTATATGGGCACGCTTTACTACAGCGGTATGACACTCAAGGCATGGCAGCACTGCTATCCTGACGCCATTAATGAAGCCTGGATCCGCCAGCTACTGCCCCCCTTATTCGGCGCCATTAATGCTATTCATCATGCCGGGTATCTACACCGTGACATCGCACTGGATAATATTCAGATCCAGGATAATCAGTTACCGGTACTGCTTGATTTTGGATCGGCACGCAAAGAGATTGGCAATCTTTCGGATGAAACCGAAATCATGTTAAAGCCGGGGTTCGCCCCGATTGAGCAGTACAGTGAAGAGAGCGACCGCGAACAAGGGCTGTGGACAGATATCTATGCGCTTGGCGCGGTTTTGCATACCTTGATCATCGGTCATCCTCCGGCGGTCAGTGTGGTGCGCTGCATTGAAGATCATTATCAATTGCTGGCTGAACTCGCACCGGCAGGCTATTCGCGGCCTCTGTTAGCGGCGGTTGATCGTGCGCTGGCGCTGAAACCGGAAGAACGCCCGCAATCCATTGAGGAATTTGCACTGTTGTTTGATGTGCCGGTAAGCGATGTGCAGGAGCTGATAACCGTGATAACGCCATCACCGCGCGCGTGGCCGGATAGCGCCGCTGTGGCTGGGCAGCAGACGAAAAACGACACACCCTCGTCGCCGAACCCTTTGACCGCACGCACACTGCGACGCCTCTCGCCAGGACGATGGTTGCTCAGCGCCCTAACGCTCGCGGCGGTGGCCGGACTGGCAATATTCATTTATGTTGATAATGAAAAACCGGCGGTTTCTCGCAGTTACAGCGGAAATGTATCCGCCATCGGGCAAAGCATGGCACTGGTATACCTTAAGCTCAACCCGGACGAAAAGCTGGTCGTTAACGGGAAACCGGTAGCGGTGCAACCAGACCACCAGAGTGGCTATACCTTACTCAATCTGGCCAAAGGACAATATCAGATTGACATTCATCAACAAGATGGCGTGCACACACAAATATTAAAGATCGATCATCCCGGTACCTGGCTGGTTAATCCTGGTCTACCTGTTCCTCATTGAGCGCGTGCGGTTCTTAGCCCTGGACTTGTGTAGGACAAAGTTGTAGCGCGCGCACTTGCTGTATCAACTCGGTCAGACAATCATCATCCATACCACGTTTTGACAACTCTTGCTCAAGCGCAAACAGGTATTGCGCGTTGGTTCCTAACGGACCCCTGGCTCGGGCAATAAGTGGTGCGATAGCTTGCGGACAGGTATCTGACTCGAATAACGGGTGGCGTGGATCCATCACAAACGCCAGTGCTATCACCCGGCGAGCATCATCAAGTGACAACTCGCACCAGGTGGGTAAATAGCACCCGGTAACCATTTCGCGTTTCCACAGCAGTGTCAATTCTTCATACAGTGTAGCCTCAGGCAAGCGAAACGCCAGGCCATTGGTCGCCCCCCCCTCTTTTAGCGCCAGCATCCGTCCGGGATCCCGCGCCGTTCCGCGTCCCGATATTAGCCGTAAACAAAAAGCGCGATGCCAGCCACCCAGTGTAGCCGCTACCGCCTCTTCAGCTTCGAACACCGGATTCCACATCAGCGAACCATAGCCAAAAATCCATACCGGGCTATTATCTGGTCGAGATGCCAGCGTCGTCGCCAGTGAAGCGGCGCGTTGCTCACTTGTCCATAACAGCGAGTCTTCGATATCGCCAAAAGCGGTTCTGCAATCTGCTTTTAATAAGAATTCTCGTGTTAACACTTCACCCCCCTCCAGCCACCACATAACCTCCGTGTGACGTATATCATTCATCCTTCATTGTTTAATCATCAGACTGCTCATTATTTCGCTTCTCATTAATGACCTTATTCATTTATTGCATCGCTTTCAAGTTTGAAGTGGATCACAGAAGAAAAAATTTTATAGAAAGCTGTTTTGCTAACTGACTGTAGCGTGAGGGTTAAATAACAGTACTTAGAGGCTATCTCATCTGGCAAATTTTACTTGCTACTTTGACCCTGGGCAGTGCGCGAAATCCTCACGTACTACGTGTACGCGCCGGTGTTCTCCGCGCTGTCCGTGTCCACATTGACGGCGACAATAATACCTACTGAGCCAGGCGCTTATTAAGCCGGGTTTACAACACCGTTTTTTACCGCTCATGCCAGGCCGACAACACATTCTTGCTTCAGGTATCCCGGCCTTTTTCACCTTTACATTTCACCCATGTTCAGGTCATTTTATCACTGTTCACCAAAGCGATTTTAGTGACCATTGGTGAGAAAAAACATCAACAATCACTTTTATGACCTTCGAGTTAAAATTCAAACATAACCACCATTAACTACATAAAAATAAAGATATTTAGCCAAAAAAAATAAAGAAAGATGAGGTAAATAAATACATTAATAGTATTATTTACATGAAGATAGATGGATTTATTTAGATAAATAACATACCATCTATTCCAGATGGTAATAACCCAGAAAAACAAACCATAATGTAAATAATTCGTGTGACAGGAAAGCGGTAGAGGTAGGTGATACGACGTAATGTTGCTCGCTGATGACGGGTTTCGAATCTACATTGAACGGTACGGGTAGCCATATTTACTGCACCAGTAATTGGACGCTAACCACTGCCATAGAGCCAGTTTCTACTCATTTCAGACATTCAATATACATAAGGAGAGCTTTGTCTATGCCCGTACACGAAAGCATGAAAACGCGCCACACTGAATACTCGCTGATTTTCCCCATCGTTGCGCTATTAGTGCTTTGGTTCTGGAGCACCACAACATCACTGCCGGTGGTGGTAGGTATTAACCTGCTGGCGCTGGTGGCGATTATCAGTAGTGCCTTCAGCGTCGTGCGCCATGCTGATGTGCTGGCGCATCGTCTGGGTGAACCCTATGGCTCATTAATTCTCAGTCTGTCGGTGGTTATTCTGGAAGTGAGCCTGATTTCCGCGTTAATGGCCACCGGAGATGCTGCTCCTGCGCTAATGCGCGACACGCTCTATTCCATCTTCATGATTGTGTCCACCGGTTTGGTTGGCTTTGCTTTGTTGTTGGGAGGCAGAAAGTTCGCCACACAATACCTCAACCTTGCTGGCGTCAAGCAGTATATGATCGCCATTTTTCCGCTGGCCATTCTGGTATTGGTGTTCCCCAATGCGTTGCCCGGAGGAAATTTTACCCGCGGACAGTCATTACTGATTGCCGCGCTCTCCGCATCAATGTATGGCGTATTTTTGTTGATTCAAACCAAAACCCATCAAAGCCTGTTTGTTTATGAACATGAAGATGAAAGCGATGATGGTGATCCGCATCATGGCAAACCGTCCGTACACCGTAGTCAGTGGCATGCTATTTGTTTGATTGTTCATCTTATTGCGGTGATCAGCGTCACCAAAATGAACGCTCATACGCTGGGTCATTTGTTGACGGAGCTGCATGCGCCAGAGCAATTCACGGGTTTCCTCGTCGCGCTATTGATTCTGTCACCGGAAGGACTCGGTGCTATCAGAGCGGTACTGGCCAACCAAGTACAACGGGCTATGAACCTGTTTTTTGGTTCGGTGCTGGCTACCATCTCGCTCACAGTACCCGCGGTGACGCTCATCGCCACCTTCACCAGTCAGCAATTAACTTTTGGCCTTGCGCCGCCGCACATGGTGATGATGATCGCAGTATTGATTCTGTGTCACATTTCGTTTTCGACCGGCCGAACCAATGTCCTCAACGGCGCGGCGCATCTGGCACTTTTCGTCGGCTATTTAATGACAATCATGTTGTGAGATTATGCCAGGCGGCGCTGGGCGGGGATAAAACAGGACGGGCTTTATACCCGTCCGGCTAAGATCAGTTGCTGGTGTCCAGCGCAGGGAAGCTTTTTACCAGGTCATCAATGGCCTTCATCTGAACCAGGAAAGGTTCCAGTTTGTTTAGTGGCAATGCGGAAGGACCATCACATTTCGCATTGGCCGGATCCGGATGCGCTTCAATAAACAGGCCTGCAATCCCAACTGCCATACCGGCGCGTGCCAGTTCACCCACCTGTGCGCGACGTCCCCCCGAGGCGGCGCCAAATGGATCACGGGTTTGTAATGCATGGGTGACGTCGAAAATCACCGGACTATTGTGTGAAACGCGTTTCATGACATTAAAGCCCAGCATATCAACAACCAGGTTGTCATAACCGAAGTTAGCCCCACGATCACACAAGATAACGTTGTCGTTGCCGCCTTCAGCAAATTTTTCGACGATATTGCCCATCTGCCCCGGGCTGACAAACTGAGGTTTCTTCACGTTGATCACTGCGCCGGTCTTTGCCATTGCCTCAACCAGATCAGTTTGTCGGGCAAGAAATGCCGGCAGTTGAATAACATCAACCACTTCAGACACTGGTTGTGCCTGCGCAGCTTCGTGAACATCGGTAATGATTTTTACCCCAAAGGTCTGTTTCAGCGCCTGAAAGATTTTCATCCCCTCTTCCAGCCCTGGACCGCGATAGGAATGAATGGAAGATCGATTCGCTTTATCAAATGACGCCTTGAATACGTAAGGAATACCCAGTTTGTCGGTAATTTTGACGTAATGCTCGCAAACCCGCATGGCCAGATCGAGCGATTCAAGGACATTCATGCCGCCAAAGAGGACAAATGGCAGATCGTTTGCAACGTTAATATCGCCAATAGAGACTATTTTTTCTTTCATACCTTCGCCTTCTTTCCTGAGGTCGGGTGAGATTGCTTAGTGCAATGTAATCTGTTTTTGTTCAATTGAATTAATCTGCACTTTGATCATTTCACTAACGGGATCTTCCGGACACTGTTCCACGAAATAGATCAAATCAGTGAGCGCAATATGCTCACATTCCAACTGTGCATAAATCAGTCCGCGATCGCGTATCTCGTAAGGATCGTCCGGGTCAATTTGCAACAATATATGGCAAACATTAAGCGCCATTTCCATCCGTTTTTCATCCATCAACGCGGCTTTCAACGTATCCAGCATTTTACGGATCACCGTGGTCGACTCTGCCTCATCAAGATCATCATCATACAATTCTGCCGTGGGACTGATATTACCCTTCAGCCACACTTCCAGCGTATGTTCGTCGAGGGTATCGCCATTGAAAGGATTGATCAGCCACATTTCGCCATCCAGCCAGTCAGCCCGCAGGATCAACTGAGTCGGAAAAATCACCGGCATCAACGGTAAATCCAGTTGTTGCGCAATGTGTAGCAGAATCACACCCAGCGAAACTGCGGTTCCCTGCCGAGTTTTCAGCACATTATCCAGCCAGAGTGTATCAGAAAGGTTGTAGACACCGCTGGCCCCGCCAAACCCCCACTGACCATAAAACAGTTCCAGCAGTTTCTCTAATTTTAAGTCCTGTCCGTCTTCCTGAGCAACGTAAGCGCGTGCCTCGTCAACCAATACCTGTAACTGTTCTCCCACCGCCTGGGTGGGGAAATCGGCGCGGATCGCCCGTGAAGCGGTGATCACCGCTTCACAAAGTGGTGATGTTGAAAAATCAATTTTAGTTACGGATGTCATACAATCCCCGACAATGGCATTTTTGTTGTGGCCAGTTTAATTATCACATACAGCATCACCAGCGCGGCAAGGAAGGCGCCCCAGCGTCCCTTACCTGAGCGTGGACGTCGTCCAAGTGCGATAATCCCGAGCACGATGTAGATAATAACGCCAAACAGCTTTTCCGTCAGCCAACTCCCCATTGATGAAAATGGGGATAAATGGGTAATCCATATCAGAAAAATGCCAGTGACAAATAAAATGGTGTCGTTAATATGCGGTACGATGCGTACCCAATGGCGTGACATGAGAGCATTATCCACCTGCAACCAGTAAAAGCGCAGAACAAACAGGACAATCGTCACCGTAGCGGTCAGTAAGTGGAGAAACTTAATTGCTGTGTAATAAGTGACCATATAAATTCTCTGACAATGCTTTTATTTTTTCCCAACAGTAACGCGATCATGCCCGGCATAATCCTGGCAAGTTTCCACCTTAATGAACCCATTTTCATGCAGCATCGCCCGTACGGCTGCACCTTGTTGCCAGCCGTGTTCCAGCAATAACCAGCCAGCGGGCAACAGATAGTGCGGTGACTCACTCACAATCCGGCGAATATCCGCCAGCCCCTGCTCTCCGGCGACCAATGCCGTGAGCGGTTCAAAACGTACATCACCCCGTTGCAGGTGTTCATCCTGGGCATCAATATAAGGCGGATTGCTCACGATAACATCAAAGCATTGGTTTTTTACTGCAGAAAACCAGTCACCACAGACAAACGTCACATTGGGGATCTGTAATTTACTGGCATTATGGCGTGCTAATAACACCGCATCATTAATATAATCAACGCCGGTAATCTGCCAGTCAGCACACTCGCTGGCCAGCGCCAGCGCAATCGCCCCGGTGCCCGTCCCCAGATCAAGCAAAGTGGCTGGTTGGGCTGGCAAGCGCGCCAGTACCTGCTCAACAAGGATCTCCGTCTCCGGACGAGGGATTAGCGTGACCGGCGATACAGTAAGCGATAATGACCAAAATTCACGTTCTTCGACTAAATGCGCCACGGGTTCGCCCGCCGCCCGGCGCGCGATAAGCGTATCAAGCTGTTGCAGCTGTGCTGGTGTAAGTACGGTTTCATCAAAGGCAATTAACCAGCTACGTGATTTCCCGGTAACAAAGCACAGTAAAATCTCCGCATCGCGTTTTGGGTTATCTTCCCCGGCGTACAACGCGGCGGTGGCCTTTTTCAACCAACTGCGGATATCCATTTTACTCTTGCTCTGACAGCGCAGCGAGCTGATCGGCCTTATATTCCTGCACAATCGGTGCGATCAGCATATCGAGTTTACCTTCCATGACTTCATCAAGACGGTACAAGGTCAGATTGATGCGATGATCGGTCACTCTCCCCTGGGGGAAATTATAAGTGCGGTTACGGTCAGAGCGATCGCCGCTACCCAGCAAATTACGACGGGTTGAAGCCTCTTCCGCGTGCCGTTTTGCCCTTTCCGCCGCATGAATTCGCGCGCCTAAAACGGACAGCGCTTTGGCTTTATTCTTATGTTGTGAGCGTTCATCCTGACACTCGACGACAATGCCTGTTGGCAAGTGCGTAATACGAATCGCGGAATCCGTGGTATTAACATGCTGCCCTCCGGCACCGGAGGAGCGGAAGGTATCGATTTTCAGATCCGTCGGGTTAATCTCTGACAGCGCAGCTTCCGGCAACTCAGGCATCACCGCGACGGTACAGGCAGAAGTGTGAATGCGTCCCTGGGATTCGGTCTCCGGTACGCGCTGCACCCGATGGCCGCCAGATTCAAATTTCAGATAGCCATACGCGCCATCCCCCACCACTTTAGCGATGATCTCCTTATAACCACCATGCTCACCGTCGTTCGCATTCATCACTTCAACACGCCAGCGCCGCGCTTCCGCATACCGGCTGTACATGCGGAACAAATCACCGGCAAAAATAGCGGCTTCATCTCCGCCCGTTCCGGCCCGGACTTCAATAAAACAGTGACGTTCATCGTCGGGATCTTGTGGCAACAGGAGAACTTGCAACTGCTGTTCAAGCGCTTCGCTCTGGACACGCGCCTCTTTTAGTTCTTCCTGCGCCATATCGCGCATTTCTACATCGTCCAGCAACGAGGTCGCGGTGGCGATATCTGCCTGAATTTGTTGCCACTGGCGAAAACATTTACTGACATCGGCCAGTTGCGCATATTCACGGGACAGTGCCCGGAAGCGTTCTTGATCAGCAATAACGCCCGCATCACCGAGCATGACTTCCACTTCCTCGTGGCGTTCCTGCAAGGCTTCCAGTTTAGCAACAATAGAAGTCTTCATGTGGTGTGATTTACCTTGTAAATAGGGTACCTGTTAACTACTCCAGTCCGAGACTGTCGCGCAGAATTTGCAGGCGCTCTTCGTCGCCATTGCGCGCCGCCTGCTGGAGAGATTTGGTGGGAGCATGAATCAAGCGGTTGGTCAGTTTATGGGTGAGATCGTGCAATACTTGTTGCACATCGCCGCCCTGTTGCAACGCGGTCAGCGCGCGCGCTTCAAGTTCAGCGCGTACCTGATTGGCCTGTGAACGGTAATCTCGAATGGTTTCCACTGCGCCCTGAGCACGCAGCCAGGCCATAAATTCGCCACTTTCTTGTGCCACAATTGTCTCAGCCTGAATCGCCGCCGCCTGGCGCTGCGCCATATTGTTTTCGATAATAACCTGAAGATCATCAATGCTATACAGATAAGCGTTAGCCAGCTTGCCTACTTCGGGTTCGACATCACGCGGCACAGCGATATCAACCAACAGCATCGGCCGATTACGCCGTGCTTTCAGTGCACGCTCCACCATCCCTTTGCCGATAATCGGTAACGGACTGGCGGTTGAGGTGATGATAATGTCAGCGTCGACAAGGCGGGCATCAATATCGCCAAGCCCTATCACTTCCGCCCCGACTTCATCCGCCAGCAACTGCGCCCGTTCCCGGGTGCGATTGGCGATTATCAGTTTTTTCACCTTGTGTTCACGCAGATGGCGGGCAACCAGTTCAACTGTTTCGCCAGCCCCTACCAGCAAGACCGTCACATTAGAAAGCAACTCGAATATTTGCCGCGCCAGCGTACAGGCGGCAAACGCTACCGAAACAGCATTCGCGCAAATATCCGTTTCAGTGCGCACCCGTTTAGCCACTGAAAATGTTTTTTGAAACATGCGTTCCAGTTCGCTGGAGAGCAAATGACCACGCTGCGAATCCGCAAAGGCTTTTTTCACTTGACCCAGAATTTGCGGTTCGCCAAGGACCAGAGAATCCAGGCCGCTGGCAACACGCATCAAATGGCTCACCGCATCATTATCATGATGCCAGTACAAACTTTGCCGAATGTCATCGCTATTGAGATGATGATAATCACATAGCCAGCGTATCAGTTGCTCCTGCAGATTTTCTTGCTGCTCCACACTGAGGTAAAGCTCGGTGCGATTACACGTCGACAGCACGACGCCCCCTTGCACCAGCGGTTGCGCTAACAGGCTCTGCAAAGCCTGTTCAAGCGTATCTGGTGAAAAAGTGACTCGTTCGCGCAGGGCGACGGGTGCCGTTTTGTGATTGATACCGAGGGCCAACAGCGTCATGATCGTCAGGTCTGGTTATCCCAATGTTACCAGGGTTTTATGAGGCGCATTCTACAAGATACAGGGGATCAAGAAAAGCCATACAAAGCCTATGACTGTAATAAGATCTCGCTGATTAGTGCAATGTGTGCTATTTGAGCATTGACGGCATAAACACGGATGGTTAGCGTTAGCCGTAACGAATTAAAAACGTGTCTGAGGAGATGACCACGCTATGTATTTGCAGAAACGCCGCCTGTGGCGAGTTCTCCCGCTGACCAGCCTGTTGCTGGCCGCATGTAGCCTGAATAAACCACTGACGCCAGGACCGGCGCCGACATCGCCACAATGGCGACAACATCAACAACGCGTACAAAAAATAACGCAATATCAAACCCGTGGTTCATTTGCCTGGCTTTCGGATAAGCAAAAAGTGTATGCCCGTTTCAACTGGCAACAAACGGCGCCCGATCACTATCGGTTACTGCTGACCAACCCGCTAGGCAGTACCGAGTTGCAATTAGATGCGCAAGGCTCCGTGGTGCAATTGATCGACAGCAAAGGTCAGCGTTATACCAGCAATGATGCGGAAAAGATGGTAACCCAGCTCACGGGCATGACAATTCCGCTTGATCGTCTGCGTCAATGGATACTGGGTATCCCTGGCGATGCCACGGATTATCAGCTTGATGACCATTATCGACTACGACAGGTGAACTACCGCCATAACGGTCAACCCTGGCAAGTGACTTATCAGGGTTATGATACTCACCTCAACCCGCCTCTGCCTTCGAGTCTGGAATTACGTGAAGGTAGTCAGCGAATTAAGTTACGCATTGATAGCTGGGTCATTCAATGATGCACAGTTGGCCTTCCCCGGCGAAACTGAATCTGTTTCTTTACATCACGGGTCGCCGCCCGGATGGTTATCATACCTTGCAAACGCTGTTTCAGTTTCTTGATTACAGTGATACGCTCACCATTACACCGGATAACAACAGGCAGATTCAGTTACTCACCCCGCTTAGCGGAGTAGCGAATGAACAAAACCTGATTATCCGCGCCGCTGAGTTGCTAAAATCACACGCCATTCAGCGTGGAAGCTTACCGGCAAGTGCTGGTGCGCGCATTGCTATCGACAAACGATTACCCATGGGGGGAGGTCTGGGGGGAGGTTCATCGAATGCCGCTACGGTGTTAGTCGCCCTGAATCATTTGTGGCAAACTGGCTTCACACTTGACGAACTGGCCGCATTAGGTCTGCAACTGGGCGCTGATGTGCCGGTATTTGTCAAAGGCGAGGCCGCCTTTGCCGAAGGCGTCGGTGAACAACTGCATCCCGCGAATCCCGGGGAAAAATGGTACCTGGTCGCCCACCCGGGCGTCAGTGTGTCCACGCCGCAGGTATTTACCGATCCGCAGCTCAAACGTGATACGCCTGCACGCACAATTGCGGCGTTATTACAGGCACCTTTCAGCAATGATTGTGAATCAGTCGTAAGAAAACGTTTTCGCGAGGTTGATGTGCTCGTTTCCTGGCTGCTAGAATACGCGCCGTCGCGTCTGACAGGAACAGGGGCTTGTGTGTTTGCCGAATTCAACACTGAGTCTGCTGCCCGCCAGGTGCTTGAGCTGGCCCCGAAATGGATGCGTGGATTTGTAGCACGAGGCGTTAACGTCTCTCCGTTGCATCGTGCCCTTTCCGGGCGTTAAGCGTGTGCGTGACAGCGTCACCTGTTCCTGATGCTGCATGTAATGCATCAACATACCCGTATGAACTGTCGCAATTGTTGGCGCCCATAACCATTGTGATACTGTTCATTCTCTGGACGCAAAGCCTGAGGTTCTTCTCGTGCCTGATATGAAGCTTTTTGCTGGTAACGCTACGCCTGAACTAGCACAACGTATTGCCAACCGCCTTTACACCAGCCTGGGCGATGCTGCCGTCGGTCGTTTCAGTGATGGTGAAGTCAGCGTACAAATCAATGAAAATGTACGTGGTGGTGATATTTTCATCATCCAGTCCACCTGCGCCCCAACCAACGATAACCTGATGGAGCTGGTTGTTATGGTTGACGCGCTGCGTCGTGCTTCCGCTGGCCGTATTACTGCGGTCATTCCCTATTTTGGTTACGCGCGCCAGGATCGCCGCGTCCGCTCAGCACGTGTGCCCATTACCGCTAAAGTCGTGGCCGACTTTCTCTCCAGCGTCGGCGTTGATCGCGTTCTGACCGTGGATTTACACGCCGAGCAGATTCAGGGCTTTTTTGATGTCCCGGTTGATAACGTTTTTGGTAGCCCTATCCTGCTGGAAGACATGCTGCAGATTGGTCTCGAAAACCCGATTGTGGTTTCTCCTGACATCGGCGGTGTAGTCCGGGCTCGTGCTATCGCCAAATTGCTGAATGATACCGACATGGCGATTATCGATAAACGTCGTCCACGGGCCAACGTTTCACAGGTGATGCATATCATTGGTGACGTAGCGGGCCGTGATTGCGTACTGGTCGATGACATGATCGATACTGGCGGCACATTATGCAAAGCGGCAGAAGCACTGAAAGAACGGGGAGCAAAACGCGTTTTCGCTTATGCAACCCACCCTATCTTCTCAGGCAATGCGGCTGAGAATCTGCGTAACTCAGTCATTGATGAAGTGGTGGTTTGCGACACGATTCCGCTACCGGAAGAGATCAAGGCTCTCACTAATGTACGTACACTGACGCTTTCAGGCATGTTGGCTGAAGCGATCCGTCGTATCAGTAACGAAGAATCTATTTCCGCTATGTTTGAACATTGATGTTACGCAACGTTTAATGCCGGGCTTTACCCGGCGTTAAACGTCACTGGAATCGTTGTATCATCATGAACGACGGCAGCGTTTATCGCCAAAATGCCGCAACCAGTAATAGCGATCAGCCACTTTTTCCCGGCCACTAATTCTGGCGCCCGCCAGCCATAACAATGCGCCGATAAAAATGCTAAATATTGCACCATGAGCCATATACTGCGGCAATTGCAGTTCCGGTAGCTGGTTAAGAACTGAATAACTAATCCCTGACACCATGGTTAGCAAGCCAAGGCACATCAAAACATTCCCCGCTAATGTCACATTTCTACGTTTCATGTCTCACCTCCATTTGCTACAACCGACTGGCTGCAACCAACCGCATTGCTACGTTGAAATAAGTGTAGGAAATGCACGGGTCATGCGTTGCGTGGCGGATCACATAATTCATTTATTTTTGACAAAACTTTACATCTAACAGACTGAATTTATATAGAAAATGTATTATTACCTGACGAAACCATCTTTGCCTTGCACGTCTTTGTATTCTCTCCGCCAGCCCGGTACACTATCGCCTTTTCTGCCATTATCAGGAACAGATGACCGTGAGTCGCATTAAACTGATTGTTGGACTTGCCAATCCTGGCGCTGAGTATGCCGCCACTCGCCATAATGCGGGCGCGTGGTACCTCGATTTGCTGGCTGAGCGTTACAAACAATCGTTAAAAGAAGAGAGTAAATTTTTTGGTTACACCGCCCGTTTTAACCAGGAAGGCGATGATGTCCGCCTACTGGTACCCACGACCTTCATGAACCTTAGCGGGAAATCCGTCGCTGCAATGGCCACCTTTTATCGGATTGCTCCGGAAGAAATTCTGGTGGCGCATGATGAGTTGGATTTGCCCCCCGGCGTGGCCAAATTTAAACAAGGCGGCGGCCACGGTGGCCATAACGGATTAAAAGATATCATCAGCAAGCTGGGTAATGATGCCAACTTTCATCGTCTGCGCATCGGCATAGGTCATCCGGGCGATCGTAATAAAGTGGTGGGATTTGTGTTAGGTACCCCCCCCGCTGGCGAACAAAATCTGATTGATGGCGCTATTGGCGAAGCAGTGCAGTGCACTGAGGTATGGCTAAAGGAAGGCCGGGTGAAAGCCGTAAACCGCTTGCACAACTATAAAGCGGAATGAGGCTGGCACTTCCATAATTGGATACAACGTTCTCGCCGCCATGCGTAAATAAAACGCTTGTTTGCCCGGCTCGGGTGAAATCACGCCATTTGGGCGATAATTACGTGTATAATGCGCGGATATTTTTTCTTTGTCTCAATCAGAGATGTTAATAAACACTCTGGTTATCAATCGATTAAGGTAATTCAGTCATGGGATTCAAATGCGGTATCGTCGGCCTGCCTAACGTGGGTAAATCCACCCTGTTCAATGCGTTAACCAAAGCGGGAATTGAGGCGGCCAACTTTCCGTTCTGCACCATTGAGCCGAATACCGGCGTGGTTCCCATGCCTGATTCACGCCTTGATAAACTGGCGGAAATTGTTAAGCCACAGCGGGTCCTGCCCACCACGATGGAGTTTGTCGATATCGCGGGTCTGGTGAAAGGCGCCTCCAAAGGTGAAGGGCTGGGCAATCAATTTCTGACCAATATTCGTGAAACCGAAGCCATCGGCCACGTCGTACGTTGCTTTGAAAATGACAACATTATTCACGTTTCCGGCAAAGTGGATCCGGCAGAAGATATTGATGTGATTAACACTGAACTGGCGCTGGCGGATCTTGATACCTGCGAGCGCGCGCTGCATCGCGTGCAGAAAAAAGCCAAAGGCGGCGATAAAGAAGCCAAAGCGGAGCAAGCCGCGCTGGAAAAATGTTTGCCTCATTTATCCAACGCCGGGATGTTACGCGCACTGAAGCTGGATGCCGACGAAAAAGCAGCCATTCGCTATCTCAGTTTTCTGACACTGAAACCCACGATGTATATCGCCAACGTGAGTGAAGATGGCTTCGATAACAACCCCTATCTTGATCAGGTCCGTGCCATTGCCGAGGCCGAAGGGTCAGTGGTGGTGCCAGTATGCGCGGCGGTTGAATCTGATATTGCCGAACTGGATGATGGAGAGCGTGATGAATTCATGGCGGAGCTGGGCCTTGAAGAACCCGGGCTGAATCGGGTGATCCGTGCGGGATATGCATTACTCGACCTGCAAACCTACTTCACCGCCGGCGTGAAAGAAGTTCGCGCCTGGACCATCCCGGTCGGCGCTACTGCGCCACAAGCCGCGGGTAAAATTCATACCGACTTTGAAAAAGGGTTTATCCGCGCACAAACCATCGCTTATGAAGATTTTATTAGCTGTAAAGGTGAACAAGGCGCTAAAGAAGCCGGGAAAATGCGGTCTGAAGGGAAAGAGTACATTGTCAAAGATGGCGATGTGATGAACTTTTTATTCAACGTCTAAGTAATTTCTGTTGTCTCATGGGATCTCAATGCTTCCCATGAAGACCGACAAATCATCTAAAATCCACGCAGTTGCGTGGATTTTTCTTTTCATGACGTCTCATGTAATCCCACTACAGCGCAGCTGAAAATGAGTACAAGCATGAGTACAACCAGTTTCCATCTTCGTTTTAGGTGAGTACAATAGCGGTATAGGAAATAGACAAGGACTCGCTATGCTCACTGATACGCAATGCCGCACTGCCAAGCCGAAAGAAAAACTCTATCGACTCAATGACTTCAACGGTCTCTACCTCGAAGTGAAACCCAACGGCAAAAAGGCATGGCGCTATCGGTTTAAACTCAACGGCAAATCCAGCATGTTTGCGTTGGGTGAGTATCCAGCAGTCAAGCTCGCCGAGGCGCGGGAGAAATGCGAGCAAGCACGTAAGCAAGTAGCAGAGGGAGTAAACCCGGCACAAGCTAGGCAGCTAGATAAAATACGCAAGGTCAACGATGCCTCCAACACCTTTGAACTTATCGCCAAAGAGTGGTTGCAGATGAAAGACTGGGCCGACATCACCAAAACGCGCCGCCTTGATATGCTTGAGCGTGTAGTTTTCCCCACCATCGGCAAACTTCCTATCAGGGAAATCACCCCGCACCACATTCTTAAAATTCTTCAGGAAACGGCTAAGCGTGGTGCTCCGACCGTTGCCGCTGAAGCTAGACGCACTATTTCATCGGTTTTTGAGTTGGCGGTCGCGACGCTCAGAGCAGACAGCGATCCTGTCTGGCCGGTGCGTAAGGCGATTCCGGCAAATAAAACGCAGCACAAACAGGCCTTGAATCCGCAGCAAATCGGGAAGCTATTAAGCTGTTTTGACAACAGTCGTGGCTCATACCAAGTTAACTATTGCATGTGGCTAATGTGGTGGACGCTGGCGCGGCCTGCCGAAGTTACCGAAGCGGAATGGGCAGAGTTCGATCTCGATAACGCACTGTGGACAATTCCGGCAACCCGAATGAAGGCCAGCAGAGAACACGTTATTCCCCTTCCCTCACAAGCGGTCAACATGCTCAGAACACTACAGGGATTAACCGGGCATCGAAAGCATATCTTCCCGGGGCGAGATAACCCGCGTGGCCCGATGACATCGCACTCACTGCGCCAGCTACTGAAAAGCCTCGGCTGGAGTGGCACTTATAGCCCACATGCCACCAGAACCACAGGTAGTACGCGTTTAAACGAGATGGGCTATCGTCCTGATGCAATTGAGGCTCAGCTTGCGCACGCTGATACCAATAATGTGCGCCGAACGTATAATCATGCAATCTATCTTGAAGAACGAAAAATTATGATGCAAGAATGGGCGGATAAACTGGGCGTGTGGATGACAGAATTCAATTAGAACTTATTAAGCCTAAGGAACCACGACGATACAACTACAAGCCGAGCATCTCTCAAGGTCCACGTTGTGCTGTAAACAATCATCCAGTTGTACCGATGGAAAACCACAGTTCACGTAGGGGCTGATTGCCTTTGCCCTGAAAAAGTATGAGTATGCTCACGTCTATGCGGATAGATAATTGCCCAGATTATCTGGTCGATCCTTCGGCATGAAACTGAATATCAGCCCGCGTTAAGTTAAGGCTTACCTATGAAAGTTGCAGCGTACTGAATAATGGTAACAGGTTGCACCTGCACAGTCGGAACCTGATTTTTATAATGATCCTTGAGACCGTCCAAGTGTTGAGGCGACTGTGTGCGGATTTCCCATTTGGGCACAGGTATATACCTGATGCCGGATAGATGTTAGCAACAACCTAAACCTGATTCAGTGCTTGCAAAACAGAGGTAGTCCGTAGATGTAAAACGTGGCATCGGAAATGGCGTGCTTGCGGCAGAGTTCACGGGCGGATACCCCGGTTTCAGCCTCGCGGAGAATACTGATGATCTGTTGGTCGGAAAAACGCTTCTTCATGGGGATGTCCTCATGTGGCTTATGAAGACATTACTAACATCGGGGTGTACTAATCAACGGGGAGCAGGTCAGGAGGCGAACTATACACCATATTCTCACTAGCCTTATACGCACTACGCGCTGTCAGGCGACCTTTATCCCCCGCGCATCCTTTATTGGCTGTAAGCATATCAGTAGTGCCATCGCGACAAAACAGGCGCCCCCGGCGCACAGCATCGCGAGATGAAAACCGCTCTCCATCGCTGCCGTATAACGGGCGCTAAAATCAGCGACGGTTGCAGTGGGCAGATGCCGCGTCACCGCCAAATGGGCAATTTGCGCAGCATCGTCAATGCCGCTGGCGTTGAGGGACGCACTCAACGTGCGTATGGCCTGTCCGCTCATTAATGTACCGAGTAATGCAATGCCGATAGTCATCCCGGCCTGGCGCAGCGCATTCATCATGGCAGAAACTGACCCGGCCTGCTCAGTGGGAGCCATGGCCATCACCAGCATGCCAATGCCAGGCACTGCCAGCCCGGCACCAGCCCCCAGCAGGGCAAACAACGTCCCGACCAGCCAGTAAGAAGTCTCAGCACGCAGCAGCACCATGGCGACCATCGACAGGCCCGCAATGCCATAACCGGTGACCATTAATGCGCGCATCGGCAACCGCGCACTGATGCGGCCAAACAACAGCGATACCAGACCGGTAACGGCAAATAACGGCAACATGCGCCAGCCGGCTTCAGCCGGTGCCCAGCCCTGAATCTGTTGCAGGAAAATCGAAAAGAAGAACAGGCAGCTATAGTAAGAAAATCCAAGGATGAATGATGCCAGATTAACGCTGACGAACGCCTGTTCGCGCAGCAGTGCCAGCGGCAGTAATGGCCGTGGAGTTCGTTTCTCCACCAGAGCAAACAGCATAAATCCCACCACGGCAAACGCGAGGATAATCAGCGGGAATTTGCCGCTAAAACCATATTTACCCGCCTCAATCATCCCCCAGGCCAGTGCCCCTAACGACAAAATCCCCAACAGTTGCCCCGCCGTATCCAGTGCCGCATGATCGGGAAATTTACGTTCAGGTATTCCCCACAATCCTGCCGCTATCGCCACCAGGCACAGCGGAATATTAACCAAGAAAATACTCTGCCAACCCAACCACTGGAGCAGTATGCCCCCCAGCAGAGGCCCGAGGATCAGCGCCAACGCGCTAAACGCTGACCACCCCCCGATGGCATGTGCACGCTGCCTTGCATCGGGAAAAGCATGGGTCAGGATCGGCATCGCCCCTGAAATCAGTAACGCCGCAGACACCCCCTGGATCGCCCGGCCGGTAAGCAGCATGCCCAGGCTGGGTGCCAGCCCGCACAGAACCGAGCCGCAGGTAAACAGTACCACTCCTCCCACCCAGGCACGCTTATGGCCATAGCGGTCAGCAAGAGGACCGGCTGACAGCATAAAGGCAGACAGGCAAACGGCGTAGGCGTTGACCACCCACTGTAACCCGGCAATGTCGGTGTGCAGTGCGCTCTGCATCGTAGGCAAGGCAACATTGACGATACTGATATCTAATGAGGCAAGGAAAGTGCCAAGATAAGCCGCAGCAAGCGCGGCATGATGACGACTAAGACGCATAATAGTCCCTTGTATGATCGGCTGATTTTAATTAACCGTAGCAATTGACTGACCGCCGGTCAATTAAAATTATCACACTGAGGAATCGTATTATCTGCGGCGGTACCCTCCCCTCGCGCTAGCGCACCACCGCCCAGTACGGGTTTTACAGCCCCAGATTCCCCCGCAGGGTCGTCGAAGTGTAGTGATCCCTCAACAGACCACGGCTCTGTAGTTCAGGGATGACCTGGGTGACAAATTCGCTTACCCCCCCAGGAAAATGAGAGAACATCACGTTAAAACCGTCGGCAACTCCCTGCTCAAACCAGAGTTGCATCGCATCCGCAACTGTGGTGGCCGTTCCCACCATTTCCAGCCCCTGATAACCACAAATACGCCGCGCCAGTGCCAGGATGCTGAGGTTCTCTCGTCGTGCCAACTGCACAACCCGCTCGCGTCCGCTTTTACTGGCATTGCTCTGCGGGATCTCCGGCAGCAGTCCGTGGGGGTCATACGCCGAAATATCATGCCCGAGCGCCACGGATAAGGTGGCGAGGCTGCTTTGTTCGTCGACCAGGCTGTCAAGCAGGGCTCTTTTTGCCTGTGCCTCCTCAGCGGTCCTCCCCAGTACAACAAATACCGCAGGAATAATTTTCAACGCCTCGCAGCGGCCTGTGGCCAGCGCCCGTGATTGCATATCGTCGTAAAACTGGCGAGCAGAATCCAGGTCGGTCTGGTAGGTGAAGATCACTTCCGCCGTTTCCGCCGCGACCTGCCTCCCGGCTTCAGACGCCCCGGCCTGCACGATGACTGGCCGCCCCTGGGGAGAACGGTCAACATTCAAGGGTCCGCGTACGGAGAAATATTTCCCGTGATGATCGAGCGTATGCATCTTTTCCGCATCGAAAAACACGCCGCTGTCGACATCACGGCAAAAAGCATCCGGTTCCCAACTGTCCCACAGGCCATTCATCACAGTGGTAAATTCGCGTGCACGCGCATAGCGCTGGCTGTGTTCCATATGTTCTTTCTGGCCGAAATTACCGGCTTCGTTGGCATTGCTGGAGGTCACCAGGTTCCATCCGGCGCGTCCTGCGCTGATATGGTCAAGCGATGCCAGACGCCGCGCAAGCATATAGGGCTCGTTATAGGTGGTGCTCGCCGTACCAATCAACCCAATGTGCTGTGTGACTGCTGCCAGCGCAGGCAGCAGTGTCAGCGGGTCCAGCGTCACCGTGCTGTGCCCCCGGGCAAGGGCCTGCAAGGCTACCGGACGTAACGCCAGCGTATCAGGCAGAAACAGACCATCAAATCGCCCCTGCTCCAGCATCTGAGCAAACCATTTCATCTGCTCAAAGCGGCACTGAAAATCAGCAACGGCCCCGGGATAACGCCAGGCCCCAGCATGAATGCTGGGCATGGCCAGCAGGATAAGTTGAGATGAACGGGTCATATTATTGCCTCATTCAGGCTTAGCCAGTAACCGGGTTGATAAGGAACAGGAAGAAAACGCTCGTGCAGCTCACGAAAAGTCGCTTCCGGATCGAGAGAGGAGAAAAGCTCAGGATGCAACCATTTGGCCACGCGTTGCAGGGCGATAAAATAGTAGGGATTGTCATAAAACGGGTGCCAAATAGCATAAACCTGTTTTTCTCTGACGGCGCGCAGCGTCCGGTACGCTGGCCGCTGCATCAGTCGTTGCAAGCGGGCGCGCCCTTCACGGGGGTCAGCCCCGGGCCCCAGATTCACCCAGTCGCCTCCAGGCGAATAAAGTGACCAGTTAGCCCCAGTGACCAACACCACATCGGGATCGGACTCGATCACTTTTTCCTGGCTGAGAGTGCCAAAGGTGCCCTGCAGGAGCCGCGTTCCCAGGTTCTCTCCTCCAGCCACCGCCACCAGTTCGCCAAAGTTACCGTCACCGTAGGTCAGGCAACAGTCGTCATACAGCCCCGCCGCGCGTTCGACCATCACCAGCGGCCTTTTCGTCACCGACTTCAGAGGCAGCGTTACCCGCTCGATCTGCTGCTGGCGGAAGCGTAGAAAATGGGCCGCCCGTTCTTCCCTACCAAACAGTTCCCCGAGGATTTGCATACTGCGTACGGCATTGGCGAACATCCTGGTACGAAAATCCACGAACAAAACCGGGATACCGGCCTGCTTAAGCAGGGGCAGTAAGCCGGATGTCACCGCCGCCGTCATCGAACTCATATTCAGCACCACAACATGGGGGCGCAACGCAATGGCCTGTTCTCCGCCAATCGAATCGACTGTCTTGCCGGAAAAGCGCGGTATCTGGTCGATTTGCGGAAAGCGCTGCTGATACGCGCGGTAGCCGTCGAGATCTGCTGCGCGGAAGTTATCCCCCCAGGCGACCACGCCGTTAAAGGGATCCTCCGGACGCAGCAGCGCCAGCGCATACGCCAGCGTACCGTCCCCCAATAAAATACGTCTGACGGGCTGGCGAATGCTGACTGAGCGCCCGGTGATATCAATAATATTCTGCGCAACGTCTGCCGCGGCAAACGATCGGGAGGCGATCAACGCCCCTGCAGCCAGCATGCCAGTAAGCAGAGAACGTCGGGTGGTAGAGCTCGGCGCAGAACGACGCAGAGGTGAAAGGGGTTTTTGCATAATGGGACATATATCGGGTGGCGTTCAGATAAGGAACTATATCATTGACCGACTGGCGGTCAATGTATACTATGAGCTCAATATGATTATCATTCGCTTTTACAACCAAAAAAAACACATAAAAAACATTTAATTCAGATAGTTAACTTTAAGCGTGTGTGCGTAAAAAACAGAATTCTCAAACTTGACCAAAATAACAGGGATATCTATGTTGCCGAAAAAAATCGCTGCCACGCGCAATTACCCTTCGCCGTACCAGCCGCCTGTGTTAAATGGCATAACCATTTCATTAATGTTTTCGCTTTACATCACAGCACCTTCTGCCGCTGCGGAAGGCCAGCTCAGTAAGAAAAATAATGACGCCACAGCAGACCCCTCTACCCTTACGGTAACCGCCAGTGCTCCTGCACGAATAGAGGGGCCGGAAAACGGTTATGTCGCCGAAGAATCAACAGTCGGTACCAAAACCCGCACATCGATTCTCGAAATTCCACAGTCCGTTTCTGTCGTGACTCGCAAGCAGATGGATTTGCTGCAGTCCTCATCGAGTAGCGCAGCGCTCCGTTATACCGCTGGGGCGACCAGTGAACGCTATGGAGGTTTCGGTGACTATCTGGATATGACACGTATTCGCGGTGTCGATGCCGATTACTATCTGGATGGTTTACGCATGATCAGTAACCCGGGAAGCTGGCTACCGCAGATCGATCCCTGGTCGCTGGAAAGGGTCGAAGTCCTGCGCGGGCCGGCATCGGCCATTTACGGTCAGGGAACCGGGGGCGGCATTGTCAATCAAGTCAGCCGCAAACCGCAGGATATCGCCTCGCATCAAGTCAGCCTGTCATACGGCAGCTTCAACCGTAAGCAGTTCGGCTTTGACTCCACCGGGGCTGTGACTGACGATCACCGTGTGCTGTACCGTTTTACCGCCAGCGGTCTGGATACTCAGGGGCAAATTGAAGACAGCCGTCATCGCCGTATCTACCTCGCCCCTTCTCTAACCTGGCGTCCCACGGATAACGCTACCTGGACCGTGATGGCCACCTACTCATGGGAGCCGGATATCGCGGACTACAACAGCCTGCCCGCAGCCGTACTGGGCCTGAATAACAGCCCTTATAAACAGATCGATCGGCATAAAAACTATACCGACGGCCATTTTGCCAACTCCACCCGCCGCCAGGACTCAGTAAGCTCGCTGTTTGAATATCAGTTCGATAACGGCTGGACCTTTAACAGCAATGCCCGCTATATGAACGTCCACTCCGATATTCAACGTGGCGTGGTTTATGGTTATCAGCTAGTGAACGCTCAGCCTTGGCTCAAGGCCTACGACGAACTGACCCCGGCCACGGTCAGCACCTTTTCGATGGACAACCATATCAGCGGCGATATCGATGTCGGGCCAACACGTCATACGCTGCTGGCCGGGAGCGATTTCTCCAATGGCAGTCTGAAGAATGCGTTATACAGCGTCGGTCCGGTGCTGACTGACCCGTACAGTGCTGACTACCGGCCGGATCTTCATCCTGATTTCACCGCCAGTCAGGCCGCACCCTGGAGAGAGAAACAGAAATTTACGCGTACCGGCGTGTATCTGCAGGATCAGATCGCATGGAACCACTGGCGCCTGACACTGAGCGGCCGCCATGACTGGTCGAATACCGACCATGAAACCAACAGCTACTCTCCGGTCACAGTGAAAACCCGACAGACCGATAAGAAATGGACCGGGCGCGCCGGGCTGAGCTATCAGTTCGATATCGGGCTGGCCCCCTATATCAGCTACGCCACTTCATTCGATCCGCTGCTAGGCAGCGGTTATGATGGCAAAGCTTTCCTGCCCGTGGAGACCAAGCAGAGCGAACTCGGGATTAAGTTCCACCCCAAGGGGTCGAAAACCTTACTCAGTGCGGCGATCTTCCAGTTGACCCAGTCAAATGTGAAAACCAGTGACGCCGAGCACCTGGGCTTTAATACTCAGGCCGGTGAGTCACGTACGCGCGGGATCGATGTGCAGGCAACGACCGAGCTTGTGCATAACCTCAATCTGATTGCCAGCTACACATGGCTGGATAATGAGTTAACCAAGGATACGAAAAATCGGGGTAAAACATTGACGCAGGTGCCGGCCAACAGCGCTGCAGCCTGGCTTGACTATCGCTTTGATGCCGGTTTGCTGTCAGGATTGCAACTGGGCAGCGGCGTGCGCTATCTCGGTACCAGCTACGGCGATCCGGCGAATACCTTTAAAGTCCCGTCAGCCACGCTGGTAGATTTGGCAACCCGTTATGATTTGGGGCAGTTAACGCCGCACCTGAAAGGCACCACCCTGGCGATTAACGTCAACAACCTGACGAACAGGAAGTATGTGGCCAGCTGTACATCGGAGATGTACTGCTTTGTCGGCCAGGACAGGACGGTAACCGCGACGGTGGATTATCGCTGGTAAGCAAAAAATGGGATGGTGCGCGGCCATCCCATCAGCATCAGGCCACCATCAGTGCGGATTTAACGGGCTGCAATAGCCTGCCTACTTCACAGTCCAGCAGGGCTGAGCGCTGTAATAACTCTTCCGTTTTGGCCCCAATCACCGAACAAACATAGGCATTTACCTGATCCTGACTCATCTGGTTGTAGCGCTCGGTAAAGGCCATTTCAATGCTGTCACAAATCACCGCCCCGGCATTGCTGACGTAATCGCGGCATCCCCACAATGAAAACTGTTTGCCTGTCTGATGTTGTAAACGAGCCTGAAATGCCACAGTTTCCGCTGATGAAAGCCCTAAATCTCGGCGTAACTGCCAACTGCCGTCGGCATCACGCAGTACATCTTCCGGCACGCCGACTTCAAAAAGAAGGGGTATTATGTTGTCAAAATTCATTACAGTAATACCTCACCATTTAACGTAAGTGATTATCATTATCAATGACCGTCAGTCGGTCAATGCGTTTTTTATATTAAATTTTTAAGACTCCAACGCCTAATGGTTAAAAATGTTTATAGTTATAGAGATGTACACCGGTGAGAGGTTAATGCAAAAGAAAGGATAAAACAGAAAAGAGACGTAGCCGCTACGCCCCTTTTAATGATTATGGCTGGCGGTGACCGAGTAAGCGTAGGAACTCCTCTGCCAGTTGGTGAGCCAGGAGGGTTTTGTCATTTTCATCGCTTACGACGGCATCATCCACAGCCCCATGCATGCCGTGGTACATCAGAATAGCGGTCAGGCGAGGATTATCGAGCCGCCATGCGCCACAGGCGCTGCCGTCATTGAGAATGGTCAGGATCTGGTCCAGCACCGCGTCACGATCCTGATTACCCCGCGTATGGTAATGATGATCGTGATACAACGCATCATGGAGCGCCATACCGTCAAAGTAGGCGGAGATCCCGGCATCACACCAGGCGCGCAAGCGCGCGATGCTTTCTTCAACAGGGTAGGCATCCACCGCCTGTTGAATCTGTTCGATAAAGTGTCGGGTGAAACGCTCACGCAGTGCGGAAAGCATCTCGTTTTTCGACGGGAAGTAATGATAGAAGGTTCCCTTTGCCACCTGCGCATCGCGTACAATCTCGCTAATGGTCGTGGCTTCAAACCCTTTCGTGATGAACAAATGTTGCGCTGCATCCATCAGTTCATCAAGACGGACTTCTGCCGGTTTAGTGCGGGGCTTTGAGTCTGTTTTCTTTATTTCCATTTTAACCATTTTATCAAGTCAGGACTTGTGTTAGATAGTAGACAATATTGGCCTGGTTGGCGAGTGGTTGTTTGATTATAAAGAAACCTTTTCATTTTACTAACAAAGTGCTGACAGCAGTATTTGATGGAAAAATAATTATCCGAAAAACATATTCATTCATCAATGGGCAATAGTATTAACAAGAAAACACACAGCTTAAATATTATTTAAGTTAGACAGACGCTCAAGGTATAAATAAAAATAAACAACATCGCCACCCTTATTTTCCCTTTGCGTTACGAGTCTGTGTATGCTCGTATTTTTAATACCTACCGTCCCTACAATGTAATTTAGATTTAAACCTGCCCCCCTACTTCCTCCCCGCCCCTTTAAGCCCGCGATTTAAGTCCTGAATGCGTTTCATGGTTTTCATCGTACGCGCAGAGGTGGCCTGACCTGCCCCCAAGATTAGATATAACCTTCAGTAACGTTTTGGCGCACCAAATACTAACTATACTAGTCTACTTTTATTTATGTTCTGCAGTTAAAAACCTTTCCCAGTATGGATATATCTAGTTCGCTCTCAACATCATCTCATAGCAATGTTTTAGAGCAATCACCATGCCATATATTCGATTCCACTTTGGGCAAAGAGAATCCCATGCCAGCGATCAGTTCAGCGTTGAGCATTTTATCACCACAAACCTTATTAATTCTCACTGGTGTCTTCGAGTTTACCTTTAATATTCTCGTGTAATATATTTGCAGCCCTTGCGCAAAGCTCTGCGAAAATAGCAATCTCTCCATGCGACATGCAGGATGCCACCTGCTCAGCCATTATGCGCCTGCTGGATTCTGCAGAATTCAGGAACTCAATACCTTTTTCCGTAATCCGCGTCAGCATTTCTCGTTTGTCGCTTTCTCCAGACTCCTGCTCAACAAAGTGCTTATCTTTCAACATCCGCAGAATCTTTGACATTTTACTACGCGCAAACCCGAGCTTTTCACCAATTGCACTTGGAGTCATCGGCTGGAACTGACGCAAAATATACAACGTATCGTATTGCGGCCAGTTAATGCCATCAGGATTAATCAACGAGCGACGTGCAACAAGCACACATTGCAAATTTCCTAAAGCATCTTCAAATTGACGATTCAATGATACCTCGCGCTCGGAACCACTAGCCGCTTTTTTATTCATTTCCATATACTCTCCTGATTTCATGTAAAAACAGTTAAGCTTACCATTTTACCACATCCCTTCACAGAATGAAAAGTTATCATAACATTTGCCCCCATTAATAATATAATAACCATCGAGCTAATCTTGAAATATATATTCTCTATTCAAAACATCCTCATAATCTATTAATTCAGTTATCTCATCATCGTTTATTTTAATAATATTAACATACAATAAAGAAAACTTTTTTTCATCCGGCAGAGTATTTCCATGTAGTTTATATTCAACAATGACGACATGGGGATTATCCGTATAGTGGAATCGCACATCTTCTATGGATGTAAAGCGTAAGGGCGCAATACCAAAGCCATTGGCATAGTGTAAGCGAATATTATCACGCCCAACAATCACCTCCCTGGTGCGACGAAAAGGTAACGACAAACGTCCATCAACAGAGAAAAGGGATGCCAGCTTATCCGATGACTTCTCCATAACCGCCGAAATATATTTATCAAATAACGCCGGAGCCATTGTATTATCCTCTTTACGAAAAGGTCGTTGATAAAAGGCTTGCTAGACAATTTCTTTCTGCCGCTGGAAATAAACAATCATACGTTTGAAAGTCTCCTCCGACAGTTCAGGAAAGCGCAAACCCAGTTGTGCAATACGCTTAGTCGTCTCTGGATTACCGTAGTCGTTATCGCCAGTATCCAACGAATTCTCTTTAAAGAGATGAATGACCGGCCCCAGCGCGACCTCCCGCCCCTGGGTGACCCACAGCTCAAGTTGTTGTAACCACTCGCCGTCAGAAGTCGTTTCCAACGGGTAGGCCAGAGAACGAATCGCCCGATACACTGGGGTAAACTGGGTACTCTGAGGATGGAAAATATGGAAGTTTTCCTGTCGCGTAGCCTCTGAACGCGCTAAGGCAACTATCGCTTCAGCGACAAAGTCGACAGGCAGCAGGTCCGTTGATAGCGAAGACGGATCAGGTGCCAATCCCATCTGGATAAAGCTTTTTATCTGTCGCCACAAAAAATCATCGCTCTGGCAGGCCCCACTTCGGCTGTCACCGCCAATACGCCCGATGCGAAATACGTTGGCATCAAGTCCTTGTTCTCTGGCCTGTATAACATAGCGTTCAGCTACCCACTTACTTTGCGTATAACCTATCGACAGTGCTTCTGGATGCCCCGGCACGCAGTGTTCCACGATAGGTGATTCAGGATAGCGTGGAGAAAATACGGCGATAGTGGATAAATAGTGCAACGTTTTTCGTCCGCCATAACCGCAGAAAGCTAAAACATTCAGCGTACCCTGCACATTTGACTGTTTTACCGAAGAATAAGAGAGCAAAAAATTAATCTGTGCGGCTGCATGGAATACCGTGTCCACTCGCTTTGACAAACGGCTATACGCTTCAGGGCTTAACCCTAAATTACGCTGACCAATATCGCCAAGGCAAACTTCAACCCGGGAAAAATCAATCTCATCGGCGATTCCGTAACGCATCGCATTTTCACGCAAACGAGCCAACGCGTGCTCATCCGTCCTGGCACGCACCAGGCAGATCACGGATTGGGCACCGGCCAATAGCAATGAACGCAGCAGGTAGATGCCCAAAAATCCTGTCGCCCCGGTGAGCAGCGTCAGCCCAGGGGTTGAACACTCTCCCCCCTGCCAATGTATGCGTTCGTATCCATCCTGAACAAAGGAACGATCAACGGTATCGACGCGCCCCTTTTCACTGGCAATATAGCTGTCAATGGACTCTGCCATAGACGACAACGTAGGGTGATTAAATAACAAACGTAGAGGAATATCGCAATCGAACGCCTTACGAAGCAGAAAAACCAGCTGTGTGGCCAACAAAGAATGTCCACCAATGGCGAAAAAATCATCGTGCAGCGCGATGTGACGTCCCGGAAATAGCGTTTCCCACAACGCCCTGACATGTTCCTGCGTTTTCGTCAGAGACCGGTCTGGCATCTGCGCGGATGATTCAACAATAATATCCACCTTAAGCAACGCCTTACGATCGATTTTTCCGCTAGGCGTGGTAGGCACCTTATCCAGAAAGACCAACTCTGTAGGAACCATATACTCCGGCAGCACCAGGCGAAGGCTGCGTTTGATCTCATCCTTTTGATTGCCTTTATCATCCGATAAGCCAGCAATAAAGGCGACGAGCTGCTTGCTTCCCGAAGTATCTGCCCTGCCAACTACCGCTGAAACCTGCACGCCCTCCAGGGCATTGATGGCCGCCTCTACTTCAGACGGTTCGATCCTAAAACCGCGAATTTTTAACTGATTGTCTATCCTGCCGAGGTAGCTGAACCGATCGTCATGCTCCAGCCTCACCAGATCACCGGTACGATACGCGTGGCAACTTTGTGCGGCAAAGCCATCAGCAGAGATAAAACGTCGAGCGCTTTCTTCACTTTTATTGTGATAGCCGGGAGACAGAAAATCGCTAACGATAAGCAGTTCACCGGCGACGCCGGCGGGAACCAGCTGCAGATGCTCATCCACCACCAACAGTGTGAATCCGGGTAGAGGGTAACCAATGGACGCTGCATCCCCCCATTTATTGCTCTCCGGTGGCAGCACATACGCGGAACAGACGTGGCTTTCAGAGGGGCCATAGAGATTAATGAGGCGAACGGGTTGCCTGAAAAATTGTTTAATATCCGCAGTGAGTACGAGCTGTTCCCCGGTGGAGTAGACCTCTTTTAAACTCGGGAATTGCCTGTTGGCCAATGCGCTCAAATGCGCGAACTGTTGCAAAGCAACATACGGAAAATAGAGACGATTAATACCCTGATACAGGATCACCTCTTGCAGATGATCCAGGTCTCTCCGTTCTTCTTCACTGGCAATGTACAAGCGCCCACCGCAGGCTAACGTGCCGAAGATCTCCTGAACCGACACATCAAAAGAAAGTGACATAAAATGCAGAGTACAATCTCCCTGACCGCACTCAGATACATCTCGTTGCCACTTAATCAGGTTATTGAGCGTTTTATTTAATAACCGTACTCCCTTGGGCTGCCCGGTAGAACCGGATGTATATATGATATACAGCTCATCGTCGGGCATTCTTTTGATGTCAGACCATGCTCCAGGGTACTCCGGGTGAATATCATCGATCAACAACAGAGGTACGGAGCCAGATACTGGGAATCTTGATACCAGCGATCGCGTCGTGGCGATGCAATCCACATTGGCGTCCTGTAACATGTAACTAATACGCTCTTGCGGGTATTGCGGATCGACCGGAATGTAGGCCGCGCCGGTTTTTAACACGCCAAACAGAGTGGCAATCGCCTCGGCATCCCTATCCAGTAATAACGCAACACGTTTGCCAGAAGCAATATTAAACTGTTGCTGCAGGTAAGCGGCAATCTGCCCTGCACGTTCCGCTAACCAACCATACGATCGTGTGCCATTAGCGGTAATTAGCGCAGTATCCGCAGAGTGGTTTACAGCATGCTGGTTGAAAGCCGCCAGGGCGTCAAATCGCCCGGCCTCCGCACACGGCTTAAGGCTAGATCGAACAACCAGTTCACGACTCAACGGTGCATCCAACAGCCTCAGGGATGATAGTAATACCTCGCCGTCCTCGCCCATAGCGCTCAATAAATGGCGAAAGATTTTCAACCAGTAGTCAATAGTCTGCGGGTGATACAACGCCGTCTTATACTCCAGCGTAAGCTTCCACTGCGGTTGTGCTTCAAAGAACAACGTCAGATCATATTTTGCCAACTGGCTAAAATAGTCATCCAGCATGACCTTAAAAGGCAAGTCGTTGAAAATATCGGCCCGGGTATCGGGCATAACCAACAGAGTTCTGAATAGTGGGCTGTCCTGACCCGCGTTTTCACGCGACAGTGCCACAATTTCATTGAAAGGGATCAGCTTATTGAAATGTGCACCAATAAAAGATTGACGCACCTTTGCAGCTAGCGCCCTGACTGTGTCATCTTCATTCATCTGCACGCGAACCGGCAGAGTATTGATCATATATCCCGGCGTTTCGGCAAACTCGATGCGATCCCGCAGGGTAAAAGGCACGCCAACGGTAATATCATTCTGCCCACTCATGCGGCTGAGGAAAAATTGCCAGCACATGGACATATACATAAATGGAGTCATCGACAACGATCTCGCGTGCCGCTGTAGTGAGTCCGCTTCATGTTCGTTCAGGGCCAGCATGGTATAGGCGGCTTTGGTATCTTCCCGAAGACGGCGGGGGAAATCGACCGGGAGGTCCGACAGTGGCGGAGCAGGATTCAGCGCCTGCCGCCAATAATCCCGCATTTCTTCGCACTCTGCCGCCGCAAGGGACGCGGCCTGCCAACGAGTAAATTCCTGATAGCTTCCCGTGCCGTTAAACGCTGGCAGAGCGCGTTTCTCGTCAAGCGCACAATATATTCGCAGCAAATCATGCAAGATAATACGTACTGAGGGGGCATCAATAATGATGTGGTGAAAGCAGCATGCTAACCAGGTTGTACCCGAGTCTGAACTGAGCATATTCATGATACTCAACGGACCTTCAGCTAACGATAAACGGGTAGCCGCCAGTTGTGCAGTCACCGATTCAGGCGTTTCCGTCTGCTCTGGTTGTCGATGGTAAAAAGAGAGATAGCTATCAGCGCCGATACACTGCTGTAGTTTACCGTCAAGGTAAACAAAACGCGTTCTGAATATTTCATGGCGCAAGCTCAGCTCAGCCACAGCGCGCTGCAGAATATCAGCGTCCAATGTCGCGTTGATGGTCAGCAGCACTGGCACGTTATAGCATTGGGGCTGATCCAGCGTATTATCCAGCCACCACATTGCCTGCTGCCCGGGCGTCGCTGTCAGATATGTTGCCGCAATTTCTCCACACTCCTTGTTCAAACAGCCCTTTTTCGACTCGCCGCTATTGAATGATGGCATTTTATCCCCCTCTTAAAATTCCCTGTAAAATCCTTCCTGACTGTTGGCAGTCCCAACTCCTGGTATTAGACCTGTTGCCGTTGCCGAATGGTCTGAGCCAGCGCGGCAATATTTTCGGCAGTGAAAATGTCCGCCGGCGAGACGGCCAAATTGAATGTCTTACTTACCATTGATGCCAACTTTATGAAATGTAATGAGTTACCACCCTGGTCTAATAAATTGTCTTGAGGGCTGATCGCCTCGGAATGAATAATCGCCTGCCAAATCGATAGTAACTGTTGCTCAACGTTGTCCATATTTACACCTGCTCCAGTAAAGAATTTTTTAACCGTAAACGATCTTTTTTGCCGTTAGCGGTCATCGGCAGTACCGCCAGACGGCTAAATTTTTCAGGTATCATCCAGGCAGGAGCATGCATAGCGAGATGATTCTTTAAATCAGCTACGGATAGCGCGTCATCCTGCGTGACATAACAAGCATGTAATCGCGGTTCATCCAGCGTCTCCTCTATCACAATCAGCACATCTTCTATAGCGTGATGTAAGCGCAACAGGTGCTCAATACCGGCGATATTGATGCGGAAGCCACGTATTTTACAAATATGGTTGCCTCGTCCGACCAGGACGATATTGCGATCTTGGTCGTAAGTTGCCCGATCGTCGGTACGATAAAAAAGCACTTCTGTGTCTTGATACGGTATGGAGATAAACCTTTCCGCCGTCAGTTGCGGATCGGAATACCCCAGAGCCACCCCTGCCCCTGCAATGAACAATTCCCCATATTCACCGCACGTACAGGGTTGCAACCGTTCATTGAACACCACCATCTCAACCAAAGGGAGTGGAGTACCAACCGGCACAGGAGATTCACCGGAGAATTGCCCCCCCGACTGGACATGATAGAGAGACGAGATCGCTGAATTTTCCGTGCATCCTAATCCATTAAATATTTTTGCCTTACCGGCCTGCGCCGCCACGCTAAATAGGCGGGGGTTAACAAAGTCTCCCGACACCACCACACAATCAGGTATATGCAGTGTTTCGACCGATACCTCGACAAATAGCCGGAACAGCCCGCCAGAGAGGAATAGCATCGTAACGTTATCCGTTTCGATCTGCCGTACCAAGGCCATCAAATCAGGCAAGCCAGGCGGCGCAATCGTCAGACACGCGCCGGTCAGTAAAGCCATCCAGATTTCATTAGCTGACGCAGCGAAAGAAACATCTGCAATTTGCAAATAGCAGTCTCGCTCGCTGTTCCCCAACGCGGGTACCGGCAGACTCAGTCTGGCAATCCCGTGCTGAGCAATGAGTACGCTTTTCGGTTTTCCTGTTGATCCAGATGTCATCAATATGAGCGCCGGATCATCAGCGCTTAACACCGGATAATTCCCACCTCTTTGTTGAGCGCAGTTTTGTATCAGCGTGATACTCGACAACACTTGCCATGCCCCACCGGGCACGCTTTTCACATCATCGCTAATCAGGTATCTGGCTCCCGCCGCACTTAAAACCTCGCCAACATAGCGCTCAGGGCTATTGGGGTTCACGGGAACCACAACAGCGCCCATTTTCATGAGCGCCAGCATAAAAATATATAACTCCGGGCTACGTTCTATTTTTATTGCAACGACATCACCTTTTATCAGGAAATTATTTTGCAATACTGCAGCCAGCGCTGAACATTGCTCAGCAAGTTCTCGATAGGTTATTTTTCTTTGATCAAAAATTAACGCAACCCTGTCCGGGAAACGTTGCGAAATCTCATCAAATATATCAGGAACAGCCTTTAACTGATTGTCATATGCTGAATGCGTCATCACTCTCTCCTGGAGAATTAGGAACGTTCACACGCATAAAATCTTCTCTTGAAGAAGAAATTAAAGATCTAAAGAAATGCCGCCAGTTACCGTGAAATGCCTCAAAACAAGCACAGCAGAACAAGCAACACAAGCATAACAAAGCGTTGTTTACAACAGTCTATCTCCGAACCTAATTCTCAGTCAATTTGATTTCCAAAAAAAAATCATATAGCAAAAACAAATAGTAGAACAAAAATAATAATCAATTAATTCAATGCGTTAAAAAAACAACAATCAAGAATAAACTTTTTTGATTGACATCAAGCACGCATTGGCGTGCAATCTTTGTGCAAAAACTATCGTCTTTCATGTCCAGTAAACGGACAAGGAATAGCACTTTCTCATCGCTTTTTTGTTAAAAATAAACGAAAAAAAACTGTTAAATTTCGAGTGAGAGATTAGAAATGACATCATTTCCTGGCAATAACTCCAACTGGCAACAGCCGTTCTGGAGCAATAAGGACATGCTTGCCCTGGTCACAAGTGAATTAGACACTCTTCCAGAATTATTAAATTTTGAAGAAATAAGCGAATTTAATAAAACATTGGCTGCCGTTTATGCAGGTAAAGCAATGATATTTCAGGCTGGCGACTGCGCTGAAAGAATTTGCGAATCTGGCGCGTTACATGTACGGAAAAAATTGACCTTCCTCGAGCAAATGTCCCGCGAATTCTCAACACTGACGGGGTTGCCGATATTGACGGTAGGTAGAATTGCCGGTCAATATGCTAAACCACGCTCACAACAAAACGAAGTCGATGGCGACAGGGTACTTCCCGTGTGGCGCGGCGATTCTGTTAACCGACCCGAAGCGACACCAGAAGCCAGGCGTAACGATCCGAAACGGATGCTGCTGAGCTACCATGCAGCAGCGGAAACGCTGGCCGAGATTAAACGTTACGAACGGGAATATCCTCGCGATGTTCATCCCATTTGGACCAGCCATGAAGCGTTGTTGCTGGACTATGAAACCACTCAAATCCGCACTACTCCTCACGGAGAATCATACTTAGCCAGCACCCATTGGCCATGGATTGGCATTCGTACTCTTGCGCCTGACAGCCCACATATCGCCATGCTGGCGAATATCGCCAACCCTGTCGCCTGCAAGATTGACGCCACCGTAACGCCATCGTTCATCGCTGCACTTTGCCGACAACTCAATCCTCAGCGTATTCCTGGACGTCTGACTTTTATTTCGCGTTTTGGCCGTTCACATATTCATCGGTTGGGCGCGTTGATTCAGGCCGTTCAGGCAACCGAAACGCCGGTGTTATGGATGTGCGATCCAATGCATGGGAACACCGGGAAAACGCGGGCTGGCAATAAACGCCGAGAGCTCAGCGACATGATGGCTGAAATCTCCGGTTTCCTGAGGCAGGTGAAATCACATAGCGCCTGCGCCGCTGGACTCCATCTGGAAGCAACGCCGAACCCGGTCATCGAATGCTTCTGTGAAAATAATCACCCTGAAGAACATGAACTTAAGCAAATTCTCTGCGATCCACGCCTGAACGTAGCGCAAACGCAGATGTTATTAGCTCACTGGAAAGAGAGACAAAATGACCTTTGATAAACACTACATTGCCGTTATTACCGGCGCATGCGGCGGCATTGGCGAATCCGTTGCCCACGCGCTGGCGAAAGAAGGGGTTTCACTAGCGCTTCTTGATAATGACGCCACGCAGTTGGCAACCCTCGTAACCACACTACAAAATAACCATCCGCAGCCCATTGCAGGCTTTACTGTGGACGTTGCCGACGACCGCTGCGTAGCAGAAGCCTTTACCGCGATTGGTCGCCAACTGGGCCCAGTGGGTTATTTGGTCAACGGTGCCGGCGTACTGTGCCACGCCAGCGTGGCCGAAACACAGCCTCAGGATTGGGCGAAAACTTTTGCCGTCAACGCGACTGGCGTATTTAACACCAGCCGCCATGCAGCCAATCTGATGATGGCTCAGCGCAAAGGCAGCATCGTAACTATCGCCTCAAACGCAGCGCGCGTGCCGCGGGCGACGATGGCCGCCTACTGCGCTTCAAAAGCAGCTGCCCAGGCATTTACCTATGCTCTGGGGCTGGAGGTCGCTCCGTATGGGATCCGTTGTAATGTTGTCGCTCCTGGCTCAACCGATACGCCGATGCTGCGCGGCATGTGGCACAGCGAAAGTGACAGGCAAAACACGCTTAACGGTAATCCACAACAATTTCGCATCGGTATTCCACTCAACAAAGTCGCCACGGCGGAAGAAATTGCTGCCGCTGTCTGCTTTTACCTATGCGAAGAATCAGGGCAAACCACACTGTCAACGTTATTGGTCGACGGTGGCGCCGCACTCGGCAGTTGCTAAGCGCACAAGGAGAATAACATGGAAAAGATACACCCCTACCCATTGCCGACAGAACGTCAATTACCCAAATCAATAGCAGGCTGGCAACCCAACAGTTCAAGAGCGGCGCTACTCATACATGATATGCAGCGTTATTTTCTCGATTTTTACACTGCTGACGCCTCGCCGATAGCACAGGTTATTGACAACACTCACCGCTTGCTTAGCGTCGCCCGACGTCTGCATGTTCCAGTATTTTATACTGCCCAACCCGGTGACATGACGCCACAGCAGCGTGGCTTGCTGCACAGTCTGTGGGGCTCAGGCATGAACAGCAGCCAGGAACATAAACAAATTGTTCCTCCGTTGACTCCTCTGGAAAACGAGTGGGTATTAACGAAGTGGCGTTACAGCGCCTTCTTTAACTCTCCCCTTCTGAGTACCTTGCACGAACTCAAATGCGATCAACTGATCGTCTGTGGAGTTTATGCCCATATCGGTTGTTTGTGCACAGCGCAAGAGGCCTATTCCAATGATATCGAGACATTTTTTATTGCTGATGCGCTAGCCGATTTCTCCGAAGAAAAGCATCGTCTAGCGCTTGAGCTAGCTGCGGAAACCAGCTCAGTCGTGCTGTCAACCCGACAAGCTATCGACGCATTGGAACATTAAAGATCCTCACGGCACTCTAGGAGATGATGATGTTATCTAAAGGCACAGCAAAGCCCGACGAGCTTTCGGCTCATCTGGCCAATCTTGATAGACCCTTTGCCTGTATTTACCGCCCTCAATGCGAACCTAACAACACAGTATTATTTCTTGAAGGGGGTATTGAACTAAACCAATCCCTTTCAGAACTAGCGCTGGATCCTCCCCTAGACGGGACGGGCAAAAGCTCATTTAACAAATTGATATTATTTCCATTTAATCAGCTGAAAGAAAAAAGTTATGCCTGCATTGACGATGGCGAACAGACGATCGTGATGCACATTGAGCGGCAAAATTATTACCCTATAGATTCGTTTATCGCAGCCATTAATAACCATGATATCGAGCCACGAAACCTGCACTTCGATCTTGATGATCAAACGTATGGCGACATTGTTGACACCGTCATTGATCAGGAAATCAGCTCTGGGGAAGGTAGCAACTTCGTGATTTCACGCAGTCTGGAGGGCGATATAACCGACTTCAGTATCCGCCACGCGCTGACGCTGTACAAACGGCTACTGCAATCTGAATGCGGGTCTTACTGGACATGGATGATCTTCACCGGCAGCCGCTATTTCATGGGTAGCACGCCTGAACAGCATATCAAGGTTGATGGGCAGAACGTGGCGATGAATCCTATCAGCGGCACGTTAAAATACCCCGACTCCGGGAATATGGCGCACGTACTGGATGATTTTCTGCAGGATAAAAAAGAGCGCGACGAGCTATTTATGGTGGTGGATGAAGAACTCAAAATGATGAGTAGCATCTGTCAGCGTGATATTCAGGTATCCGGGCCGAAGCTCAAAGCTATGTCGCACATCGCGCATACCGAATATTTTATCCATGGCAACTCAGATCGCAGTCTGAAAGAAATCATCAGGCAATCGCTATTTGCGCCAACAGTGACCGGTAGCCCAATAGAAAGCGCCTGTAAAGTTATCGCCCGGCGAGAACACCGCGGACGCGGCTATTACAGCGGCATCGTTGCTTTAACGGGTGCTCAAGAAGGTAAACGTTATCTGGACTCGGCCATAATGATCCGCACGGCCGATATTACCGCTCAGGGACATTTTCGGCTTACGGCGGGTTCAACCATCGTCAGAAGTTCCATCGCGCAAAATGAAGCCGGTGAAACACGTGCCAAATTACAAGGGCTAATGCATTCATTCTTCTCTGGCACAAGCGCCGATACGCCAAGCCGAACAGGATTGTCTGCAGAACTTCGCCATAGGGCTGACCAGATACTGGCACAACGGAATGCACGCACCTCCGCCTTTTGGTTGGATAACTCGCAATTGGGCCCCTGCGCTTTACTCTCTCATCATGCCATCACACTGATCGACATGGAGGACAATTTCACCGCCATGATTGCCTATCAGTTACGCAGCGCGGGTTGCGCCGTTACCCTCATTCCCTGGTATGACTGCCTGAGCAAGCTAACGCAGCTCACTGATCGCGACATCGTGTTCATTGGTCCCGGGCCTGGAGATCCAACCAATATACAACTTGAAAAAATACGCGTGGGCAGAAAAATTATCGCGCAACGGCTGCGGGAGCAGCGTCCGCTAATCGGGACTTGTCTGGGACATCAGTTAATTTGCGCCGAATTAGGCATTCCGATCGAGCGGCTGGTCAATAACCGTCAGGGTAGCCAACACCAGATATCAATTCAGGGAAAACCTCATACCGTTGGTTTCTATAACAGTTTCTCCGCACTACATCAGCAGCCATGCTGGTACAGCCCGGAGCATGACAAAACAGTCCAACTGGAGCGACTACCTTCCGGTGAAATTGTCGCATTATCGTCAGGAAACGTTGCCTCCATACAATTTCATAACGAGTCATTCCTGACGCAAGACGCATTTTCTATTTATCAATGGCTGATACAGAACGCCTTAACAACAACGGTAACTCTTAGTCAACAAGATGCCGTTTAAAAGTAAGTGATTTAAAACCGATATTCGGAGAGAGCTGACATGGGAAATAAATCAGTATCGTTACCTACCGGTAATGACTTTTTGGCGGGTCTGAATGATGGGCGAGAAATATGGGCTTATGGTGAAAAGGTCGACAATGTTATTACACATCCAGCGTTTCGCAATTCAGCACTGTCTATAGCTAAATTATACGACGCGCTCCATGACGAAAAGTATCAGGCTATTTTAACCACGCCGTGTGATACCGGCAGCGGTGGTGTCACCCATCCGTTCTTCCGCGTTCCCCATTCCGTTGACGACCTGATACGCGATCGTGACGCAATCGCTCAGTGGGCACGACTTAGCTACGGCTGGTTGGGAAGAAGTCCGGATTTCAAAGCGTCGTTTCTTACTACTCTGGGTGCCAATCCCGATGCCTACGGCGAATATGCGGATAACGCCAGGCACTGGTACAAACGCTCGCAAGAGGAGCTGCTTTACTGGAATCATGCCATCATTAACCCCCCTATAGACCGCAATCTCCCGCCCGACCAGATTGAAGATATCTGCATTCACGTCGAAAAAGAGTGTGATGATGGCGTGATTGTTAGCGGTGCCAAGGTGGTTGCTACCGGCTCAGCCTTGACACATTACAATTTCATCGCGCATTACGGTTTACCTGTCAAAAAAAGAGAATTTGCCCTGGTATGTACATTACCCATGAATGCCCCAGGGCTGAAGCTGGTTTGCCGCCCCTCTTACTCCTTAGCCGCCGAAAAAATCGGCAGCCCATTTGACTATCCTCTATCCTCACGCTACGACGAGAATGACATGATCTTCATTCTGGATAAGGTGAAGATCCCCTGGGAAAACATTTTTATTTACGGCGATACCGCTAAAGCGGCCACGTTTTTACCCAGTTCAGGCTTCCTGCACCGTTCTACGTTCCATGGCGTGACGCGTCTGGCGGTAAAAATCGATTTTATTTGCGGTTTATTCATTAAAGGCGTGGAAGCCACCGGCGTAGCCGATTTCCGCGGCATACAGACGCGCGTCGGGGAAATGCTGGCCTGGCGCAACCTCTTCTGGGCCATAAGCGATGCTATGGCTAAATCGCCGAATCCCTGGCACAACGGCGCCCTCCTGCCTAACCTGGATTATGGTTTAGCCTACCGTTGGTTTATGAGTCTCGGCTATCCACGGATCAGAGAAATTATTGAGCAAGATCTTGGCAGCGCGCTTATTTATATCAATTCGCATGCCAAAGATTTCGCCGCGCCGGAACTGGAACCTTATCTGAAAAAATATATGCGGGGCTCCAACGGTATGGATGCCGTTGAACGCGTTAAGCTCATGAAGCTAATCTGGGACTCCGTAGGAACAGAATTCGCCAGCAGACACGAACTCTATGAACGAAATTATACCGGCAGTCATGAAAATGTTCGTATCGAACTGTTGCTCGCCGCACAGATGTCGGGGCAAGTACAAGAATATAAAGGCTTCGCTGAACAATGCATGATGGATTATGACTTGGATGGCTGGCTGGATCGCGATTACCACTGGCCTGTAGACTAATAATATTAACGGGACAATACATCAGTATAATAATGGGCATGCATCACATTATTGCCAGTCTCTTCTGGCTGTCCCGACCACCATTTTCTCACTCCACCTGGCAATGTTTGCGCAACCACTCCGCAGTCAAAGAATGGCGACAGGCCAGCATCGATTCGGGTGTACCGCTAAATAGTAATTCCCCCCCTTCTTGCCCGGCATAAGGTCCAATATCAATAATCCAGTCAGCCTGAGCGATCAACTCCATATTATGTTCAATAATAATGACGGTGTTTCCGCGATCTACCAGTCGGTTAAATAGTTTCAGCAGCAAGGCAACATCACTGGGATGAAGTCCGGTGGTTGGCTCATCGAAAATATACATGTCACTATCATGATTTAATTGTGACGCTAACTTCAGCCGCTGGCATTCACCGCCTGAAAGATGATTCAACGATTCACCCAGGCGCAAATATCCCAACCCGACGTCGACCAGACTACGAAAAATTGGTCTGAGCTGTGGCTCATTCAGGAAAAAATCGCCAGCATCGTTAATTGACAGGGATAATACCTCCGCAATATTTTTTCCCTGATAACGATATTTCAGCGCCTGCGGGCTATAGCGCTGCCCCTGGCAGGCCTCACATGGCAACGTAACCGTATCCATAAATGCCAGATCGGTTTGTATTACCCCTAGCCCATTACATTCTGGACAGGCACCTTTGGCATTGGCGCTGAACCACGACGCTGACACATGGTTTTTTTCGGCAAACAGCGTACGAATCGTATCAAATGCACCGCACCAGGAAGCAATATGTGATCGAATCGAAGTATGTATCGGTTTTTGATCGATAACGATCGAATCCGGACATTGCGGCGCCAGGGCTCCCATCACGAATGAACTTTTGCCCGATCCAGCGACCCCTGTCACGGCGACCATAACGCTTAAAGGCACTTCTACCGATAAGTTATGCAAATTATGCAATGTGGCATTTCTTACCGAAATGTAACCTTTGGCACATCTCGGTCTCTTATTTATCTCTGCCCGTGAAGAGAAATATCTTCCCGTCAAGGTTTGGGATTGCTTAAGTGCCGACAGGTCACCCTCAAATACAATATTCCCGCCTTGCTTACCCGCTCCCGGCCCTAAATCAATAACATGCTCGGCTATCGCTATCATGTCCGGGTCGTGCTCCACCATCAGAATGGTATTGCCTTTGTCGCGTAGTTTTCCAATTAATACATTCAATTTCACAATATCTGCTGGATGCAGCCCGGTACTGGGTTCATCAATTATATAAGCGATCCCGGTCAGACTACTTCCCAGATGCCTGACCATTTTCAACCGCTGGGATTCACCGCCCGATAAGCTGGGGGTCGTACGGTTCAAATCCAGATATCCCAAGCCTACTGCACACATTGCATCCAACCTTTCCAGCAATGCTTCAAGCAGCGGCCTGACTTCAGGATAATCGAGCTTTTCTACAAACAACTTTAACTCTTTGACAGGGAGCGTTGCGCATTCGCCAATATTTTTCCCTCTAATCCGACAGGAAAGTATTTTCTCGTTAAGCCTCATACCATGACAAGAAGGGCAAACCTGCAAACTTACGACTCGCTGAAATTCCTCAGTTTTAGTATCTTTAGTTTCTTGTTTCAAATAACTTCGCGTAAAGCGTGTAATGACGCCTTCAAACTTTGCGCTCTTAGGCCAACCGGCTAACGGCGCTTCAGGAATGAGATTATCCGCATAAAGTAATAACTCTCGTTCCTCTTTTGAATAATCCGCTATTTTTTTATTGGCATCAAAAATCCCTGAATAAACATAACGTTTCCAGCGCCATGAGCCGGGTGCAAAAGAAGGATAACGAATAGCACCTTCATTTAAAGACAGATTTGAATCAATCAGATGGTCGATATCAATGGTGCTGGCAATGCCCAACCCGTCGCATGTCGCACACATCCCAGCAGGATGATTAAATGAAAAAACATTAGAATAACCAACAAATGGTTCGCCAACACGAGAAAATAGTAGCCGCAGCAGGGTATAAATATCTGATGCGGTGCCCACCGTCGAACGTGCGTTACCACCAATACGTTTTTGGTCAATAATAATGGCCACCGACAGGTTTTCAATTTCATCAACTTCAGGATTACCATAATGCGGTAAACGGTGGCGAATAAAAGGTGGAAACGTGTCATTTAACTGACGCTGAGATTCTGCCGCAATAGTTCCGAATACTAAAGAACTTTTTCCCGATCCGGAAACACCGGTGAAAACTGTTATTTTGTTTTTAGGGACCTCTACATCAATATCTTGCAGATTATTTTGTCTTGCACCAATGATTTTTATAGCGTCATGTGTATTCATCACACTATCCTTTTTTACCTGTCAATAATAATGCCATAATGGCTATTAAACAACATCCCGCGATGATCAGCGACATCGGCAGTAATGACAACGGGTCTCCAAATCCAAGCAGTGACGGGGTTATCGCAGCGATACCAAACTGAAAAGCCCCTAAAATAGCAGAACCCGTTCCCTTTAAATGTGAAGATGCCGCCATGGCCATACTCGCAGCATTGCCAAATGTCAAAGCCATGGTAAACATCATCATTAACAGTAGCATCGCCGCGATCTCAAACTGGAAATGAGAAATATTGTCAACGATACAAAGTAATACAGATATCGCCAGCGTGCTTATCACCCCCACTTTTATGAGGCTATCTTCGCCAAATTTCATAACATAGCGAGCGCTGACAATACTGCCAAGCATCATTGCGCCCGCGTTGATAGAAAATATTACAGCAAATTCCCCTGAGGATAAATCAAACGCCGATTGATAGATAAACGGTGATGCTGATATATAAGCAAATAGTGCCCCAAACTGGATTGAAAAAATCAAAGTATAACCAATATATTTCTTATTGCTAAGCAGCTCGATAAACTGACTAATAAACTCGTTTAGATTGAAAGGTAATCGCTGATCACGGGGTAAGGTTTCGCTAATAAAATTACTGCTGAGCAAGGTGGAGACTAATGATATTGCAGCCATAAAAACGAAAACTACCGGCCAGATAAACCATGCGGCCACTCCTCCAAGTAATGGAGCAATAACAGGGGCGATACCCTGTATCGCTAACACAAGATTAAAATATCGAGCTGCCTTAGCCCCTGGGCACAGATCAGAAATAATTGCCCGGGAAAGAACGATACCAGCCGCCCCTCCCAACCCCTGAAAGAGCCGTGTAACAATGAGCAGCTGAATGTTAGTAGATATAGCGCCAGCTAATGAAGCGATTGTTAATAGAGCCATCCCGCCTAGCAATAATTTACGTCTGCCGTAATGATCGGACAATGGACCAATGAACAACTGCCCAATCCCTAAGCCCACCATAAAAGCGGTGATACTAAGCTGAACTTTGTCAGGCGTCGTATGTAAATCACTGGCGATAATTGGAAATAAAGGCAAGTACATATCAGTGGATAATGCAGCCACGGCGCTGAGTAAACCAAGAATAATAACGACTTTACTGGAAAGCAGACCTCTACTTTCATCTCTGTACATCGTACTGGCTGCCGGTGCATGAACTTCAATCGGTCGCATGTTGTGCGTAATCCCTTTACCATCTGTAGTCTTTAATAACTATACCACCAGCCAAACTGATTGCAAAAAAGAAATCAGTTAAATGAGCGACAAAAAATAAACATATAAAAATTAATAACATACAAGTTATAATACAAAAAATATTGCACTTTGCTTTCTTTAGAGGTATTACAAAGCTGATAATTCACTTCCATGGATATACTGAATAAAGTTGTAATATCAATAACCTATGCTAGAAACCTCTATACCCTTGAACCAGAAAAATACGCTTTTAAAAGGATGCACCATTATGTTAATTTTTGATAAAAATCTTTCCACAGGGATATTCATCCGTTCTTTCAAAACGGGTTATGTTATACAAGAACCATCAATACGTGTCTGTAAGCTTGAGTTTGATATTACAGAATATAATGATGCTTTGTTTTCAACATTTTCCATCGAATTTCCTGAATCACTCTCTTCGGCTGTCCTAAAACGACGAGCCGAATATCTTGCCGGTAGAATTTCGGCACAAACCTTACTTGTTAAAGAAGGTTTTTATAAAAGAGTCGCGCTTTGTAGCGACCGAAGTCCTAAATGGCCAGAAGGTTGGAATGGTAGTATCTCCCATACTGACCAGTGCGCAATAGCCGTGATCTCACCACAACTCATGGGATTTGCTGTCGGTATAGATATTGAGAATCTTATTCCTGAGATAATTCGAGATGCAGCCGATATGTTCACCACAAAAAAAGAGCAAAAATACCTTATTAAAAGCGGGATAGATTATAACATTGCATTACTTATCGCATTTTCCGCAAAAGAGAGTCTCTATAAAGCACTTTACCCTACAGTAAGAATTTTTTTGGCTTTGAGTGCGCCATAATAACCGATATTAATGACCAATATGGTACTTTCACCCTACAACTCACTACACCACTAGCTAACAAGTTCTCAGCAGGAGATGATTTTTTAGGTCACTTTATTTTTAATAAAAATAGAGTCACCACACTAATTTACTGAGTTAAAGATAAAATCATTCACTTCGCTATTTTTTATGAAAATGAAAATTTTTAGTGTTGTCAAATAAATAATTACCACCCAATCAAATAGATTATTTAACAGCCAATATGTCAATCATTTAATGGATGTTTAAATATAACATATCGTTCCTGTCAAAACGTTGAGAAAGGAGATGCACCATGTCAAAAATAGATCAAAATTTAAAAAATCTAGATTTCATATCTGATTGGGTTACTATACAAGAGGCTGTCAACATACTCAGATATTCAAAAAAAAATCTCTAAAAGTGACATTTATCGCCATGCCATGTGCAACGATATCTGCCTTTCCATTTACTTTCAGTCACCAATATTTTTAAGAAAAATACAAATCTGCAGAAATAAAATAAAACTACGCCCAGTAAATTCATTAATTATTGATAATGGTTCTTTAGTTAAAAAAATCATTCCGAGTAAAGATAAACTAATCCTCTGCACCGAAGTAAAATATATCCACCCGAGGAAGAAAATTATTGACACAGCATTAAATGGATACGAATATATTATATTGCAAAGATTACTTGCACATTCATTAGGTATTCCATCTCCTTTAACAGGAGCAATGGACGCTAATTATGGAATTACAGTGAGTTTGTATGGAGAAATATTTCAAGTCTTTGAAAAAGAAAGAAGAGTAAGAAACGAACTTATATTTCCGCACTTGGGAAACTCGACCACCCATCACAACCACATACTCTCTCTGACAAATAAAAAATATAGTCAAGCCAAGTACTCCCCTATGTATGACTTACCAAAGGATGCTTGTTTTGTTATTCGGAATTCAGAACTGGAAAAATTATTGGAAATATCACTTAAAGTAAAATCAAACTCAGCATCTTCAACAAGAATGTCTACACCATTATCCCGTATGTTCTGGCTCGCCTGTAAAAATAACGAGGCTATTAGTCCATTAATCAGAAAGCCCTATAAGCTGCTGTCTATTTTCGAGCGGTGGGCATCAGATGAAGGCATTACCGACAGGTTCAGTGGTGATACACTAAAAACTGCGCTGGAGCGCGGTTCCCCCTCATCAGATTGATTTGAGAAAAATCCACTAACCTGCAAGTCCGTATTAAGGACTCTGAAACCCGTAATACGGGCTTATCTGCTTTATTCTCCATCCCCACTTGTGTTCCTTTGTCTCCTCCGGGCATGCCCCACAACGGCCACAGGAGTAAACGATGACATCCCATCAGCTATTACGCCTAAAACAGGTTGAAATAAAAACTGGCCTGAAACGTTCGCAAATCTACCTGTATATGAAAGAAGGCATCTTTCCCCGTTCAATCAAGATTGGCCCCGCCAGTGTGGCTTGGCTTGAATCTGAAATTGACGAATGGATCAACCTTAAATTAGCCAACCGCTTAACGCATTGAAGGGAGATACAGAATCATGATCCCGTCATTAAATTTCGCCGTATTAACCGACGCACTGTACGCGCTGAAAGAAGGTAATTTTCATCACTGCGAATCATTGGGATTCACTTTCGACGAACTGAATGCCCTCGATCAGTTATCCCTTGATGAACTGTTTACTATCAGCCGGTCGTCAGCGCCGTTTGTCGCGATCAGCGTCCGCCATGACGTTTTGTGCCATCTGATGGTACTGGCGCGTCAGGAGGTCCGCCAGCAGCAGCAAATTCACCGGGCGATTCGCTTAGGTGGTTCGAACGCGTTACTCAACCAGTATTTTGGCCTTACCTCCAACGAAGTCTGTCTTCGTCGCCGGATGCTGGGCGTCTATGTGCCTTATGGCCGGACACCTGAACCAGATGAAGAAACCGATGCAGCTATCTGGCGGCAATGGCAAAAATGCCGGGTGGAAAATCTGGCCTCCCCTGAAGCGCTGGCGGCCATGATGCAGGTCACTGAAACGCTGTTATCGCAGACGGAAGTGCTGCCACTCACCACCGTCTGGAAGCGCATCACGCTTTGCGAGCAGGAAGCCGTCAGCAGGAGGGCATTGCATGCCGGATGAGATCGATCGCGATCAGGAATTTAATGAGCAGAGGCTTGAAGAGATGATTGAACAGAACCGTTTTAAACCGGGAACAACGCCATCATTATTCCACTGCCGTTTATGCGGTAAATCTATTCCTGAAAAACGACGTCAGATGCTGCCGGGTATAACAACCTGTACCGAATGTCAGGAAAAGCTTGAACGCCGCCGACGTTAATTCTACCGGTAAGACGTGGGGAGATTTCTCTCCACGTCTTTATATTTATATTTAAATGGAAATGATGCCTTATAGCATATTCCACACCCTTCCTCTTCTTTCCGCATTCTTAATTCCATCCAGATAAACTATTTCATTTTCATTTTTCATTTATCGTTTAGAAATTAATTCCTTTCCTTCATCCTGAAACCGCCGTTACCCAATGGATGAACTGATGGACGTTAATTCGTCCGGGCCGGGCATTGCTCTTTAAAAATATGAAACGGGCTGTCACACAACCTCAATTCAGGGTGCCGCTGAATGTTCTCGCTGACCCGTTAAAACCGGAATGCAGAATCGGGACGTGACCGAAAAATATTATTTTCCACCGTTTTTATTAAAAGGGGACATCATGAGAAAACCCGTTTATTACGCGTATGTTGCCCAGGAAAGTCAGTCGGATGCTCAGGGCGAGAAAAATACGTACTGGACAAAAGTCGGCGTCGCCTTTGCTCACCACGGTAAAGCAGGTCTGAATATTGTCCTGACGCCCGGTATTGCCGTCTCCGGCAAACTGGTCCTGCTGGAACCCCGCGAGGAAAACAGTTCTCCGCAGAGTACGGATCCTGTCGAAACCACATAGTAACCCCTTTAATTCTGACTCCACAGCATGCAGCGTCAGTAGACCCTGCATGCTGCCTGCTTTCTGAGGCCATCATGCTTTCCACCACTGCCTTTCTGGCGGCGGCCATGCAATGTGCCGCCAGCATTCATCCGTCCACCGCGCTCGACGTGGCACGGGTGGAATCCGGTTTTAACCCGTATGCCATCGCCGAGATTATCCCGAAGGCCAGAAAAACCTCCGGTGTCAACCCTGTTATCTCCCATCTGCCCGCCAGCCGGGCAGAAGCAGAGCGCATTATCCGTCGCCTTGCCGTACAGGACCGGCGTTACTCCGTCGGGCTGATGCAAATAACCAGCACCAATTTTCGTCACTACGGTGTGACGGCCACTGACCTGCTTGATCCCTGCACCAACCTGTCTGTTTTTGAACGCATCCTCAGCGACTGTTACCGGCGAGGCGGCTCACTGAAAAGAGCACTGAGCTGCTACTACTCCGGCAATTTCCGTACCGGACAACAGCCGGAAGCGGCTTTTTCCGGGACGAGTTATCTCCAGCGGATCGGTTATGCGCCGGGCTCCCCCCATTATACCGTCCCCGGCACCCGCGAGGACAAATCAACGGCAACCGTTCCCCCGGAAGCCTTTCCTGCCGGTAACGCTTCCCGTCCCCGCGTGATCTGGCCGAGCGCTGTCGTCCGTGGCGTCTCCGCGAAACTCCGTCAGGACAACATCGCCATCACACCGATCTCCGCGCCGTCAGTGCGCCGGAGCCTCTCCCTGTCACCCCGTGAGGAGGAAGAATAATGACACTTTTCCGCAAGCTAAAGGTGGCGGCCAGCCCCGTATCTGCCGGTGTGCTGACGGCTTTTTCCGCCATCCCGGCACTGGCCGACGGTTTTGAACGAGCAAACACCGTGATGGAGAAAGTCTCCACCGGCCTTCATGGTCTGGCGGCCATCACCATCACCGTGGCCGTGATCTGGGTGGGGTACAAGACGCTCTGGAAAGGCGAAAACCTGTCCCAGTGCGCCTACATCATCATCGGCGGCATCCTGATTGGCGGGGGCAGTGAGATTGGCGCGCTGCTGATGAGTTGAGAGGTCACCTATGGCAAAGCTGCTCAAGGCAATGAAACGCCCGGCGGCACTGTGGGGGGTGCCGATGGTGCCCCTGCTGGGTGTCACGGGGTTCACCATCATCGTCGCTGTCTGGACTTCCGTCGCTTTCCTTGCACTGCTCCCGGTTGAATTTCTGGTGATGAAGTCACTCACCCGAAATGAACCCATGCGGTTCAGCCTGATTGCCGTCTGGCTCAGGGCAAGGGGAAAACCGGCAGCAAACCGTCTGTTTGGCGCAACCGCCTTTATGCCCGTTGAGCATGAGGCTGTCGATATCACGGAGTTTCTCAACGCCATGAAACTGAATCAGTGTGCCACGCTCAGAAAGTACATTCCGTATTCATCGCATATTCATCCGCATGTTGTGCGCTCTCCCGACAGTGACCTCTACTGCACCTGGGAACTGACGGGCACCCCGTTCGACTGCGAGTCAGAAGAGACCCTCAGCATCGACCGCAACCAGTTGCACAGGCTTATCCGCTCATTCGAGGGGATGCCGGTCACCTTTTATATCCACAATGTGCGGGAGCCGTTCACGGACTCGCTGCACAAGGCGTCCGGCAACCCTTACGCCGATGAAATCAGCCGTCTCTATTATGCCTCGCTGGCGGCTGACCCGTTTCGCTGCAACCGCCTGTTTCTGACCGTCTGCTACCGCCCGTTTGTCCGCCTGGAAAAGGCCGAGCGCAGGCGCATGAAAGACGGTCAGAAACTGAAAGAGCTGGAGGCTGCGCTGCGGGAAATGCTGGAAATTAAAGGTTCGCTCGATACCGCACTGTCACGCTATGCTGCCCGTCCTCTTGGCACTGTCAGTGAATGCGACGCGGTATTCTCCACCCAGTTAGCCTTTTATGAGTACCTGCTGACGCACCACTGGCGCAGGGTGCGCGTCACCCGCTCTCCCGCGTATTCGGTGATGGGGTCAGCGGCGCTGTTCTTCGCGGCGGAGTCCGGACAGATAAACCACGCCAGCGGTACACAGTATTTCCGGGGGCTGGAAGTGAAGGAGTTCCCGGAGGAGACGGCGACGGGGATGATGGACTCGCTGCTGTACGCCCCCTGCGATTATGTGATCACGCAGTCTTACACCTGCATGTCACGCGAGGAAGCCAGGAAGGCCATCAAACGCACCCGCCGTCTGTTAATGAGTTCGGATGATGATGCGATATCCCAGCGGCTGGATCTGGATGTGGCGCTTGACCTGCTGACATCGGGGAAAATCGCCTATGGAAAACACCATTTCTCCATCATGGTGTTTGCCCGCACGCTGGACAGTCTGGTGGCCGATACCAGCGAAATCAGCAACGCCCTGAACAATCTCGGCATCACGCCGGTTCCGGCAGCGCTTTCACTGTCAGCGGCGTATATGGCGCAACTGCCCGGCAATTATCGTCTGCGTCCACGCCTGGGCGAACTGAGCAGCCAGAATTTTGTGGAACTGGCAGCACTGCACAACTTCTACCCCGGCAAGCGCGATCACGCCCCCTGGGGGGATGCGATGGCCCTGCTGCGCACCCCGTCAGGGGATGGCTACTACCTGAACCTGCATAACACGCTGGCGGACAAGGACGAGTTCAACGAGAAGAACCCGGCCAATACCTGCATTCTCGGCACCAACGGTTCGGGTAAAACCATGCTGATGACGTTCCTTGAAAACATGCAGCAGAAATATGGCCGCGCGGACAGTTTTTCACCCGACGCGAAAACCCAACGGCTGACCACCGTTTATCTGGACAAGGACCGGGGCGCGGAAATGAACATCCGGGCGCTGGGCGGCCGTTACTTCCGTATCACGCATGGCGATCCCACGGGGTGGAACCCGTTTTCACTGTCGCCCACAAAACGCAATATCAGTTTCATCAGCCAATTGATGAAACTGCTGTGCACGCGTAACGGCGCGACCATCTCACCCCGGGATGAACGCCGTCTGAACGACGCCGTTAACGCCGTGATGAGCAATGAGCCGCAATACCGTGTCTGTGGTATTACGCGCCTGCTGGAGAATCTTCCTGAACCTGCTACAAAAAAAGCCCAGGAGAACAGCCTGAGCATTCGCCTGTCGCAGTGGGCGCAGGGTGGCGAATTCGGCTGGGTGTTTGATAACGCCTCAGACACCTTCGATATCAGCCACTGCGATAACTTTGGCATTGACGGCACGGAGTTTCTGGATGACGCGAACGTCTGTGCGCCGATCTCCTTTTACCTGCTGTACCGCATTACCAGTCTGCTCGACGGGCGACGGCTGGTCATCTTTATGGACGAGTTCTGGAAGTGGCTTCGGGACCCGGTCTTTAAGGATTTCGCCTATAACCGGCTGAAAACCATCCGTAAACTCAACGGGATGCTGGTTGTGGGCACCCAGTCCCCGGCGGAGATCATCAGGGATGAGATTGCGCCCGCCGTGATTGAGCAGTGTGGGACGCAGATCCTGGCCGCCAACCCCAGCGCCGACCGGGCCCACTATGTTGACGGGATGAAGTTTGAGCCGGAAGTGTTCGATGTGGTGAAAAATCTGGATCCGCTGGCCCGCCAGTATGTGGTGGTAAAAAATCAGTTCAGGCGCGGCGACACAAAACGTTTTGCGGCACGCGTGACGCTCGACCTCTCCGGTATCGGCAGATACACCCGGGTCATGAGCGGTAGCGCCGACAACCTCGAAATTTTCGATTCCCTGTACCGGGAAGGGATGCAGCCGCATGAATGGCTGGATTCCTACCTGGCCCAGGCACTCTGACACCCCACAGGAGAACCATGATGAAAAGGCGTTTTCATGCCCTGATGTTCGCGTGCGTGATGGCCAGCCCACTGGCGCACGCTGGTATTCCCGTTCTGGTGGATGCCGATCCGCTGCGTGAGGCCGAATGGCTGAAAGAAGCGCAGCGCTGGATGCAGACCGCGCAACATTATCAGAGCCAGATCCAGGCGTATAAAGACCAACTGGCGACGGCCACCGGCGTCCGTGATATCGCTGATTTTGTGGATCAAGCGAAGAGTCTGAAATCGGATCTGGAGCAACTTCGCAGACCAGGCCAGACACTCAATGATCTGCTTCTCTCCGGCGGCACCGCCGGGCAGTTCGATACGCTGTATGCGAAGTACCGGGTTTTCGATAACTGTAACGCGGAACAGTCGGGAAGCTATGCCGATACCTGCAAACAACTGGTCATTAATAAGGCGATTCAGTTTGAGCAGACTGACGAGATCCAGGAGCAGGTCAGCCAGACGCTGGGCGAGATTAACAGCCTCTCGAACCGTATCGCACTATCTAAAGATTCAAAGGAGTCTCAGGACCTTGCCAACAGTATTCAGCTAAAATCAGTGATGCTGAACACGCTCACTGACCAGTGGGAAATGAGCGTGAAGGCAGCAGAAAAGCGCGAAAAAGTGCTGGAAGACGAGCGAGTTAAACAGTGGAATCAGCAACAGTTAACTGCGCCAACCCCTGATTTAAACGGCTAAAGGAGTCTCACATGCGTTTATTAATCCTTTCTTTCCTGTCCTTATTATTCGTTGTCATTAGCGGCTGCCAAGAAGAAGCCAAAACGACCCAGTGGTACAGGGATCATCCCGATGAGCTAAAAGCGGTGTATGAGAAATGCCAGAACACCGGCGATGCCTCAGAAAACTGTAAAAACGCCAGTGAAGCCCATTATCAGATTCAGCAGCTACATGCGCCCACCCCCGACCTGAATTCATAGTGAGGTTCATATGCCCGGTGGTGTATTTATCGGTGTTGAAAAACACCTGATAGGAGGAGTCACCGACGCCACAAAGGGATTGATGATGTCATACTCCTCCATGATGGTGGGGCTGGCGGCAACGTCAGCCACCCTCTATATCCTGTGGCGTGGATACCAGACCCTGGCGGGTAAGCTGTCCACACCAATGGAGGATGTCATGTGGGACATCATGAGGATGGCGATCATCCTTTCCTTTGTGGCTAATGTCAGCGGTTATCTTGATGGTGTTATTGACGCAATCAATGGCTTAAGGGAGGGATTTTCCGGCAGCGATAATATATGGCAGTTACTGGATAGCTTATGGGATAAAGCGAAGGTATTGGGTAAAACGTTACACGATATGGATAACTCAACCTATATAAAAGATGAGGGCATGACCGCTCAATTTTATGTCTGGCTCGGGATATTCGTATTAATGATCGTGGCAGCCTTTGTTTCAATGATTGCGGAGGTCATGATTCTGCTGCTGAGTATAACCGCCCCTGTGTTTATCTTTTGTCTGATGTATGGATTTTTACGCCCCATGTTTAACAACTGGCTGCAAAATGTTTTCGCAGCAATATTAACGGTTCTGTTTTCTGCGTTGTCGCTACGCATTGTCGTTAATTATTTAAACTCGCGGGTAGATATTGCAACACAAATTTCAGCACAATCCAACATTGTGGAGTTAGGCGCACAGGTCTGCCTGGCCGGTATCTGCGAGGCAATACTGGTGTATCTCTCCGCCAGACTGGCCGGCGCGCTGGCCGGGACCAGTGCAACGGTGTCCATGCAGGGGCTGGCGGCTGTGGGTATTGGCGCGGCGGCGTATGGTGCCGGGAAGCAGACAACACGCGCTATTCAGGACACCGTCCGGGGCTGGCGGGATGCCAGCGCGGGTAAACCCGGCAGCGGTCCGGGATATAGCGCGGCGAAAGCGCGTCAATACGCGATTGAGCAAATGATCGCCCGCAACGAAGCCCGGCGACTGGCACAAGCCAGGGACTCAGCGGTTCAGAAATTCCATCGTTAAACCTGTCATCACTGGTCGAAATATCCCCGTTACACCCTGGTGAAAACATAGCCCTGTTTTCATTTCACTGATCTCACAGAGGAAAAATCCTATGAAACGCTTGATTGCGCTGGCTTTGCTGTGTGCGCTTTCCGGCTGCGCACAGTCTCCCCGTCCTCCTGCCTTTGGCGGTCAGGGCATCCCCGTGAACACCCCTCAGATTATGGCGGAGTTAAACAGTCATGAGTGAACAGACCCTCATTGCAGATTCGCACACCTTTGAGCAGCAGATGATTGAGAGGGACAAACGCGCCATGAAAGCCGGGTTTATCACCGGCGGCGCGGGCCTGCTTATCGCCGTACTGACGCTCATCGCCGTGGTGCTGATGCTGCCCCTGAAACAGACAGTCGTGGAACTGTACACCGTGGATAATCATACCGGGCGCGTGGAGCACGTCACCCGTGCGTCAGAAACCCGTCTGACGGCAGAGGACGCTTATCAGAAGGCGATGACCGCCAGCTACGTCAGACTGCGCGAAAGGTATGTTTACCCCTCCCTCCAGGACGATTACGCCACGGTCCAGATTTACAACAGCCCACAGGTCAACGATGACTATCTGGCGCTGTATGCCGGTAAAGAGGCCCCGGACAGGGTGTACCAGAACGGGGCGCATACCGTGCAAATCGACATCCTGTCAAACCAGCTCACCGCGGGTACAGACCCCGATAAAGTCGCCACCCTCCGTTACAAAAAAACTGTCCGCCGCCTCGCTGACAACAGCACCCGCACCGAATACTGGGATGTCCGCCTGACGTTCCACTCTGACCCCGGCAGGGAGATGAGCGATACCGAGCGGGAGGTGAACCCGTTCGGTTTTACCGTGACCAGCTGGCAGGCAGACCGTGAAATCCGGGGAGGTGAATAATGAAACGTTTCGTCCTTATCCTGCTCGCGTTGATGATGTGCGGTACGGCATGGAGTGCCGCCATCCCGCAGGCGAGCCGCTTTGATGCCCGCGTTCAGCAGGTGGTTTATAACCCGCTAAACGTCACCGTCGTCAGTACCCGGCCCGGCTTCATGACCACGCTGGTCTTTGACAGCAACGAGGCGGTTATCAGCGCCAGACCCGGTTTTGATGAAGCGTGGGAAGCCACGCCGGACGCCAACCGGGTCAATGTCCGCCCGGTGGCGCTGGTTCAGGGCGCGCCCGGCGCAGACGGTAATACCACGCAGGTGGTCATCCAGCCCAACAGCCGGGACTGGCACACAAACCTGCTGGTCGTCACCACCCGGCGTTTATACAACATTGAGCTGAACGTCATCGATGATAAATCACCGCAGCAGCCCGCCTTTCAGGTGAGTTACCGCTATCCGGGCGAAGACAGGGACAAGGCCAGCCGCGAGGCAAAGACCAGAATGCTGGAGCGGGAACAAAAACAGCAGCAGGCCGACATTCAGCAGGCCCTGAATGCCGCGCAGACACCGCGCAACTGGGACTACCTCAAATACCCAGGAAGCGACAGCGCATGGATTGTCCCGGATTTCGCGTATGACGATGGCCGCTTTACGTTCGTGGGTTTCTCCCCGGCAAAATCCATTCCCTCCGTGACGAAAGCGCTGAACGGACAGGAGCATGTGGTTAACAGCAGTGTCCGCAGAAAAGGCAACTTCACCGTACTGGTCATTCAGGAGGTCACGCCCCGTCTGGTTCTGCGCTCCGGCAATGCCGTTGTAGGTCTGGAAAATCGCGGTTTCGGCAAAGTCCAGGCGACTGATGGCGCCACGGTTTCCCCGCAGGTCGAACGAGTGGAAAATCCCACAACCCACTGATAACTGAGGAGTCATGCAGATGAACGACGAACTCCCGCATCCTGTGTCTGACGGGGACCGGTCTTCTCCGGCGCAGACGGATGACGATATTGCCGCGCTGGAGCGCGAAGCCCGTGCAAGGCGGGAAGCGGCGCTTTTCACCGTGCAGGACGATGAAGAGAGCGATCCGGTACAACCCGCTATCAACAAACTGAAAAAGCGCAGGCGCGGGAAAGCCACCGCGTTTCTGACACTCGCCGCCGTGGCGCTGATTGTTCTGGCGTGGGCGGGCAACTGGGTATACCGCAATCTTCTCTGGCAACCCAGTGAGGAAAAGCGGCAGGATGCCGCGTCACAGCCGAACCGGAGCGATTACCGGCAGCGTACCGATCTGGGGACGCACGATACCGGAGCCGAAGCGCCGGAACCGGCGGACAACAACCCGCGCAGTACGACGGTCACCGGGCCGGAGACGCCGCCGGAACTCGATAAAACCCGTTTTCTGGTTCGCCGGGATAGCTCTGCCGCTGCGGCCCGAAACCCGGTCCGGACCCGGCAGCAGGAAATGACGCAGGTGGCCTCTGCCGGACTGCAGCCGGACACCACGTCGCCACCGTCGGAACCGTCCCCGGCAGCGGTCCGGCGTATTCCTTACAACCCGGATCTGTACGTGCCGGAAAATACCGCCATTCCCTGTTCGCTGGATTACCGTTTTGTCTCGGACCGGGCAGGGAAAATCCGCTGCACGATCGCCGAAGATATCTGGAGCGCCAGCGGTAATACGAAGCTGATTGAAAAAGGGACCACCGCCACGGGCATTTACCAGACAGGCACAGTATCCGGAATGACGCACGGTCAGGGGCGCGCCTTCCTCATCATCACCAAACTGCGTACCCGTCAGCCCCCTTATCTTGATATTCCGCTGGTCGATACCCACGCGGCCGGAGAACTTGGCGAGGCGGGCGTTGACGGCTGGATCGACTCGCATTTCAGGGAGCGATTCGGTGGCGCGTTACTGGTTGGCATGATCCCCGACATTGGCGCATGGGCATCCAACAGCGCCGGTCAGAAAGATCGCAACACGGACTATACCGAAAACAGCCGTCAGGCGATGGCGGATATGGCGCGAACCACACTGGAAAACAGCATCAATATTCCGCCGACCCTCTACAAAAATCAGGGTGAGATCATCAACCTGCTCACCGGCCAGGATATTGATTTTTCGGGCATCTATACGCTGAGGATGAAGAGTGAATAATCGAAAGTTTCTGTTTGGCGTCACCGCGACAGACGTCATCGTCAGGGACGATTACAACAATGCCGTAGTCAACGACGTAATGTCACACCTTACCGGGATCAGGAGAATAGTCATGACATGTTATCGTGCCGGGGGCGCATTGACAGAGCTCATCATTGACTTTGGGGAAGGACAAACGTTCTGCCTTACCATCGGTGAAGGTTGTGGGGTATGCGAAGCCACGGCCAACCGAACTATTCCAATGTAATATATGAAAAATTCGTGCTGACCGCTGAATGAAAAAATGGTGGTGTTTCTAGGGAACATGATTTCGGAATAAGTGTGGAATAATGTTAGATACTGTGGTGAACCCGCCGACAGACATGAACTGATGGAAAAACACGTAAGAGCAACTTTGTTCAAACAATCAGAATTTGCACGAAGAGATGTACCGCGCTTATGATCAAAGGAGCATGAACATAGACATAGAGTAGGGGAGTATTGCTCTCCGGATAATGGAGAATATGATGTGGTCAGAATAACAAATATGTGCGCTTACTCGGAGTTTGCCCTCGAGGAGCATGCTACCGTGATGCGGGACGGCAGTACCGAGGGGAATCCTGGTGGGGACGGGTTCAAGTTCAGAAGGATGTAGCAGCTGTGATGAAGTACAGGATGTGTCGTTAAGGAAATACCTTGGCCTATCCAGCGAAAATCACAATCATGTCGAGTCGCTGCAGCTC